>CAXSEH010000018.1:0-24951 GCA_964236345.1 uncultured Bdellovibrionales bacterium
CGATTTTACTCACTGGCACCTCAAGCCAGCGTGTCTACCATTCCACCATCCGCGCAGTAAAATAGGCCGAATTTGATTTTTGCCTGAACGGTGTAGGAGGGTCAAATCTTATTGTGGGTGTTACGGCGTAAAACCTGGCCTTTCGAACTCTTGTGGATCTTGATGTCGCCCGGCAAAATAACAAATGCGAGGGTTCCATGAAAATATTTAAAATTGCTGTTTTATTGGCTAGTCTATTTACGCTGGTTCGCTGCGAAATCGCGCCGACCCAACAACGCGCGACAAGTTCGGTGAACTCCTGCGAATTTAGCGCGAATATGCCGCCGCTTTTTAACATGCTCGAGAACAACCAAAAACAAATCATCGTCGAGTTAGGGGACTTTCGCAAGGCGTTTCCCGATGCAAGTTCGCAACTTAAATATAAAGTTTATTTTCGGGGATCCAAAGAAAATAAAGAAGAGGTCGATCAATTGATTTTGACCGGAAGCACCGATAAAGCGATGACCCGGGTTACGGTGCCGGTCACCAAAACCGGAGTTTATTATTTTCTAGTTTTCGAAAATGAAAAAAAACTTTACTGGAAACAAAAAGTTTTTGCGATTGCGCCGCGCGAACACACTTTGTCGCCTGAGCTTCGAAAAGAATTGGCCGAAAAATACGCGCTGGTATTAAGCATGCATCATGATGAACAGTATTTTCCGGTTTCGATCGAATACTTAACGAATCAAGTTGAAGTTGATACCGAACTTGACCGCGAGCCTTTTCGTTTAACCAACAAAAAAACGCGCCTATTTTCAAGATCTGAAGATTTCGATTTTCGATTTCCCTTTTCGCAATTGGTCCAGATTTTACCCTACTACGGTCATTCAGAATCGGTATTAAAATCGGGCCTTGAGTCATCCGCGATGACCAGACTGAAATCATGATTCGGAAAAGGCCACCAAAAAGTTTATTATTCGATATTTGAGAATGTGAAGTGGAATGAAATTTACATCAACTACCACTTTTTTTATTCTTACGATCCTAAAAATGGCACGGCCCAAAATGACGTGATGGCGGCGCACATTTTTGACCGCGAAAGCATGACCGTTGTATTACGGGCGACTTCGAAAAAACCGTTGATGGTTTTTTACGGAGCGCACTTAGCAAGCCAAACGATGGGTCAACTGGATCGATCGGGTCAGCAAATTCAAAAATGGAATTCGGGACGGGTGTTTGTGAATTGGCCCGAAGTCGTTAAAAATAACGAGCGCCCGGTTCCCGCGATCGCGCGAGGTTCCCACGGGATTTATCCGAAGAGTGGCGACTACGCGGTGTTTTTAAATAATTTTAAATTGTTGGTTGAGCCGGCGGGCGGTGACCGGCAACTTTACCCCGAGTTCGCAACCGGTATCGTGAAAACCGCAAACAGCTACGCTTACAAACTCGAAGATCTGAATTTAGATAAGGTCACAAGTGATTGCCGTAACCCCAATCGTCTGCTGGCTTTTTCGGGTTCAACGGTTGACGTTTTAGGACCCGCAAACGCGACGTTTCCGCCCTATACCGATCGTGAAGAAGATTATTTCAGTTACACCGATCCGAACGCGCCCCTGTTTGACATGTCGAAATAGGCGCATCGTTAAGGCGAGATGAAACCCACGACTTGCTTAGGAACGCCGAAGTTGGCGGGTACCGTTGCGGGGGCTGGCGTAGGCACCGCAACGGTACCTGTTACACCGAGCCGAGCCAGTTCGGCTTCAATTTGCTTTAGCCGTTTTTCGGCGGTCGCCATGCGAAGCTTCAAATTACCATGCATGACTTTTGCCGATGACCGCGGTCACCAAGATAAGCACATAAACTTCCATAGGTTACTTCCTTAAAATGTTAGTCTGACTTGATTTCTGACATAGGGGAAGCTTCGACCCAAGGCTAAGGTCCTGAGACTGATGCCTCATAAAAAACTCTTATAGCTCAGTCTTCCGAACATTATCGCCCATTCTTTAACCTGAAATGGTCCAGGCGTGCGTCTTACTTCTAAGAGCACGGAAGCTCTACTGAAGCTGAAGATAAAGCAACTATGGATGGTTGTTCTGAAGCTTCTCCCCCTCTCTAGAAAAAAGGAGTTTTCGATGAGTGATTTAAATATAGTTTTGATGTTTTGCGCAGCTTACTCGGGCGTCGTGGTCTTTTCCCTCTGGATGACGGTGACCGAAAAAACCGAAATGCGGGAAATCGCTGTGACAAAAGGTAGATGAATCTTTGCGGTTAAGTTCTAGAAAGAAGAGTTCAAGGGTTTGGTGGTTCCCCGAGAACACATTCTTCAGCGGATGCGATGAGCATCCGCTTTTTTTTTGGCTCTTGCAGATTCTTATGCTACTGGTTTTCCAATGAAATTATTGGATCTTAATTACGAATTTCCCGAAGCGCTGATCGCAACCACGCCTTCACGGCCGACGCGCGTGATGTGGGTTGAAAGCGAAAAATCACCGCATGAAATTAATTTGCAAGAAGTCATTACCCGAATTCCCGCAGGCGACGTCTTGGTGATTAATAATACGAAAGTATTAAAACGGCGCATATTTGCCGAAGGTGAAATTGAAGTTTTATTTTTAGATCAAATCGATTCCCACACCTGGAAAGTATTATTTCCATCAAAGAAGTTCGCGGTGAATGACAAGCTTCAGTTGCCAAATGGAAGTATCATGACCTTGCTTGAAAAAGGCCGTCCCCAGACGGTTTCGGTTCATCCCGCGATGAAAGAAAATGATTTTGAAAAATTCGCGGAACTTCCTTTGCCGCCCTATATTCAAAAAGCGCGTGGGGCCCGGCATAATCAACAAGAAGATGATTCTTGGTACCAGACGGCTTGGGCTAACCGGCCGGGAAGCATGGCGGCCCCGACGGCAAGCTTGCACTTTACCCGAGCCCAAATTCAAGAATTGATTACAAAAGGTGTCGAGGTGATTGAAGTCACCTTGCACGTGGGGCTTGGAACTTTTCTGCCGGTCACGGTTGAAGATCTTAACCTTCACGTCATGCATTCGGAATCTTACGAGATAGCTGAAATAAATTGGCAAAAGATTCTTGCGGCAAAATCGCAAGGTAGAAAAGTCTGGTCGTTAGGCACGACAACGACCCGGGTTTTAGAATCGGTCGCCCGAACCGGCAAGCTTCAAGGTGAAACCGATATTTTATTGCAGGTGGGATCAGAATTTAAAATCGTTGATCGATTAATGACAAACTTTCACCAACCGCAATCCACATTGCTCGCGCTCGTTGCGGGATTTTCAAGCTTACAAAACGTGAAATCCGCCTATCAATGGGCCATTGAAAATAAATTTAAACTTTTTAGTTATGGTGACTTTTCCGTTTGGCTCAAGTAGTCCTTTGTCCATGAAACTTGGCGAATTTAAACTCATCAAAAAATCTGGAAAAGCCCGCCGTGCGAAATTTATGACCCACCATGGCTCTTTCGAAACGCCCACCTTCATGGCCGTAGGCACGAAAGCGACCGTCAAAGCCATGACTCCCGAAGAACTGAAAAGTTGCGGCACCCAAGTGGTTTTGGGAAACACTTACCACCTGCATTTACGGCCCGGCGAAAAATTAATCAAAAAATTAGGCGGCCTTCATAAATTTATGAATTGGTATGGGCCTATCTTAACCGACTCGGGCGGATTTCAGGTTTTTTCTCTTTCAGGTTTACGAAAAATGTCTGAAGAGGGAGTCGAATTTAATTCGCATTTAGACGGAGCTAAACATTTTATTTCGCCCGAAAAAAGTATGGAAATCCAGATGGACTTAGGCTCGGATATTGTTATGGCGTTTGACGAATGCTTGCAGTACCCGGCGACCGATGAACAAATTAAAAAGTCCATGGATTTAACTCATCGCTGGCTTGTTCGTTCGGCTCAAGCCATGACCCGGCCTGAAAGCCTATTGTTCGGAATCGTGCAAGGTGGCCTTAGTTTACAGCATCGTAAGTATTCACTCGATCAAGTGACAAGCGTTGAACTTCCGGGTTATGCGCTAGGCGGTTTTTCGGTGGGTGAACCCATTCATCTGATGCACGAATTGCTTCCCGATATCGCGCCGTTAATGCCCGAAAACAAACCACGCTACCTGATGGGCGTCGGAACCCCACTTGATTTAATTATTTCGATCGATGCCGGAATCGATATGTTTGACTGCGTTTTACCGACGCGGGTCGCGCGTAACGGCACTCTTTACACATGGCAAGGAAAAGTCAGCATCAAGCGGCAAGAGTACAAAGAAGATGCGGGCCCACTTGATCCTGAATGTGATTGTTATGCGTGCAAAAATTATTCACGCGCGTATCTTCGCCACCTTTTTTTAAGTGGTGAAATCTTAAGCTCACGATTAAATACCATTCACAATTTGCACTTTTATATGACGGTTATGCGAAAAGCCCGCGAGGCGCTTGAAGAAGGACGTTGGGAGCAGTACCGTGATGACTGCTTAACGCGATTTGTAAGATCGGATAAAAAAGCAAACACTTGATATCGCTCGTCTTTAAGTGTTCAATTTTACATTGCAAATTCATTTTCTATTGAAAGAGGAAAAAATGCTAAATTTTCTAATGGGATCTTTTTTAAGTATGGGTAGCCAAGCCTGGGCGCAAGAAGCCACGGCCCCAACGGCCGACGCCGCAGCGGCGCCGGCACAGACCGCTCCGCAATGGATGCAGTTTGTTCCATTCGCGGTGATTATCGGCGTTTTTTATTTTTTCCTGATTCGGCCCCAAGCTAAAAAGCAGCGTGAAACGCAAACTTTTTTATCGGCGCTTAAAGTCGGCGACCAGGTCGTCACGCAATCTGGAATATTGGGTCGCATCACCGCGATGACCGACCAGATCGTGACTTTGGAAATTGCAAACCAAGTTCAAATCAAAGTGATGCGCGCCATGGTCATGACGTCCCAGGCGGCTATTCAAGCGAAGAAAGAGGTTAAGTAACATGGAAGGTTTAAAAACAAGAACGTGGCTGGCCCTGATCGGAATTGTGGCCGCGATTATATTTGTCATTCCGAACTTAGTCGACGTTTCAAAAATGTCATGGTGGCCCGCTGCCAAATTAAATTACGGTTTGGACATTCAGGGTGGTCTTCACTTAGTGATGGGTGTTGACATTGACGCCGTCGTTTCAACGACCGTCGTGCGCCAAGTCGCTTCTTTGAAATCAGAATTTGCCAAAGAAAATATCATTGTAAAAGATTACAATTTAGCAAAATCAAAAGAAGGACAATTCGATATCCAGGTGAATAACCTCGATGATGCGAAAAAAGTAGAAGCCTTGTTAAATAAAAATTACCCTGCGGTCTTACAAGTCCTGAACACCACAGCCGAAGGCGTTGAAGTAAAGTACTTCGATGCTTACCTTCTGCAGCAAAAGCAATACATCATTGGTCAAGCCATCGAAACCTTACGTAACCGGATCGATGAGTTTGGCGTGGCCGAACCTTCGATCACGCAACAAGGCGCGGATCGCATTTTGATTCAACTTCCTGGAATGGCCGATGCCGAAAAAGCCAAACAACTGATTAACACGACGGCGAAGCTTGATTTTATGATCGTCTCTTACGAAAAGTCTTCCGATGAAATTTCGAAGCTTATTGCCGACGCGGAAAAAGCGGGCGGGTACACAATGGCGTCGCTTAAGTACACCGAGTACGTTAATCGTCTGAATAAAGATCTCGATGGAAAAATTCCGGCGAAGACCGCGGTTTATTTTGAAAAAGCGCCCAACGCAAAATCAATCGAAGTCGGTGCAATCCCGTTTCTGTTAAAGACCGATACCGATTTAGGCGGCGAATTATTAGACACCGCGTCGGTCAGTTTTGACCAGTACGGAGCGCCCGAAGTCGCATTACGATTTAATCCACTAGGAGCGGTCAAGTTTGGCGATTTGACCGGGACTCATATCAATCAACAAATGGCCGTAGTTCTTGATAAAGTGATTAAGACCGCGCCAAAAATAAATACAAAGATCCCGAACGGCCAGGCGGTGATCACCTTAGGTGGATCGACGAATCAGAAAGATTCGATGGAAGAAGCTAAGCTGATTGCGACGGCCCTTCGCGCCGGCGCCTTACCGGCGGCGCTTGAACAGCTAGAAGAAAGACGGGTCGGTCCTTCACTCGGTAAAGACGCTCTCGATAAAGCAAAACTTGGATCTTACATCGGTTGTATCTTGATCATGATTTTCATGATGGCTTACTACAAACAGATGGGTTTCATCACGACAATCACTCTAATTATTAATATCTTATCGATCTTTGCTTTGCTTGGATCTTTGGGCGCGACGTTAACCCTTCCCGGAATTGCGGGCATGGCGTTGACCGTCGGGTTCGCGGTGGATGCAAACGTACTTATCAACGAACGCATCAAAGAAGAATACCATAAGGGCGCAACGATTAAAGCGGCCCTGCAAGAAGGGTATTCAAAAGCCATGTCGGCGATCATCGATTCTAACATTACGGTAGCGGCAACGGCCGTCGTACTCTTATATTTCGGAACAGGCCCGGTTCGGGGTTTCGCCGTGACGTTATTGGTTGGATTGGTCACGACATTGTTCGCGAACGTTTTCGTTTCGAAGGTCATCGTTGATAATCTTGTGCACCGTTTTGGTGTTCAGAAAATTTCGGTTTAGGAGCTAGCATGAATAAAAATAATTTAAAATCTCAAGAATCATTCGGCAAATTTGACTTCGTTAAAAACATCGGCCTATTCGGCGGCATTTCCGTTGTTTTGGTGTTGCTGTCACTCGTCTACCTGTCGGTTCGAGGAATTAACTACGGAATCGATTTCAAGGGCGGAACCGAAATGCAGGTGAAATTCGCGGAACCAATCCACATTGACGAAGTTCGTAAATCTGTGGAAGGCATGCACCTTGGAGAGGTCGGCGTTCAGTCTTTCGGGAATAACGAATACATCATTCGTTTCCAGGGTGAAGCCGGAACAAATGATAAGGAAACGAACGAAAAATTAAACGCATCCATCGCGAGCGTTAAAGATAAAATTTCTAAAACCTTTGCCGCCCAGAAGCCCGATATTCAGCGGGTTGATACCGTCGGGCCGCAAGTGGGAGCCGAGCTTAAGCGCAGCGGATTTTTAGCCGTGTTTTATTGCTTACTCGTGATCCTGATTTACGTGGCGATTCGCTTCGATTATAAATACTCGCCCGGAGCGGTGGCCTGTTTGTTTCACGATGCGGTCATCACGCTCGCGATTTTTATTTTAGTTGGAAAAGAAGTGAACGTTCCTATTTTAGCTGCGATCTTAAGTTTGATCGGCTTCTCGCTGAACGATACGATCGTGGTCTTTGACCGTATTCGCGAAACCGAACATGAATACCGCGACCGCGAAACCTCGTTCGTCATCAATAAATCTATTAACGATATGTTAGGTCGAACAATCATTACGTCCGGCACGGTGTTCGTCACCTCGCTTTGTCTGTATCTTTTTGCAGGCGGAGTCGTGGCCGATATCGCATTTGCCATTTGCGTCGGTATCTTCTTCGGTACTTACTCATCAATTTACGTTGCGGCGCCAACGATTTTGCTGATGGAAAAACTTAATCTGTCGCCGCGAAAAGCTTAAGGTCTTTTGCGATGCCAACCTGGAAAGAAAGATCATCTTTAACGGGCCCGAAATTAACGGGGCCGTTTCCGGATCTGATTTCTAGGGTTTTAGCTTCAAGGGGGCTTGAGCAAAGTCAGCTCGACGGCCTTCTTAATCCAAAACTGAGCGAATTGAAAGATCCCTTCACCATTCACGGAATGAAAGTGGCCTGCGATCGTTTAGTTCAGGCTTACTTAAATAGCGAGAAAATTTGTATCTACGCTGATTTTGATTTGGACGGAACAAGTGGATTAGCCATTCTTAAAAACGGCCTTGAAAAAATCGGCTTTAAAGATGTGGCCTACTACCAGCCCCGCAGACTCAGTGAAGGCTACGGTTTTCATGCGGAAGCGGTGGAAGAACTTAAAAATATCGGCATCAGTTTGATTATCACCGTCGACGTAGGAATCACATCGTTTAAAGCTTTTGAAAAAGCAACGGCCCTAGGGGTCGACGTGATCTTAACCGATCATCACTTGCCGGCCGAAACCTTACCCGATGCCCTCGTGGTCTTAAATCCGAACCAAAAAATATGCACCTCGGGCCTTGGTTACCTTTGCGGGGCCGGCGTCGCTTTTTATCTACTTCGGGCATTAAAGCGCACATTTTTTGAAAACCCCATCCTTCCAAAAAATGAATGGGATCTCAAAGAGGTGCTCGAGTTTTTTTGTATCGGAACCTTAACCGACATGGTCCCGTTGATCGAAGACAATCGCGTTCTTGTTAAACATGGCCTGGTCGCATTGGCGCAGACGAAGAAACCGGGACTTAAAGCATTACTTGAAGCCTTAGGTTTAGATGGCCGAGAACTGACTTCACAAGACGTGGCGATTCGGTTTTCTCCAAAGTTAAATGCACTGTCGCGGATGGAATCAGAAATTTTACCGGCCCAAATTTATTTAGAGACCAGTGATAAGCGCGCTCAAGAAATGGTTGGAAAAGTCTTAACGAATAACCAAACCCGGCAAAGCCTACAAAGCGACGCCGAAGAAAAAGCCTTAAAGGCCTTAGAGGCCTGGACTGAAAATGACTTCGTCTTCGTCTCTTCAGAATTTTTTCATCGAGGGGTTATTGGTCTAATCGCGACGAAACTCACTCAAGTTTTTAATCGCCCGGCCTTCGTTGGATCGCAAAATTCAGAAGGCATGATCGTTGGAAGTAGTCGCACACCTCAGGGATCCGAGTACAGTTTAGTACAGGCACTGAAAAGTTCAGAGACGGTTTTAAACCGCTTCGGAGGGCATGCCGCCGCGGCCGGTTTTGAACTGCACGTCAAAAATCAAACGCAAATGATTCAGTTTTTAAAGCAACATTTCGAAAGTTTAAAATCAAATCCGCAGCCTTTAGAAATCGATTTTGATACGGTTGCGGATCTTTCAGAGGTCAATGCGCAGCTGATGAAGTGGTATGATTTTATCGGACCTTTCGGAGTTGGGTTTCAGGTGCCTTTGATTAAGTTCAAACACATTTTGCTAGTCGGATCAAAGGAACTAAAGGGCGGACATTTTAAATTGAATTTTTCCGACATCGACCGTAACAACCGAATTGACGCCCTTTTATTTTCGCCAACGGAAAGTCTGCGACAGAAAATTTCCGTCGGTCAGACTTATGATTTATTGAGTGAACTACAGTGGAACTACTTTAATGGCAATAAGACAATCCAACTTTTAGTGAAAGATTTAAATATTTTATGAGCCTAGGTTTGCAACCGCTTTATGGTTCCGTGATTTTACTTTCTTCTGGATTGGACTCGACCGTCAATTTGTACGCCGCCCTGAAAAAAACCGAAGTCAAACTTGCGCTGACATTTGATTATGGTCAACTGGCGGCCGCGAAAGAAATTGAACGGTCGAAAGAGCTTGCGCAACTAAACAAAGTTAAACATTTAGTTATACCCATTCCGTGGTTAAAAGATTTGGGAAGTTCGGCGTTAACCAGAAGTTCTACCAAGCTTCCGCTAGGCGCAAGCGTCGCGATCGATAATCAACAGGTGTCTGCTAAGACGGCGAAATCCGTTTGGGTTCCGAACCGCAACGGAGTTTTTTTAAATATCGCCGCGGCATTTGCCGAAAGCCTAAAGGCCAGCATGATCATTCCCGGTTTCAACGCCGAAGAGGCCGCGACCTTCCCAGATAATAGCTACGACTTTATCCGGACGGTTCGAAAAACTTTTACCTACTCAACCTCAAATCACGTCGACGTCCAATGCTACACGATCACGAAAAATAAAAATGAAATCGTGAAGCTTGGTCAAAGCCTGAAAGTACCGTTTGAAAAATTGTGGGTCTGCTACCAAAGTCGCAGCAAATGGTGCGGGCAGTGCGAATCGTGCAAGCGTGCGGTCAGAGCCTTTCGCGCTAATCACGTCGATATCATGGGTCAATTTGAAGAAATTTAAATTCTACAAGGGCATATAAAAATGAAAACATTGTTTATTGACCAGAAAATTAATTACGACGGTTCCGCTTTGAAGCCCCTGTACGGTTACATTCAGCACCGGCTTGCGGGAAATTCGATTTTAGCCTTTATTGGAAACTGCGATGTGAGTTTAGAAAATATGGTGGACGCAGAAGATTTTGTCCTCAGCGCCAAAATTAAATCTGACCTGATGCTGCACTTTATCGTCGAGATTTTCGGTCAAAATCTAATGACCGCGGTCAGCTTGCAAAGACTTTTAGTATCTATCGCCAAAGACCTGTTAGGTTCAAATCTTCGCCGCAGTGGCGATGACCTCTATTTAGGTGAAGGCAACGCTTCAAAAAAGCTAAGCGTATCGATCGCATCGGTTTCTGCGGTATCGGCGATGATTCATCTAGGTGTGAACATTAAAAATGATGGAACTCCGGTGCCGACATGCAGTTTAGAAGATTTAAAAGTGGATCCCAAGAAATTCGCCTTAGATCTGATGAAGATGTTTAGTGACGAGTACGCATCGATTACCGAAGCGACCGAAAAAGTTCATCCTCTTTAAGCTCCGCGGAAGACAAAGAAGACCGCACCTAGTAAACAAAATGACGACCACAAGTAGTCAAGCTTAAGGGGTTGCTCCATGTACCACATCGAAAATCCGGCAAATACCACCATCGTGATAACTTCCTGAATTATTTTTAGTTGTGGAAGCGTAAAGTAATCTGAGCCCAATCGATTCGCCGGCACTTGAAAACAGTATTCAG
This sequence comes from uncultured Bdellovibrionales bacterium, assembly GCA_964236345.1. GTDB lineage: Bacteria > Bdellovibrionota > Bdellovibrionia > Bdellovibrionales > Bdellovibrionaceae > Pseudobdellovibrio. The sequence continues at coordinate 10,795 of CAXSEH010000018.1, forward strand.
CAAACGCAATTCCCCAGCTGATCAGAATCACGGTCCATAGGGGCGAGGTTTTTAAAGTTTTCAAGTGTCCGTACCACGCAAATGTCATAAAGATATTTGATATTGTTAATAGGGTGATTGGTAAGACTTGGTTCACGATAAATCCTCAGAAGGGGGCGGGTTGTTGGCATTCGATTTATTGGTGGCGTAGGCGTGGTTACAAAGTAGACTCGCGATCCGGCGGTATTCACTTAAAAGATCAAGATGGATCGAGCTCGTGTTGATGGTTTCCTTCATCCCGCGATTTAATCGAAGAATATGATTTTCGCGCAATGTGATCTCAAGCTTTGCAAGCTCTCGTTTCAGTTGAATTGCGTATTCACACATTTGCGAATTGTCATAGGCATTAATCCCCATCGAAGCCACTTTCACAACCTGCGCATGCATGATTTGAATTTCGTGAAGACCCTCATGGGAAAATTCTAATTTTAAAGCATGCTTTTTGATCGCGAGCGTACGGATATTGATGTCGATTGAATCGGCCGCCCGCTCAAGGTCGCTGATGAACATGATCATATTCATAATGTTTTGCTGAACCGCGGTCGAACTTTTGTTTGCGTGGTGAAGCAGAAACATTTTTATTTCGCGGTATAAAAAATCAACCTGATTATCGCGGTCTTTAATTGATTGAACCAAGACGGGATCTTCAATTTCAAAAAGGTGAACCGAATCTTTAATCATGTTTAACACGATGTCGGCCATTCGCATAATTTCACGTTGCGAATAGGAAATGGCCAGCGCAGAATTCTGGTAGGTATCCATCGCCAAAAATTCGGTGCCAAATTCATCGCCCGCGGTTTTTGGAAACATTCTTTCAATCAGGATCGTTCCTTTTTTAATGAACGGGAAAAAAATCAAGGCTGAAGCTACGTTAAAAAAGAAATGTGAATTCGCGATCATCCGCGACGGGGTAGTATGTAAAGTTTCAACGATTTCTAAGAAATACGAAGTCAGGGGATAAAAAATAAGAACGCTCACGGTTTTGTAAAAAAAATGCGCCCACGCGACCTGCTTACCCACGTAATTGCTACCGGCAGCGGCGATCAAGGCGGTTGAAGTGGTACCGATATTTGCGCCGTAGACCCATATCATCGCGTCGTGCACGCTGATGACGTTCGCGGTGGCAAGGCTCATCGCAAGTCCGATCGTGACCGCGCTACTTTGAACCATGACGCAAAATATCGTTGAAATTAAAAAAGAATAAAACAAGTTGTCGCGAAGGGATTGAAATAATTCGGACAACAGCTCAAGTTTTGAAAAATAATGGGAACTGATCGAAATCATTTTTAATCCCATGAAAAGCATGGCGAAACCCATTACGACAGTCGCAACCGTTTTGACGCTAGATTTTTTGGCCGTAAAATATAATAGAAAACCTAAAACAAACATCGGAAGGGCGTACTGTCCTAAATCAAACGAAATCAGCTGGACGGTCAAGGTCGAACCGATCGCGGTTCCGATAATGACTCCCATCACTTGTTGCAGATTGATAACGCGGGCCCGGCCAAGCCCTACCAGCATCGAAGTGACGGCGCCCGAACTTTGCATGATGGCCGTTAAACCGACCCCTACCGAGATTGACAAAAATTGCGAAGATGAAATTTTATTCATTAGCGTCGTGATTCGGGTTGCCATTATTTTTTCAAGACTCGTTGAAACCATCGAGGCGCCGTAAAGAAAAAACGAGACGCCCGCTAATAAAATGACGACGTAGGAATTTTGAAAATCAAGCATGGATAAAAGCTTCCTTTACTCTTGCAAACACTTCACTATTTTATCAAAGTAATGGCATGCATGCTACTGAGAAAAACAAAGATCTAGTCACCGTCGTTGCTTTGGCCTTGCAAAGGCAGAGTGATTCTAAATATCTGATTACCCGCCGAGGTCCAGGTCAGTCCGGCTCGGGCGAATGGGAATTTCCCGGTGGCAAATTAGAAAAGGGCGAGACCCAAAAATTCGGCCTGGCTCGAGAAATTCACGAGGAGCTATCGATCCGCTTGAATGAAAATGATCTTAATTTTTTAGCGGAACATGTTGAGCACTACCCATCAAAAAGCGTTCAAATATTTTTGTGGAAAATGGTTATCGATTACACCCCGGACCTGATCCTGACCGAGCACGATCTTTTTTTATGGGTGACAACTGAAGAAATAAAACATTTTAGCTTAAGCAGCGGCGACAAACCGTTTCTTATGTTTCTTTAATCTCGACGATGGTCCGAAGATAACCCTAACGCGCACAGCGCATAGATTACACTTTGCGGTTAAAAAAACTTAAAGATAAGCTATTTCAATGGGAAGCACCTTTTACTTATTTCCGCTGACGAACGTGTCATTGTTTCCACGCACCACGAAACCTTTAAATATTTTTGAACCTCGTTACTTAAAAATGGTAAAGGAATCTATCAGTTTGGGTACGCCCATCGCTATTTGTTTTATGCCCGAAGGCAGCACCGAGTTCAGACCCGTCGCCGGATTCGCAGTTCCCCAAGTGATCGAAACACGGCTTGACGGAACGATGCTTATTTTCATGAGCGGGCAGGGAAAGGTTCGCCTTGATAACGCCTCGATCGCCACCGAGAATGGCTTAACCACCGCCAGTGGTGAAATCGTTTCTGAAGATTTAGTGCTTAACGAAAAATTAAAACCGAAATACATGGCACTTAGCGAAGCGCTGATTCGTTGGATCCGGCAGCATATTCCGGATCCGCAACAACGGGAAATATTTATTCGAGGTTTGATCGGCCCGCAAGAAGTGATTGGGGCCTTCGCGGCCTACTTAATCTTAGATTATGATTTGCAATATGAGATGATGGAAATCGACTCGCTGAATGACCAAATTATTTTTCTTTATCGTTTACTTGAATCTGGCAAGCTAACAAACATCTGAAGTAAACGCGACCACAAAAAGTGCGCGATTAACAAATGAATCAATTTTAAATAAACCGGCGAAAGCGTCAGTAATGTCAGAACCCCGATGGCCATTGCGCCTAAAAACTCTAATGCCAGACGAGTATTATTTTTTAAGTGTAACCCGTACGCAAAACCCAGTGCGATGACGCTCGCGAGGACCGGATGCAAAGCCCGAAGACGGATGAACAAATGTTGTTCGTGCGTAAAATCGTCGATAATACCCTGCCAGACTGATACCGAAGGAAAAAGCGTCGTCGAAAGTGAAGCGATTGCGCCCGTAATTGGTAAAAGTAAAAAAAGCACTAACGTCAGCTTCTTATGCGGATTCAGCGTGCGCCGTGGCTCGGAAACCAAAAGATAAATGAGGTAAGTGACGCCAGTCAGTAGAAAACTATTCAGTTGGTGAAAGCTCATGACTACCAATCGAATGACCGAATCATTTTCAGTGACCAGTTGCCCTTTGACTAACAGGGCTCCGATTGCGGCCTCGGTGATCATTAAAATCAATAAGGCCAGATTTAACTTTCTAAAAAACGAACCCAATTTAAACGTTCGTAATTTAAAAAAAAAGTAAATGACGATCAGACCGTAGCTTCCACTCATCAATCGGTGCACGTATTCGATCCAGGTTTTGTGGCCGGCTCCACTTGGCAGAAAAGTTCCATCGCAAAGGGGCCAGTGATTACCGCAACCGTTGCCCGAGTGAGATATTCGAACCCAGGCGCCCCACAGAATGACCAGTAAGGTATAGCACCAAAAATAAAATAATATTTTTGACCATTTTTTTAATTCCAAATTATTCTCTAACTCATTCATGTAAAGCTCTCCACCAAAATTTTAAGTCAACTGCGGGCTGCGGACGAAAGCAAATTCGGAAAAAAAGTTTTGCCATGTCAATCGCATAGTGAACCCAAAAACCTAAATTTGAAAGTCCATGTTTGGTCATAAACTTTCTACGATTGCGCTGAAAAAGGTAAAGAGTGTAGAAACGATCTTTGTGGCAGGTCTTACCAATTTTATGAAGAAGCTTAAAAGTCGGTTCGTGGGTGATGGGAAAGCCGGCTTTCATGGCCCGCACTCCAAAATTCACGTCTTCCCAGTAAGTGTGAAAACTTTCATCGAAACCGCCCATCGTTTCAAAGCAGAGGCGGGTCATTCCGAAGGCGGTTCCCGGCGCGTAATATAATTCACGCGATGGCATAAGCGCAGGTTGCGCCATTTCGCGCAGATGTTGGAGTCGGGCGGTTCGGGTATCAACTGATCCCATAACCGAATCCACCTGCAACGTTTTCCGTTTTAAGATCAAGGCAGTGATCAAACCGGTAAAACTATCTAGTTTTGGTAAAGAAATCATTTCGATATCATTCGTTAAAAATAAAACCTGCGAATTTTCGCAAAAAGCAAATTTAAGCCCGGCGTTGGCGCCACCGGCGTAACCGCAATTCTTTTCTAAAATTAAATGTTGAACTGTCGGAAATTGATTCCTCAAAGTCGTCACATTTTTTTCTACTGAACCGTTATGAACAAGAACGACGTGTTCTGGCGGAAATTGCAACGCGATCACGGAACTTAAGGTCTTCTGGGTAAGATCGGGATGATTGTAGCTTAAGATAACGATCGAATAATTAAAAGGATTCACTAGCCTTTTTTAGTCGTTTTGCCCGGTTTAGGCAAATACGCATCGATTATTTTACGCGCGTTAATTTCGGCCTTTAAAACGGACAAAAAGATGAAAACCCCGCCCGTTTTCCGATCTAGAAAGATAATTTCCTTTGGCGGTGACTTTAAGTCGAATTTTTTAAACTGCAGGGCTTTTTTAACGATGCGTCCAGGAAGGTCTGATTCTTTCCAGCGGTAAGTTCCGTCAGCTGCTATTTTGTTTTGCGTATTGCGGGGATCATCCGGCGTCCAAAAGGGCTCGACCGTCTCGTAACAAAAATCTTTGTAGGCTTGGATGTACTCTTCGGTATCTCCCTTACGGATAAATCCTAATTTTTCACCAGCTTTAAAAAACATGTGTTCGTCGTTCGTGACCGAACCTTGGATCATTTTACGGTACTGATCTATAAATTCATCACTAAATTCACGACAAGCGCCAAAGTCTAACAACACCAAGCGGTCATTCCCTAGCGAATCAATCTGGATTTTATAATTACCAAGATGTGGGTCTGTCTGAACTAAGTTCCATTCAAAAATTTCCTTAAAATACAGATCTAGAAAGTTTTCCGATAGCCGATTACGGCGGCTTGAACTGAGCGATTGCACCAAGGGATGGTCGGCGCGCAGACCCTCAAGGTATTCTGTGGCTAATACTCTTTTGTTCGAAAACTTTGTATAGACTTTTGGAACTACGAAACGATCGTCACCCTTAACGAATCCCGCATACTTTCTTGTGAGGCGAGCTTCATTAACGTAATCAAGTTCTTGTCGCAACATCGTTTTAACTTCTTCAAAAATCGCTTTTAAATCTAAGCCATCGGGAATAATTTTTGAAACCTTAAGTAAAGTTTTTAAAGCCGCAATATCGGAATCAATGGCCTTATCAACGTCGGGATACTGAATCTTCAGCGCGATCCATTCGCCAGTTTCACGGATGCGCGCTTTGTGTACTTGTCCCATGGAAGCGGTACCGATGGGTTCGGGATCTATCTCGAGCTCATCGATCTGTTCCGGACTGAGGTATTTCTGCAAATAGGTTTTCATCACGTCCCATTCAATTGCGGGAGAATCAGACTGTAAGGTTTTTAAAATCGCGTTCGCCTGCGGAGGAAAGAAATATTCGCCGTAGACCGATAACATTTGTCCGGCCTTCATTAAGCTGCCTTTGAGTTCGCCAAATTCTTTCGTAAAAATTCCGGCCTGCGAGGTCACAAAATCATCAAAAGATTTATTCCCGATGCGATTGGCCGCATACTTAACTCCGGCGTTCAGGCCTAATTTGGCGACGCTTATTCCGCGAGATAAAAATGAGCTTTTGATTTGATTTAACTTTTTCTTAGCCATTGTGAAAAACTCGATTGTTATGTGACATCCAGATCGTTCTAATTTAGCATATTCGTCTAGGATGTAAAAGCATGAAAACGGAACAGCCAGCTGTGACACTCTTTTGGTTTCGCCGCGACCTCCGCCTTGAGGATAACGCAGGTCTTTACCACGCGCTGAAGAACCACGGCCATGTTTTACCCTTATTCATTTTTGACCCGAACATTTTAAAGACGCTGCCAAAAGATGATTTACGTGTGATGTTCATTCATCAAACCTTGAGTCACCTGAAGAAAAACCTGGTCAACAAAAAATCTGATCTACTCGTGGAACACGGCGATCCACAAGAGGTGTTTGCGCGACTCTTTAAAGATTTAAAGGTCGAGGTTGTTTACGCGAACCACGACTACGAACCCGACGCAATCAAACGCGATGATCAAATTAAAAAATTGTGCGAATCGCAGCAGATTCAATTTTTAACTTACAAAGATCAGTGCATCTTTGAAAAAAAAGAAATTCTGACGGACCAGCAAAAAAACTATACAGTCTACACTCCGTATAAAAAAAAATGGCTTAAGGCCCTGTCACCGTTCTATCTAAAAGCCTATCCGAACGAAAAGTACGAAAAAAATTATCATCACGTTAAGTCTTTACAACCCCTGTTGCCTTTAACTGATTTAGGCTTTACCCAAAGTGATTTCACTTTTCCCCCACTTGAACTGTCTACGAAAGTTCTAACCGAGTACGCCGAAAAACGCGATTTCCCCGGTTTTGATCACGCGACGACTCGCCTGGGTCTGCATCTTCGTTTCGGAACGGTTAGCGTTAGGGCGCTCGTAAAAAAATCGAAAGATCTTTCTGAGGTTTGGCTTAGTGAATTGATTTGGCGCGACTTCTTCATGCAGGTCTTATGGCATTTTCCACACATCGTTAAGGAAAGCTTTAAGCCGCAGTATGAGAAAGTGGCGTGGCGAAAAAATAGGACTGAATTCAAAAAGTGGTGCGCCGGTCAAACGGGCTATCCGTTGGTTGATGCCGGCATGCGGGAACTGAACTCGACCGGTTACATGCACAACCGGGTCCGAATGGTAACCGCTAGCTTTCTGACGAAGCATTTATTTATGCACTGGAGTTTGGGCGAACGCTACTTCGCCGAAAAACTCCTGGACTACGATTTAGCGGCGAATAACGGAAATTGGCAATGGGCCGCGGGGACGGGTTGCGATGCCGCCCCGTATTTTCGTATCTTTAATCCCACCTCACAACTAGAAAGATTCGACGCGAAATACGAGTACGTGAAAAAATGGGTTCCCGAATTTGGAACAAAAAATTACAATCCGCCGATGGTCGATCACACGTTCGCGCGTGACCGAGCATTAGCCGAATTTAAAAAGGCACTAAAAATGAAAATACTAATGACGGGGGCCACCGGCCTTATCGGAAAAAGCCTCGGACAAAAATTAGTCGAACTAGGAAACCAAGTGGTGGTCGTTAGTCGTGATGGCGCATCCGCAAAAAAGGGCTTACCCTTTCCGGCCGAAGTTATCGAATGGGATTTGATGAATAAGCCTTTACCGCCCGAAAGTTTCGCGGGCATTGGGGCGGTGATTCATTTACTAGGGGAAAGCGTCGATGGCCGGTGGACCGAGCATAAAAAAACCGAGATTTTGCAATCACGAAAAGTTTCTTCCGAAAACTTACTTAAACACCTACCGGCATCAATTAAGACCATCGTAAGCGCATCGGCTCAAGGAATTTATGGCGATCGCAAAGATGAACTTCTCACCGAAGATTCAAAGTTAGGCGAAGGGTTTTTAGCCGATGTCTGTAAAGCTTGGGAAAAACCATTTCTAAAGTTGCAAAAGGAATCTCTCGCAACAAAAGTTGTCATCATCCGCATCGGCCTTGTTCTCACCTTCCGTGGCGGTGCGCTGAAAAAATTAATCGGTCTGTTCCAAAAAAACTTAGGTGCCGCACTGGGCTCGGGAAAACAGTGGATGAGCTGGATCAGTCTACGCGATTTAGTCGAAGTTTTTGTTCAAGCGGTGACAAATAAAAAATACGAGGGAGTCATCAACGCCGTTCAGCCTAACCCCGTCCAAAACGGTGAGTTCACGAAAACTTTGGCTGAAGAATTAAAGGCCTTTCAATTAACCGCGGCCCCGGCATTCGTGTTAAAGTCAGTCCTTGGTGAAATGGCGTCGTTAGTACTTAGTTCCCAAAAGGTTGATTGCGCGAAACTAAAAGAGCTCAAATTCAATTTTAACGACACCGAACTTCGAACTTATTTTTCACAGGAACTTAAGAATTTCAAGTACGGCGAGCGGATTTACTACGATGAACAATACATTGAAGCCGACATCGAAAAAGTTTTCAAATTTTTTGCGGACGCGAAGAACTTGGAAAAAATTACGCCTCCGCTTTTAAATTTTCACATCAAAAAGATGTCGACCGACGAAATTCGTAAAGGCACCTTGATCGATTACAAACTTAAAATTCGCGGTTTTCCGGCTCAGTGGCGAACTTTAATCGAACTGTGGAATCCGCCCTTTCAATTCGTCGATATGCAATTGAAGGGACCTTACCATAAGTGGCATCACACCCATAGCTTTCGAAAATTAGGAACCGGGACCTTGATGACCGACGAAGTGGTCTACAAACTTCCGATGGGATATCTGGGGCGGCTAGCGGCAGGGTCTTTGGTCGAGTCAGACGTGGGCCAAATTTTTAGCCACCGACGACAAGTCATTGCGAATCAGAAGTTTTGATTTTAATTTGAAGTTATGAAGGTTCAAGTTAGCATACCCTATCAATCCAGTTTGCAATACGAGGATGGCCACCTTGAAGTCGTTGGGCCAAAGTCATTACTGAACCAAATTTCCGAACTCAGCCAAAAACACGGAGCCAATCCCGGGGTTTGGCCGCTTTTCGTGAAAGCGCAAGAAGCGAATGAAATTTTGATTAACGAGTTCATTCATAAAACAAAGGGCGACGTTTTTGTCTACAATCATGATGAACTTTGCCATTGTCGCATGGTTAAAACCGAAACGGTTAAGAATGCCGTGAAGGCGGGATGCCGTTCCGTTGCGGAAGTTTCGCGAACGACGCTTGCCGGAACGGGTTGCGGGTCTTGTCGAAAAGATATTGAAGACGTCATCACGACGCTGACCACTTAAACTTTGATCCCTAATTCATTAGCTACTGAGTTTTTTTTGATTTTGCAGGTCGATGAGTGAATCAATGCGACTCATGATGTTCGCCTCGGTATCATTAATCCATGCTCCCGAAGAATAAAGGTGTCCGCCGCCATTAAAGCTCTGCGCCCAGCTTAAAACCTCGTGCGTGCGGCTTCGGAAACTAAGCTTATAATCGTTCAGTGCTTCTTCACGAATAACGACCGCCACCTCTAAGCTTTGAATGGACATGAATAAATCGACAAAGTCACTGACGTCGTCCGAATTTAATTTAAAGTCGGCCAAATTTTTACGAGCTATTCGGATCAGTGCAATCTTTTGATCATTGCGATAATCGACATTCTGGATAAGAAGCGAAAGGTAATTCATTTTATTAACGGACCAATTGTCAAAAATATTTTTCTGAATCATCAAGTGGTCGGCGCCCAATTTCAAAAGCGCGCTTGCCATGTCGTAGGGTTTGGGAGAATTACGGATAAACTTAAAATTCTGGGTATCAAACAAAAGACTGGCGTACAAAGCCGTGGCCATTTTGGAATCAATTGCGATTCCCATCACCTGGATCAATTCAAAAACGATTTCGCCGGTGCAGCACGCGTTTTCATCAATCAGATCAAAAACATTTTCAAGGGGCTGACGGATAGGTACGTGATGGTCTACAAAAAGTACGGTGACTTTTTTATTCTGAAGCTCGTTGTACAATGGCGAACACAGTGCGGGATCATGAGTATCGAAGATTATGGCCAAGTCGTTAGCTTGAAGATCTAAATCATCTTGCGGCGAAAGGATGGGGGTCTTATCCGTTAAGAATGAATAACGTTTCGGACTTTCATCATTGTGAACAAGGGCCACGTCTTTCGCGATCGACTTAAGGGCATGGTAAAATGCCATTTCGCTTCCAAGACCGTCGCCGTCGGCATTTTTGTGCGTGGAAAGCCAAATCTTTCGCGCCGATCTAATTTTTTGCAAAATGATATCCATGAATGGTTTCCAATTCTCAGACACCAGTCTATTTTGACGCAGCATAGTCTGTCCTCATGTGATTGTATCGAAATCATATTATTGGTATAAAGTAGGGCTTTTGTAGAGGTGTAAAACTAGACTCTCTGCATGGCTTGCCGCGAAAGGCGATGGCAAAGTTGTTCAGGTGCTTAAATACCTAACACAAGTGCATAATATTCGAACTTAACGAAAGGTTTTTTTATGGCTCAAGATACGTTACCGATTACACTTCGAGGCAAACTAATGCTTGAAGCCGAACTGAAAAAACTGACACTCGAAGAGCGACCCAATATCATCAAGGCCATCGAGGAAGCTCGGGCGCATGGCGATATCAGTGAAAATGCGGAATACGATGCGGCAAAGGAACGCCAAGGAATGATTGAAGGTCGTATTGGCGAAATTCAATACAAACTTTCGGGCGTTGAAGCCGTGGATCCTAAAACGATTAAGTCCGATAAAATTGTCTTTGGCGCCACCGTCGAAATTCAAGACACCGAGACGGATGAAAAAGTGACCTACTCGATCGTGGGCGTTGATGAAGCTGACGTCAAAAAAGGCATGATCTCAATTATTTCTCCTATTGCAAGATCGATGATCGGCAAAAAAGTAGGCGACCTAGTAACCGTACAAAGCCCGAAGGGCGATAAAGAATTCGAAATACTTTCTTTTAAATTTGTGTAAGCTTTAAAGCATGAGCCGAGCTGTTATAGATCAACCAGGTTTACGGGTTTTAACAGTCGGCTTGGTGTTATCGCTAATTTTAGGGTTTTCGCTACGGGCCCAAATTTCTGCCGCACGAGTTGAAAAATCGCTCGCAAAATCAATTCTTCTTTTACAGAAAGATTTTTTAATCGATTTCGAAATAGCCGAAGTTCGTCTGACCAAATGGGGATTGCCACTTCCGCACCTGATTATAAGCCGCCTACGCATCTCGCCCAAAAAAGATTTTTGTCAGAACTCGCAAATATTCATCGATGAGTTAGAACTTCCGTTAAAGCTTAAAAATATTTTCTCTTCCGAGAAAACGATCGACTTCATTCGGGCCAAAAACGTTGAAATCCGATTAGTCGACTTAGATGCTTGCTTCGCAAAACCAAAAGTAAAACGAGCAAATTTGCAAATCCCGCAGCCAGTATCTGGTTCCGAACCCGTTAGCGTTCCGCAGGCTAATATTTTTTCTCAGACCACCGGGACGCGACTAAAAGAAATAGCGATCGATCAACTCAAAATAATTAGTCAAAAAAATTACCAACAGCCGGTCGTTTTTAAGCAGCTTCGTTTTTATCTTAACTACGATCAGTCAAAACTTTCACAGATCGATATTAAATCGCGATTGTATTCGATCAAAGATAACCGCACCGAGATTTACTTTTTGATTTCCGACCTCACCGCGCACGTGAAACCAGACGAAAATAACAATATCGAGATGGAGGCGCAACTAAAAGGTCGGCTTCTTGACGGTGATATTCAAATGTTAATGAAAGGTTCAAGCTTGAATCAAAAAATTAACTTTGAGGTGACGACCCGTAACGTTTCGATAAAAGCCTATGGACCATTGATTAAGCGAAACAACAAAGATGTTCCTTTAGATAAGTGGCCTTTAAGTATTAGTTTTCTTTTATCGGGTGAAGTCCAACAAGCGGAAGGCTTAAAGGTCTCGGCAAAATTTAAAGATTTAGAAGCAACGGGCGATAATATTTCAATTCGCACTCCTAGTCTTGAAATGGATTTTTCAAACGGTGAACCCCAATTAAGTCCCTTCGAGCTCACGCTCGGTCGGCTACCGCTGTCACCTTTCAAAACGATCTTAGCGGATCAGTTTGATTTTCAAAGTGCCGAAAGCCTCGGTCTTCTTAACGGCATTTTTAAATACGAAGAGCGCGGACGATGGAAATTTTCAGGTGACATTAAAAACACCGAATTAGTTTTTTCAAATCGCGGAAGCCGGGAAATTGAATTAATCGATTCCGTCGGTATCGATGTCACCTCTAAAGCGGGTGATACCGACTTTAATTTGCATCACCTCATGGTTCAGCATAATGAAATCTTGGGCGGGTTAGAAGGTAACTACGTTAAAGATTCAAAGGCCCTTCAGCTAAAATTGAATATCGAAGGTAAAGTTTTAACCGAAAAAATCTGGCAACAACTCACCCAAGTGGCGCAAAATCCCTCGGTCAAACTAACTTGGAGCTACAAGAAGTCAAATGAAGAGCGTCACCAAATCAAAGTCAATTCATCCGAGTTAGATTTTCACGGTCTTCACTTAAACGACGTGCAAATTGATCTGCTTCAACTTGCAATTGAAGACACAAAAAGTTTAGCGCTGTCTCTGAAAACCGCAAAGGTCTTGGTTAAACCTTCACTGCTTAGACCAAATTTGGCGCTGGCCTTCTTCAATGATGAAACCGAACTTGATCCCGCTCTTGAATACACGGCATTAAGGACGCAAGTTGGTTTGCAAGGTCCTGATTGGAAAGAAATGAATTTTGAATTTGATCTAAGCCTATTTGATGTTGATGGCCAAAAATATTTGGACCATTTGAAAGCAACGGGCCAGTGGAATCCGACCCATCAACTTAACGGGGTAGCGACGCTTCAAAATCCAAAACGGACTGTCAAATACGACATCCTTAAAAATATCCGCGACGAATTGGATTTTGTTCCCCAAAAGACTTCAGAATAAAAAGGGGTCATTGAATGATGTGGCGTATCGACTCAAACATCCGGGCCTGGCTTCCGAAACTTCAGTGTCATCGAGGATTCTGGGTCGAGGGCCTGCAGCAGAATTCGCTTGATTCAATCCGCGAAGCCCAAGCCCGTGGCTACAAGATGGCCGAATTCGACGTGCGCTTAAGTCGGGATCAAGTAGTAGTTGCTATTCACGACGAAAAATTCCAGGAACGAATGGTGAGCGAAATGACGCTGTCCGAATTAACGGGCCTCACGACATTCGAACAAATCCTGATTTGGTTTTCGCAGAGTTATATAAATAACGAAGCCTTTGATTTCAAGCTGAATATTGAAATTAAATCGAAGAAAATATTTGATGGTCGATTAGAAAAAGCGGTGAACGACTTAATTCAAAAGTACGATGTGGCAGATCACGTTTTAATTTCTAGTTTTAACCCGTTTAGTCTTTTTCGATTTCGGATGATGAATTCGCGGATCTTCCGGGCGTTACTGTTAACCCAGGATCACGAATCTAATTTTCTACTAAATCACATGTTATTAAATATTTTATGTCGACCCGACGTGCTCAATTTAAGGTGGAATGATTTTAACGAAATAAGTTTCAAAAAAATAATAAAAAAAGTGCCGATCGTACTTTGGACGGTCAATGAACCTGATATTTTATCTGACAAGCATGGAAATATTTTTGGGATTATTACGGACCGAATAACCCCTCAGCAATTTAAGATTTATTCTGTTTAATCTTTTCATCGGCAGCCTGCTTGGCAAGATCCGAATTCTGATTAATTTGCTGTTGAGGGCCCACATCTTTTGCGTCGGCATCGATTTCATTCATCCCATCTTTAAAGCCCTTGATGGCCTTACCGATAGATTGACCTAAACCGGGTAGTCGGCTGGGGCCGAAGAAAATCAGTAAAACAACCAGTAAAATAATGATGTGGGGTAATCCTATTCCTTGCACAAAGACTCCTTGCTACACGGCGCTGATGGCGCCTACGAATTGTTTTGGTGAGATTTATCTTCTTTTTTAAGAATAACGTTTTCTTGATTTAAATTTGCGAGTTGTTGAACATTTTGATCTACCGGAGCTTGAGCAGTAGGTGGCGACAATGGTTTATCCATTTCATTATGGACTTCGTTCATCCCGTCTTTAAAACCCTTTATGGCTTTACCGATGGACTGTCCCAAAGCGGGAAGTCGGCTGGGGCCGAAGAACACCAAAAGAATAACGATCATAATCAAAGCGTGAGGTAAGCCTATGCCTTCCATTGGAAGAACTCCTTGTTATATTAACAAGTTACTACTCTTGAGTAGGGAGTTCAACTATTTCAGCATCT
>CAXSEH010000019.1:0-24668 GCA_964236345.1 uncultured Bdellovibrionales bacterium
CTTTGTTTTATTGACACATCAGCTCCACATTCTAGAATAAATTCATACAGCTAGGCTTAAGGCCTGTGAAATTTCATGAAGAGTGGGGCAATACTTTGAGAATTAAAAAACTAGAACTCATTGGTTTTAAATCGTTTAAAGACCGAACGGTCATTCAATTCGACGCGGGGATTACCGGCGTTGTGGGACCCAACGGTTGCGGCAAATCAAATATAGTCGATGCCTTGATGTGGGTCATGGGAGATCAGTCGGCGAAGGATCTGCGCGCTTCCGCGATGACGGATGTTATCTTTGCGGGGGCCGAAGGTTATTCACCCTTAGGCATGTGCGAAGTTTCTCTGACTTTAGAAAATGACGGCGGCCCATTCCCGGCGAAGTATTTGAAACACTCCGAAATTATGGTCACCCGTAAACTTCACCGAAATGGCGAAGGTGAATACTACATCAATAAAGAAATCGCGCGTCTGAAGGATGTCCAAGAAATTTTTATGGATACGGGTGCGGGCTCAAAGGGTTTTTCGATTATTGCGCAAGGGATGATCGGAAAAATCATCACCGCGAAACCCGAAGACCGCCGCATGTTGATCGAGGAAGCGGCCGGTATCACAAAATTTAAAGCGCGTAAAAAAGAATCGCAAAGAAAATTACAGTCGACTGATCAAAACCTGGTTCGCCTTCAAGATATCATCGGCGAACTGAAGCGCCAGATTGATTCCTTGCAACGACAAGCGCAAAGGGCCGAACGTTACCGCAATATTAAAAATCAAATCGAAGATTTAGAGCTTTGGCTTTCTTCTGCCCAGTACGTGAATTTGAAAACTGCGGCCGACGACGCGCAAAAGATCTTTGACGAAGTCCAATCGATTGAAGTGGGTAGCGAATCTAGCTTAGCCACCATGCAGGCCGAACTTGAAACTTTAAAGCTAACGATTTTAGAACAAGAAAAAGCCGTCGAGGCCAAACAGCAAGACTTTTTCAATTTTCAATCTTCCGTTCAGAAAAAGGAAATGGAAATTCAAGAATTGCGTTTTCAATTAGAACAAGCCAAACGCAATGAGCAAATGACCGGAAGCATCCTCAGCGAACAAAAAGCCCGTCATGAACTTTTATCCCGTGACCAAAATTCCTTACAGGCCCAAGTCGTTGAACTGAAAGAGGAGTCCGAATATTTAACCGGCGAATCCAGCGATAAATCGCAGCTTTTCGCCAGTGCGCAAGTACGCTACAGCACAATCGACGACGAATTGACCGTCAAACGTCGTCAGCAAATCGCGCTTGGCCAAAGTGAATCTGCGCTAGATGCGCAAGTTCAGTCGTACGCCTCTCGTCGTTCAGAACTGGAATCGCAAATTGCAGATCAAGAAATTGTCTTAAACGAACTTCGCGAAAAATTACACGAATTTGAGACGCGCCGTCGAAAAGTCGGAACGACTTTGGATCAAGAACGTCAAATGCAGTTAGATCTTTCAAGTGACGTTGAATCTTTCGAAGCGAATAAAAAAATTCTTTCGGAACAGCTTTCTCAAAAACAAGTTGAGGTTCAAGAATTCAAAGATCATCTTAACGAAACGGCCTCGCGCCTTTACGGCTTAGAAAATCTTGCGGCCAATTTTGAAGGATTCGAAGAAGGCGTGAAGCAAGTCATGTTGTGGAGCAAAGCGAAATCGGCGCAGAGTTTTGCGACCGCTGATGGTACCGTTTCGGAATCCTTCCGGCCGGTGTCGGAAGTCATCGAAGTTCCTGCAGAATACGAAATTGCGATGGAGGCGGCTTTAGGATCAAAGCTGCAAATGCTTCTTTCGCAAAGAGCGGAACAAGCGGTTGAAGCCGTTGACCACTTGAAAGAACAAAATTCAGGACGCTCAAGTTTTTACTCGAATAATTCAAATTACACAAAGCCCCTGCAGGGCAACCCCTCGTCAGAGTCGGGCGTGTTGGCGCTATTGAAAGACGTCGTAAAATCAACCGATAAATATTCTTCTAAAGTTTCTGAAATTTTAGACGGCGTGGTTATCGTCGACGGTATTCGTACCGCCTTAAGTTTACGGCCCCAATTTGCCGGTTGGACTTTCGTGACCCCAGATGGCGACACGTTGTCGGCGGAAGGTGTATTGACGGGCGGTTCGAAAGATTCCGCAGAATCGGGCGTCTTAAAACGTCGGCGCGAAATTAAAGAACTGTCAGATAAGAAAAGCGAATGGGGCGGAAAGCTTGCTTTAGCAAACGCGTCCCTTAAAAAAGTAGAAGAGCAGTTGGCAAACGTGATGAATGATTTCGAAGGCGCCCAAAAGCGTCGGATCGAACAAGAAATTAAAGTGGCCGAATTTAAAAAGGATTTAGAGCGCGCCGAAAACGAATTTTCGCAGGCGCAATCGGCCGTTGAACGTCAAGACCGCGAAGTACGTCGATTAAACGAACAGATCGAAATCTTGGTCCAAAAAATGGACGACTTGAATGAAAAACTGATCGACGTTCGCACGCAAAAAACCGAACTTGAATCCACCGTCGAGGCGCTGACTGAAGAATATGTTGGCATGAAGGACGGCTTCGAAGCCCAGCAGGCCGAAGTGATGGATCTTCAAGTTCGCGCGGCCCAAAAGACGCAAGAATTCAGCGGCGTTAGTCGCCAACTGGAAATGGTTTCAAAACAAGTTAACGATTTAGAAATGCAACTGTCACGGATGTCCGAAGAGGCCGAGGGTTACAATTCGCAAATGACGGACGGGCAGTACGCGCTAGAGCAAGCAAAAATAGATTTTGAACGCATGTTGACCGAAGTAGAGCGCAAACGTTTAGAAAGTTCGCAATTCAAGAACGAATTTGAAATCGAAACCGCGCATATTCGCGAATTAGAAGATAAAGTCATTACGTCACAACGAGAACGTAATGAACGTTTGGCGAAGATGAACGACGCTCAACTCAAGCTTGAGCAAGCGAAGATGAAAGAACAATACCTCGTCGATCAAGTACGCGAAAAATACTTGTTGGTGCTACCAGATATTATTGAAAAATACGTAGACCGTGAAGGCAATCCCGAAGAAGCCGATGGCGAATTGAAAGAACTACGTGAAAAACTAGCGAAAATTGGCGAAGTAAATTTATCGGCGATTAACGAATACTCTGAAACACAGGAACGATACGCTTTCTTGACTCAGCAACACACCGATTTGACTGACGCCAAAGAACAACTTCGTAAAGTCATCGATCGAATCAATAAAATTTGTTCAAAACGTTTTAAAGAAACTTTTGATCTGGTGAACGAAAGATTCCAAAAAGTATTTCCGGTCTTGTTCGGCGGCGGCGAAGCGATGCTTCAACTGATCGAAGACACCGATAAGGGCGAAATGGGAATCGAAATTATCGCGAAGCCTCCAGGTAAGAAAATGCAAAACGTAACTTTAATGTCGGGCGGCGAAAAAGCGCTGACGGCGGTTGCGTTAGTGTTTTCGATATTCTTGGTAAAGCCATCGCCTTATTGTTTGCTTGATGAGGTTGATGCGCCACTTGATGACGCCAACGTTTTCCGGTTCAACGACTTGGTGAAAGAAATGGCTAAGCGGTCGCAGATCATCGTCGTGACTCATAATAAACACACGATGGAAGTGGCCCAGAAACTTTACGGGGTCACCATGCAAGAACGTGGAGTCTCGACAATGGTGTCGGTCAGTCTTGCTGACATTCGCTAGGTGTTTTCATAAATCATGAATGGCAAAAATAAATCCTCGGAAGCTGACGTCCAGTTAGCTTTCGAAAAGCTTGACCAGGCTGCTAGCGCACAAGGCTTGCAACATTATGTTGACCCCACTACGGGGTTTCTTGTTATGACTACATTCTTTTTGAAAAATCGGGGATATTGCTGCGAAAGTGATTGTCGCCATTGTCCCTACCGAAAGCGAGATGACGATGTCTGAAGCCCATGCTGATCAAATGATGTACCTATTGGGTTTTGTGGGTTTACTTTTGTTTGTCATCATCGGCGTCGTGGTCCTTTCGCAGCTTAAGAAAAAGCGCTCTGCGGATATTCAGCAACCGAAATCCCTTGATGAAACACCTCTGCATATCGTCGATTCGATGCTGGAGCCCGCGACCCAAATTATCCACGTGGACGCCGAGCCTGAGGTCGAAGCGAATTTTAAACAAGCTCTCAAAAAAACGGAAGAAAATTTTTTCGGACGAATCCGCAAGGCCTTCAGCAATGCCGATAAAAAACAAGTGCTCGACGACATCGAAGAGGTTCTTTACACCAGCGACCTCGGCCCATCGACCGTTCAAAAACTACTGGGAGTCGTCGATGCCGAGCTGAGTTCAAAAGAGATGAAAGACCTTGAAGCCGTGAAGTCGGCGCTCAAAGTCGAAATGATTGATATTCTTAAAGCGCAACATCCTGATGACCAAACTCCAAAGAAAGTTTCCGAGCTGATTCGTCGCGCGCCAGAAGGTCCCAGCGTTTTGATGATCGTCGGCGTGAATGGCGCCGGAAAAACGACATCGATTGGTAAAATGGCTTCACAATTAGCGGCCCAGAATTTTAAAGTGCTTGTGGCGGCGGGTGATACCTTCAGGGCGGCGGCGGGCGGCCAGTTAAATGAGTGGGCCAATCGCGCCCAGGTTGAGATATTCTGGCCCGAAAGGGCAACCGACCCGAGTGCCGTTGCCTACGATGCGGTTATGAAGGCCAAGGCGCAAAATTTTGACTTCGTTATTTTGGATACGGCCGGGCGGCTGCACACACAGTCCCATTTGATGGACGAATTGAAAAAGGTAAAGCGGGTGATGACCAAAGTGATCCCCGAAGCACCGCACGAAACTTGGATCGTCCTTGACGCTAACTCCGGGCAAAACGCCCTGATGCAAGCGAAAGAATTTCACCAAGCGCTAGGATTAACCGGCATCATACTGACTAAGATGGACGGCACGGCGAAGGGCGGAGTGGCTCTCGGGGTCGTCGATCAAGTTCAGATTCCAATTAAATTGGTGGGCATCGGTGAGAAGATCAATGACCTTAAATCTTTCAATTATTCCGAGTACGTCGATTCGATTTTGGGCTACTAACCCCCCTATGAAAAGACTTCATCTTCATTGAAAAATATGGACCTTATTCGCGGGTTTGATAAAAGAGATATCCCCTCTTTATCAAAAGGATGACCCATGAGCTTTAGCTTAAGATTATTTTTGACCTTGCTACTCTTAACTTTGTTAGCTGAGGGTATTCAGGCGCAAACGGGTGATTGGAAAATCAAAAAAGTAGAATGGACCCCGGCCGACGAGAAAGCTTATTCGGAATTTGTATCGTTGATCGGAAAAGCCGTCGAAAAACGCGAGTGTAATTCTTTTCAATCTTGTTTGAAACATCCGAACAATCCTTACCGTGGTACCGATTCTGACAACCTAAAAGTTTTCGCGGATTGTGCAAAATTATCCTACGATCTTCGGGGCTATTTCGCGTGGAAAAATGGTTTACCTTTTTCGGTCGCTGATGAAATGGAACTACGGAAAGTAGAAGGAAACGGCGGAGATCTACGCTATTCGAAGTTTGGCAACGACGTCGTCTCTAGACTTGATTTCCTACCGCGACAAAAAAACGGTGCTTGGAAATTCGTAAACGCCGTTCAAGCCTTGAACGAAACAATTCCTAATGCGGTTTTTTCCGCGAACTTTCGGTTCCACTACGAAAACAGCGATGACGATATTTTGTTTACGGATTTTTATCCGGTCGATATTTCGCGCGAAGGCATTCGTCCGGGTACAAACATTTACGATCCGAACGGGCACGTAGCGATCGTATACAAGGTGACCGAAGACGGAAAAATTTATTTCATCGACGCGCATCCCGACAACAGCCTGACTTCCGGTTTGTTTGGAACCAAGTTTGTGCGCAGCAATCCCGGTCAGGGGGCCGGCTTCAAAAATTTTCGACCGCTGAAGTTAGCCGGCGCCAGATTTGAAGCAAGCCTTGGCTCGTACGTGGGCGGAAAAATAAAACCCGCAAAAAACGCAGACCTTTCCGACTACGATATCGTTCAATTTTTCGGAACCGATCGAAAGCCACGAACCGACTGGGGTAAGGGACCCTTTCAATCCGACGGAGTCACTTACGGTTATTACGATTATCTGCGTGTTAAATTATCGATCGGAAATTTAAAACTTGATCCGGTTAATGAAATTCAAAGCTTAACATTAGATCTTTGCCAAACAATTCAAGATCGAATCGAAGCGATTGCGGCGGCCCTGCATTCAGGAGTTCAAGCTAAGCCGCATCCCGCAAGGCTACCGGATAACATTTACGGCACAAGCGGCGAGTGGGAAGAGTACTCGACGCCGTCACGTGATGCGCGTTTAAAGACAACCTTCGTTGAGCTTAAACAATTATCGAGTGATTTATTTGATATGTATCAGAAGCACGACCCACGGTTGGTCTATAGTGGTTCGGACATCAAGCAAGATATGCTGGCCTCATACCAAAAAGTTTCGGGCAGTTGTAAGATCACTTATAAAAAATCAAACGGCGAAAACGTCGCCCTAACCGTAGACCAAGTTCGCGAACGTCTGTTCGATCTAAGCTTTGACCCTTATCATTGCGCAGAGCTTCGGTGGGGAGCCAAAACCCAGACTGAACTTGCAAGCTGTAAAGATGACGCCACTAAGCGATCTTGGTACACCCAACAGCGCTGGCTGCGAAATCAAATTGAACGGCGCTACGATGCCCGGATGAATTTTTCGCTTGAGGAACTGAAAGGTCCGATGCCGGGAGCAGGCGTTGAAACCGCTCCGGATGTGGATATTGTAAAATACTTAAGTCGATAGTCTAGTTACTTTTGGCGTGGCAAACATCATCGTAACGGGCCGCATCGCCTACGACGAAATTTAATAGAGGAATGAATACTTCTTTAATTTTTTTAAAGATCGATCCGGTCGGGGAATGGGAATCATCGTTAAGTTTAGCCTGTACGCTATTTCCATTTTTCTTTAGTTCATCTAACATGGGCCTAACGCTGATCTCGTAATTAATGATATCGTCTTTCGACGCATTCAGGGCAAAGTAGCTTTTATTTTTATAGCGGTGCATCCAAGTCAATGCATCTACGGAAGCGAGTTCATTACGAATCAAAGTTTCATCAAGGTTAAGATCTTTAAGGGCCAGCGCGACCTCGCTGTTTTTACGAGTGCTGGCGCGGTTAAATAAAATATTGGCCATATCCACACCGCCAACTAAAAAAGCGTAGCTTGAAAAGCCTTGCTCAAAAGCTCCGACGGTATTTCCCATCACCGAGCCTAGTGAGATCCCCGACAAAGATAACCTTGTCGTGTCGACATTTTTTCTAGTCTCTAAGAAATTTTTAAGCAAGTGCACGTCTAAAATCAGTTGCGCCATATTTTTTCTGAATTGGGATAGGTCAGAAGATAAGAAATCTTCACTGCCTTGTTTGCGTTCGCCGTAGTGGGGCATGTGCAACACAACGATGATGGCCGGTTGGTGTATCACGCCCGTAGCCATCACTTTGCCAAGGTCTTCAATCATGGGAAGTTCATTAAGGATATGATGTAAAAAGATCGAAGTCGGGTATTTGTAATCGCAAAAAGGGCGGGACACCGTGGGTTCATATATTTTTGCAACGACCTGGTTAGAAGCGTGTCCATTTTGCCGCTGAATAAGACTTGGAAATTTGATCGTGGTTTCTTTTACGAAATTTCCCATTAAACTTTTTTCTTGAACATCGACGTTGATCATTTTGTTATCGGAAATTGTTTTCTGGATCGCTTCGTAAATGGAAGCTTGAAAATCGTTTGCTGATTTAACTTGGTTTAACAGTTCTGCTTCAGAGATATTGTTTTTGTATAAACTCAACAGGCCAGATTTAATCTCTTCTAAACTTGAAGCTTCGGTCGGTAGTGGTTTTACTTCGAAGCTAACCGTCTTAGAATGAGCCACGATACTCATGAAGATAAAAAACAAGATAATAAATGGTTTTAAAAAGTAGTTTTCCATAACAGATACTATTGCTAGAAAGGGGCCCACCAACGCGAAGCTCAGTTGTCGTTCAGGTGTTAGTATTCCGGGGGTTGCCAAAAAGGGTCGCCCACAGGTCAAAACCCCTCTCAAAATGAGACGGTTGCATTCACTCACGGATCAGCTTAAACTTCGCGGTAATCATGTGCGGTCGACTTATCATTCTTGCCATTCTTTTTTTGTCTTTAGCAAGCCCGGCGGCCCGTAAAGTGACCCGTCTAACCCCGTTCCAGAAGAATATCCAAAACTGCCTTCAGGACCAAATCGAAGTGAAGAATTTAACCAGTTTATCGAAAGTTTACGCCACCGTTTCAGAACGCTACTTGCTGGTTTCATCCGAAATTTTGAATCGTGAAGTGGTTTATAAAATTAAAAATGAAAATCGCAAGTTGCGTTTAGAAAACGGTAAGGTCCAACTTTTTAAAATTTTGGAAGAAGAAGATGATCGCGCGGTGCTCATTGATAATGAACTGCGTCAAAAAAACCTAACGACGGAATCGTTTTTGGCTCAGCTTCTAATTCATGCAGATATTCGATCCGATTGGATGAAGTTAGGTGAAAAGCGCTCTGGGTCTACCTCTGTGGTCATGACGACGCTTGACGGTGAAATTAAATCTTTACAAATCGAACGGGCAAAAATCAAAAAAAAATTAGATTGCAACCGAACTGACGCCATCGACAGCTGTTCTTGTTCAGACTTAAAATAGGCTTGCATGAAGCTTCTTTCAGTTTATACTTATAAGGTGTAACTATGTGTTTACTTTGGATTTTTGTGGCTGGTGAAGTACAAAAGGATCTTTAAAAGTAAGTTTGAAAGCTGGGGCCTTAATTCACAAAGAAAGTCAGAAGCAAGTCATGGCAGAATCTCAAAAAGCAAATTCGAAAAAATTATTCCATTTTAAGATTGCTGGAGTTTCCTATAAAATCAAAACCTCTCATGATGAAGAGACGGTCCATGAACTTGTTGAATTCGTGAACAGTAAAGTAACCGAAGCCTTAAGCTTAACTAAAAATTCATCTTTTCAAAACGCAGCTGTCTTGGCAGCCCTCAATATCGCGGAAGAGATGATCCTTCTTAAAAGACGAGCTCGGGCTGAATTAGAAAAGCTCGAATCGAAAGCGCTGAAGCTTGCCACCGAACTTGAAAATGCCAAAGCAAACAAAGTAAACTGGAACTAGATAAAGTATTCGGAGACTTTTTTGCAATCGAAATTGAAAGCCAGCAAATCAGAAGTTCGTTCTGAGTTGCTGCAACAGCTAAATCAAATTACATCCCAACAACGGCTTGAATGGTCTCGGCTTATTCAATCCCGACTTGATCAAATGCTTAAAAATCAAAAGGGCCTTTGGGGCGCCTTTCGGCCTTTGAAAACGGAGCCGCAAATTGATTGGACCCTTTTGTCGGATAACATCGAATGGTGTTTTCCGAAGGTCGCAGAAGGCGATCTTACCTTTTACACCGACGCAAAAAATTATCAGGTTTCAGCTTTAGGGGTCCAAGAACCCGTCGGCGGTCAACCCGTAGAGCTTTCGAATCTGTCGGGCGTTGTTGTTCCGGGCTTGGGTTTTAGTAAGGCGGGGCATCGCCTGGGTCGGGGTAAAGGATTTTACGACCGAACGTTAGAAGAATTTAATGGAAAAAAAATTGCGGTTTGTTTTGGATTAGCCTTCGTCGAAGAGCTACCGAACGAAGCTCATGATGTTTTATTTAATCACATTGTAACTGAAAGTTCGATTTATCAAGTGAACGATCCTGAAGGAGATTTAAAGTGGAATTAGTGTTTGTGCTAGTTGGTTTTTTAGTCGGAGCATTTGTCGTATTTGCCTTCAAACGAATTCAAGACCAAAATACCAAGAAGTCAGCAAAAGATGAAGCCGATCGTATCTTAAACAAGGCCAAATCTGAATCGATGAAGTTGAAAAAAGATTCCGAAATGAAAGCAAAAGATTTTGAAACCAAGGCGCGGAAAAACGTTGAAGGCGAAATCAATAAACAGAAATCACAGTTAAAAAACAAAGAAGGCCAATTAGAAAGACGTTTAAAAGAAGTCGATGATCAATTCAAACATCGAAACGATGAAAACGATAAATTCATGAATCAGTTAAAAGATCGCGAAGAAAAAATCGTCATTACCGAGTCTCGGCTAAAAGAAACCGAGAAATCGGCCTTAGATCAAGCTCACTATTTACAGAAGAAATTAGAAAACGTGGCTCAGATGTCGCAAGACCAAGCCAAACGGGAATTGTTTCAGGTTCTTGAAGAAACGGCAAAAGTAGAGGCGGCTAAACGAATCGCCGAAATTGAAGAAGACACCATCAAAGAAGCGGATAAGAAATCTCGAAATATATTAGCACGCGCTCTAGCGCGCTTCGCTTCGGAATTCACCTCGGAAAGAACCGTATCGGTGATGAGTTTAACTTCGGACGAAATGAAGGGTAAAATCATCGGGCGAGAGGGCCGCAATATCCGGACGCTTGAAGCATTATGCGGGGTCGATTTGATCGTTGACGATACTCCAGAAACCATCGTGATTTCGGGTTTTGATCCCATTCGACGTGAGCTTGCTCGTCGCACCGTTGATAAATTAATGGAAGACGGCCGCGTTCATCCGGCCCGCATCGAAGAAGTCGTTGAAAAACAAAAATTAGAATTAGCCAAGTCGATGAAAGAAGAAGGCGATAAAGTCATCGTTGAACTGGGCATCACGCAAATGCACAACGAACTAGTCAAGATGATTGGCAGCTTAAAATACCGCAGCACCCACGCGCAGAATGCTTTAAATCATTGTTTAGAAGTCGCCCACATTTCAGGGTTATTGGCCGCAGAAATTGGTTCGAATATAAAAATTGCAAAACGGGCCGGGCTTCTGCATGACATCGGCCTTGCTGCAGATCACACCTTTGAGGGAAATCATTCTCTAGTCGGAGCCGAGCTTGCGAAAAAATTTGGAGAAAGTGAAGAAGTTTGTCACGCCATCCGCGCGCACCACGATGACGAAAAACCCAATTCAACTTTAGCGTGGATCGTTCATGCCGCAAATACGCTTTCAAATTCAAGACCGGGCGCTCGGCGTCCGCAAATGGATAACTTTATTAACCGCCTTAAAGACCTCGAGAGTATTTCGAATTCTTTCGATGGCGTTTTAAAATCGGTCGCCGTACAGGCCGGACGAGAAGTGCGCGTGTTGGTTGAAAGTTCGCGGGTAACTGACGATCAAAGCTTGATGTTAGCGCGCGATATCGTTAAAAAAATCGAACGCGAACTTCCGCATGCGGGTCAGGTTAAGATTACGATCGTTCGTGAAACACGTGCGGTCGAAATCGCCCGGTAGGCAGCGATTATGAATTTTTTGAAACCGGAAGAACAGCTTGAACAAATAAAGTACGGCACCGTCGATTTTATTAGCGAAGCGGACTTCTTAAAAAAATTAAAAAAAAGCGCTGAACGAAAGAAGCCTTTAAAAATTAAGCTGGGAGCCGATCCCAGCCGGCCCGATATTCATATTGGCCACACCGTAGTTATTAATAAGTTACGAACTTTGCAAGAGCTGGGACACCAAGTGCAGTTTCTGATTGGCGATTTCACGGCTTTAATCGGCGATCCTTCAGGGAAAAATACCACCAGACCTATTTTGACTCGTGAAGAAATTGACGAAAATGCAAAAACTTACGCTTCGCAAATTTTCAAAATCTTGGATCCGGACAAAACTGAAATTGTTTATAATTCCAGTTGGCTATTAAAGCTGACCTCGATCGACTTTATTAAGTTGTCGGCGCAATACACCGTCGCGCAAATGCTTGAACGCGACGATTTTACAAAACGCTATAAAGCCAACGTTCCTATCTCTTTGCACGAATTGATGTACCCGCTTTGCCAGGGTTATGATTCAGTGGCGTTAGAGACCGATCTTGAGTTGGGTGGCACCGACCAAAAATTTAACCTCCTAGTCGGTCGCCAATTGCAATCGGCCTACAAGCAAGAGCCCCAATGCATTCTAACGATGCCAATCCTTGAAGGTCTAGATGGCGTTAATAAAATGTCAAAATCTTTAGATAATTACATTGGCGTCAATGAATCCCCGAAAGATATGTTCGGAAAAACGATGCGAGTTTCTGATGAGCTTATGTTTAAATACTACGAACTATTGACCGGTTACAAACCCACCGAGATCGCGACGATGAAACAAGAAATGCAACAAGGGAAACGTCATCCTCGCGAAATCAAAGTTAATCTAGCCAAGTATTTAGTAGCGCGCTTTCATTCGCAGGCCGCGGCCCAGGCCAGTGAAGATGAATTTAATCGTATCTTCGTCGAAAAGGGCATGCCCGACGTAATCGAAGAATTTACCGTTACCGCGCAGAGTTTAGGGCTCACGCAATTAATGACGTTAGCGGGACTAACCACGTCGAATAGCGAAGCCACTCGACTGATCACCGGCGGTGCCGTAGCGATGGACCAGCAAAAAATTACGGATACTAAGTTAAAGATTGAATTGAAAAAAAATGACAGCTTCATTTTAAAAGCTGGTAAGAAAAAGTTTATTAAAATTGTTGTGAATTAGCTGCCATGCAGATTGGGTTGTGATGAAAATAAAATTTATGCCGCAAAATGTAGAAGTCGATGTCGATCCTTCAAAGTCTTTACTGAAGATCGCGACCGAGGCGGGACTTAAGATAAAATCAATTTGCGGCGGAATTGCTTCTTGCGGCGAATGTCGGGTTAAAATCATCGAGGGAGATAATTCAATTCCTGAACCCGGTAAACCCGAACTTAACATGATTGGCAGTAGCTATTACCTAGACGGACGTAGACTAAGCTGCCAAGTAAGGTGTTTCGGATCGGTGACCGTAGATCTGACCGAGCAAGTGAATAAAGTCGACACGCAGAAAAAAGTTCGCGGCTTTAAATCCAAAGATACCCGAGAACTTTCTGCCGTTCAGGATACCATGATTTTAACCAGCGCTCATAAGAAGCCTGACAGGCCTTAGACTGTTAGTAAGACTGTCGTTTTTACCCGGCCTCTTTCAACCTTTGTAGAGGTGTGCTACTTTCCGGCTTCTTAAACCAAAGGAGCATTTCATGAAAATTATTTTAGGTCTCATTACATTGTTATCGTTAAACGCTTACGCAACGGACGCACGTTACGAACTGTCTGCGGAACGAGCCTGCGTACTGCAAATTATGAAGGAAGCCCCGGCCTCTTTAGTCGAAGCTTGCGGAGCGGAAACTTTGTTAGCACTTTCGCTAACGCCGTTTTCGAAAATGGAACAACCGGCCGTTTTCCAAGGCGCGATGAAGCAAAGTTTTTTATCAAAGCTGATTGCTAACGCGGAGATGACTTGTCGCGAGTGGGATAACTCAACGGCGCTTATCGTTATCTGTACAGTGAAGTAATCTGGGTTTTATTAAACGTTGAAACTAGATCCGCAGCCACAATTTTTTGTGGCGTTCGGATTATTGAAGACAAAACCTTTGCCGTTCAGGCCACCCGAATAATCAAGTTCCATTCCGATCAGGTAAAGAAAACTTTGTGAATCAACGACAATTTTTTGGCCGTGGGCTTCAAAGGCCTTGTCGCCATCGCGCATGGCCGTGTCGAAATCCATTTTATAGGAAAGACCCGAACATCCGCCCTTTTTAACTTCGACGCGCAAGAAAGCTTCAGTGGATTTTCCTTCATCAACTTTAAGGGCCGAAATTCTTTTTGAGGCATTTTCACTGATTTGTATCATGAATCTATTGTAACCTAATTTAGCCCTGTTGGGGAGTGGGTAAACCCTGATTTTTAGCGGTCACGTTTGGCTTAAAAGCATTTAAAAGGACTTCCAGCGCTGTATCAAGGTCAGTCTGTTGGGTGAAGCGCCCAATCGACAGCCGCATGGTGCATTGGGCCTGGACGGGGGTTAGCCGTATCGCTTTTAGGACGTGGCTCGATTTGGTTTCTTCGGACTGGCAGGCCGAGCCTTGGCTAAAGGCAATGCGCGAAAGTTGCGGTAACACCAGATCGATCATTTGCGGCATCAATAAACTTAAATTTACGGGCGATCGATTTTCGAGTGCAGGTCCGTTTAATTTAACTCCCGGAAGTTTTTCGCTTAATTGCATCCAAAACTTTTTCAGCATGCGCCGCGAACTTTCCGCGTCGTCTTGCATTTTTGCCTGACATAATTCGCAGGCCTTACCGGCTCCGACAATGGCGGGTACGTTTAAAGTCCCCGATCTTCGGTTGTGCTGTTGGCCGCCACCAAAAATATACGGTTCAATTTCGACGGGATTTGCAGAACGGGCGATCAGAACGCCGACGCCCTTCGGTCCGCAAAACTTATGGGCCGAAAATGTTAAAAAATGAATCGGCGTACTTTGCAAATTTATTGCAACCTTTCCAACGGCCTGGGTGGCGTCGGTATGAAAATAAATATGATGTTGCTGACAAAATTCTGCGATTTCTTGAATTGGATTGATCGATCCAATTTCATTATTTATCCAGATCAAACTGATCAGCTTCGTGTGGGGCCGTAAATGTTTTTTAAGCTCGCTTAAAGTTACGACACCCTCTTCATTAACCGGCACGTAGGTGACTTCAACACCCTCATATTTTTCGGCGGCCGCGAACGAATTCAGCACGCTCCAATGCTCGGCGTTTGAAGTTATTAAGTGAATAGGTGAAGTTGAATCTTGTTGTTTTAACTTTCGGATCAGACCGAAAACCACCGAGTTATTTCCTTCAGTTGCGCCCGCATTCCAGATAATTTCTTGAGGTCGGCAATGAAGAAGCGAAGCGACTTGGGCGCTGGCTTTCGTCACGGCATTTTCGGCAGCCCAGCCGTAGGAATGTAAAGTATTCGACGGGTTTCCGAAATCTTCTTTCAAATAGGGAAGCATGCTGTCCAGCACGATCGGATCAATCGGCGAAGTTGAATTATAGTCCAGGTAGATGGCTTTTTGCATCATAGTAAGTAACACTATTCCAGAAGTTATGACGAGTCAAAAAAAGCCTTCTTCCCGTCTCATTAAAACGTTTTCACCCCAGTTTGTGGCGCCCGGCCGCAGGGCGCAAAGCTATTTTAAATGGAAGTCGGTGGATTCGGTAATTAAGGGCGCTGACGGGCTTATCTATTTTGAACAAAAAAATGTAAAAGCACCGGTAGCTTGGTCGCAGACCGCGGTCGATATTGCTGCCAGTAAATATTTGCGTCGATCGATTAAAAAAGAAAATTCGATTCAAGCCTTGATCGAAAGAATTGGATTGGGTTTTATAAGTTCATCCCTGATGGGTAAACTATTTAAAACAAAAACAGAAGCCGCGCAATTTTCGGAAGAAATAAAGTATTTATTATTTTCGCAAAAAGCGGCGTTCAATTCTCCGGTTTGGTTCAATCTGGGTCTTAAAGAAGCATACAACGTTAGTTCTAACAGCGAACACTACGCGTGGGATCCAAGAACTAAGAAAATTCAACGGATTCGCGACGCCTACTTACGTCCGCAATGTTCAGCCTGCTTTATCCAGTCCATCGACGATTCGATCGATTCGATTTTCAATCTCGTAAAGAACGAAGCGAAACTTTTTAAGTACGGCTCAGGCTCGGGCACAAACTTTTCAAACTTGCGGTCGAAATATGAAGGTCTATCCACGGGCGGCACCAGCTCGGGCCTGATTTCCTTCTTGGAAGTTTTAGATAAAGCGGCGGGGGCCATCAAGTCCGGCGGCACAACCCGCAGGGCAGCGAAAATGGTGTGTCTGGATTTAGACCATCCTGAAGTTGAAGAATTTATTGATTGGAAAATGAACGAAGAAAAAAAGGCCTTGGCCCTGATTCAGCAAGGCTACTCTGCAGAAATCGACGGCGAAGCCTACCGAACAATTTCGGGGCAAAATGCGAACAATTCATTACGGGTTCCAGATTCTTTCATGAAAAGTTTAGGGCAAAATAAAAAATGGAGTTTAAAAAAAAGAATAAGCGGAAAGATTTTTAAACAAATTTCGGCCGATGAGTTGTGGACCAAAATTTGCGTAGCCGCTTGGGAATGTGCCGATCCGGGACTTCAATTTAATGATACGATCAACCGGTTTCATACTTGCCCGCGGACCGATTCTATCAAAGCCAGTAACCCATGTTCCGAATATATGTTCTTAGATGATTCAGCCTGCAACTTAGCTTCGATAAATTTAGCGCAATTTTTAGATGAATCACAAAATATAAAAGTGAATGAACTGATTCACGTCGCAAAAACCCTATTCATGGCGCAAGAATCTTTGGTTGATTTTTCAAGCTACCCAACGCAGAAGATTGCGCAGAACTCGCATGACTATCGGCCCCTGGGCCTTGGTTTCGCGAACTTAGGTTCGATGCTGATGCGAAAGGGATTATCTTATGATTCTGACCAGGCGCGAGCCTATGCCGGGTTTCTGTCTGCCGTTATTTCCGGGACCGGTTACCTGACCAGTGCCGAGCTTGCGAAAAGCCTAGGAGCTTTTTCGGGTTACAAAAAGAATTCCGCCGCGATGTTGCGCGTAATGAATAAACATCGCACGGGTTTAAAAAATATTGCGTGGCAACTTCTTCCCGCCGAATACGAAAAAATTGCGACCGATATTTGGAATGAAGTTCTGCTCAAAGGGAAAAAGCATGGTTTTAGAAATGCTCAGGCCACGGTTATCGCCCCGACCGGTACCATCGGACTGGTTATGGACTGCGACACCACCGGCATCGAGCCGGATTTTTCGCTCGTGAAAAATAAAAAACTATCGGGCGGCGGCGCGCTTAAAATTGTAAATCAAGCCGTTAAAAAAGCGCTGCAAATTTTAAAGTACGAACCCGACGAAATTATTAAAATCGAAAATGAAATTTTAATTTCCGGATCCATTTTAAAAACTTCGATCTTACCACAACATCACGCGATCTTCTCTTGCGCGACCGGGGATCTTGCACTTAGCCCCGATGCGCATTTAAAAATGATGGCGGCCGTGCAACCATTTATTAGCGGCGCGATTTCTAAAACCGTTAACCTACCGCAAAGTGCAACCCTTAACGATATTAGCCAAACTTACCAGAGGGCCTGGAAGTTGGGATTAAAATCGGTCGCCATCTACCGCGACGGAAGTAAGTTCGTGCAGCCACTTAACATTTCAGTTACCGAGAAAAATAATTCCGGATTTCCAATGTGTGGTGAATGCGGATACCAAACCGTTCTTGAATCTGGTTGCTATCGCTGCCCCAATTGCGGTACAACAACCGCATGCGCAAGTTAAGTTCGAAACCGCTCATCATCCTTTTTATTTTCATCGCGGCCCTGGTTTTCTTTTACCTGTTCAAACAGACTCCCGCCACTGAAGAACAGGATACGGCCCATCGACGCGAACAAGAAGCGGTTGTCGCGAAAGCAAAATTCGACGTGCATCCGGCATCTCAAGACACGACAACGGCAAGCGGTCCGGCTGGCACCCCAACAGGCGATGATCCTTCTAAAACGGTCGTCATCCAAAATTGGATTTTGGCTGAATCTAAAGTGATGAATCAACCGCACGTCGACACGAAACAAAAAGACCTTGAATTAAAAAAGACGGTCGAAAATTATTCCGATGAAGAAAAAAAAGTTATTTTAAGTTTGGCCCTTGATACTTCAAAAACGGCGAACGAAAGAATTCTTGCGGCCTACATGACCGTGCTGGATCAATCCACCGCCAGCGTCGAAAACTTGGGCCAGTTGGCCACGAAGGCCCTTCCCGATTTTGGCCCCGTGACCGCGCACTCAGAGGCCGAGATTCGCCGCGGGCAAGAACTTGCGGTCCGCTACATGGCGGTCGACGAGCTGGGAAGGCGCGCATCGACCAACCCCCAGGCCCTTGAGGAACTTAAAAAACTTGTGACAACCGGTGAATCTGCGGAAGTTCGTGGCTACGCGCAGCGAATTTTGGCTGAAAAGAAGTAAAAAAGCCACAATTGGCGGAAAATTTCTTGCAGGCTCTTTCATCAGATGTTTAGATTTCCGCGTCTTCTATGAAGATGAGGGGGAATCATGAAGGTAAACAATACCTTGTTCGCAATAATCGCGTTAGTAGCTTCTTTAACCACGGCATCGTTATCTCAGGCAGATATTGATGTACCAAAACAACCGTCAACAACTTGCGTGACCAAATCCGAAATGCAAGAGATTGCAAGCCACTTTAAACAGTTTGCTCCGCAAGCCAACGCTGACTACTGCCTAGATGGATCTCAGGTTGCAAACCTAGTTTCATCATTGATGTTCATGCGTCACACGGCCTTCGCGCCGATGATGAATCCAAGCAAAGATGAATTATTCACCGGCCGCTTTGCAAAAAGCTGGTACGACTATTTTATCGGCCGCATCGACACTTTAGAAATCGTAGGATCTTGCCCTAAGGGTGTTGTCGCTTACGTTTACGCTTTCGGCGGAAAAACAATGTACGCATGTCCTTTAGCCTTAACCGACACTTTTTCTTCGCTTGATCGCGCATCCGTTTTCATGCACGAAGCCCGTCACATCGATGGATTTCCGCACATGATGTGTTCGAAAGGTCCTCGCCAAGGTATGCAAGGCGCTTGTGACAAACAAATTTCTGATGGTGGATCGTACGCCGTGACCGTTGAAACTTACGCGCAAATTTCTAAATTCGCGACCGAAATTCATCCTGCATTAAAAGCTTACGCACGGGCGTCGGCCGTCATCTACGCCGATGAAGCTTTTGAAAATCAAGTTCGCATTAACCGCACTGAAAATTTATTAGCCCTGAACGCGGCTTTAGATTTCGTGTCTATTAACGTAGCCACGGGCGCAGAAACCGTACTTGGTAAAGCACCTTCAGCGGGTCACATCATTCACCGTTCTCAGCATTTAGTTCTTTTTCCAGAAGACAAGACGCTTAAGTCTGAGTACGTTTTCGCACGTAACGAAGGAACGGTTGAGCAATCTCCGGGTGACTTGTTTGTTGATTACAACAATCAAACTCCTGAACAGAAAGCGGAGCTTGTTGATTTTCATAGCGGTGCTCAGTGGAGTGCTCGCGTTTACAAATCACACGTTAAATTTTTATGTGATCCAAGCTCGGCGAATGAAACTGACATCGTTGTACCGGTGGGACAAGTTGCTTCAAACTTGATTTACGTGAACGGTTACGACCGTGGTGTTTACTCTACAAACTTAGTGATGCAGTCGGGTGATGTTTACGAGATCGGTTGCGCGAGCAAGAAGGCCTACTTAAAGGCGGCCCCTGCGGTTAAGTTAGATCAGAACTACAAGCGTCTTTATAAGGTGGCGGGTCGACTGATTGGCTTAACGGCTGAAGGAAAGATGTTCATCGTTGATGGCGGAAAATCAACTCCGCTAACGACGTCGCAAACGAAAGTAATCGACATCGTTCCGTTCCAAACATTTGAATTTTTTGAAACGGCCAACTAAGACTTTTTGATTTAAAAGTTTTTAAAGAACCCACATCTTTAGCGAGGTGTGGGTTTTTTTTATGGAACCGGTTCGTCTTTGATCAGTCGATTGATGGTCGCGATATTGGAAGTATTCAAGGTTAAGAGGCCTTCGACGTATGACTGGCGAGCGAACGACTTATCGGTGTTAACGAAGATATCCCCACGGCGCGCACCGAGATCATATTTTGCGGCCATAGCGTCCATCATCATGCGAACCGCTGCTTTTGAAAATTCACCGCAGTAGTAAGTCGATTCTAAGATGAGGCTTGGACTTTCCTCTAAAGTTTCGCTGTAGTCTTTGGACAGGATTTTGCCTTCGGGCGTTTGGATGGTTCCGTCAAGCCTGATCATCTGAATCTTCACTTTGGTTTTTGCTTCCCCCGCCGCGCACGTGGTGCTTTCGGCAAAAGCAAACGAAAAGGCAAAGCAGGAAAGCAGAATGGTCAAAAGTTGTTTCATTTAAATTCTCCTGACCATTATCTTGCAAGGCATGCCAGCGGTCTTAATTTGAGAAAAATTGCGGCGCCGCGATCTTGGCAGAGCTGCAGCTTTCGGTTGGTATCTAGACTTTGGACGAATGACTGATTGGTTACGACAGGCGCGAGCTAAAAAAAAAGCGGCCAGAACGGCCGCGGAAATCAAACTGTTTTGGAATAAGACAACTACGCTAACGTGTGGGCCAGAAGCATTTCGCGGTACTTCGGTAACGGCCAAAGTTCATCGGCCACGACCATTTCGGCGGCGTCTACGGCGTCACGTAATTTAAGCGCTGCGGGTTGTAGGTCTTCAACGATGTCCCACATGCGTTTATTTTCGTCGTGACCTTTTCTAGATTTTTCAACTTTGTTTTTGAACGAGTTGAAGTTCTCTAAAACCTCGACGAATATTTCTTCGAACTCGACAGAACGGGCTTTGTAAGCTTTCTTTAAAGATGCCGATGTCATCGCCTGGTGCGAGTCTCCTAAAATCTGCATTTGTTTTTCCAAAGTCGGTATGATGTACGTACTGGTCAATTCCAGTAAACTCGAGTGTTCGATATCTAAAGTTTTTACGTAGCGCTCGACCGCGATATGGTGGCGAGATTCGATTTCTTCTTTCGAAAGGACTTTCATGTCGATTAAAAACTGCATCAGCTTTTTATCTTTCATGACGTCTAATGCGTCGGGCGTGGTGTTTAGAATTGGAAGGTTTCTTTTTTTAGCGTCGGCCTTCCACTCATCAGAATAGCCGTTACCCGAAAAGCGAATGGCCTTCGTTTCTTTGACCACTTGACGAATGAGTTCCATCACGGCTTCGTCGCGCTTTTTCTTTTTTAGAAGCTCGCGTAGGGTTGCGCTGCACTCTTTGAACGAGTAGGCCACGGCGGCGTTTAGAAACGACATCGGAACCGCAACGTTCTGCGAAGATCCCACCGCACGAAATTCAAATTTATTTCCGGTAAAAGCAAAGGGACTTGTGCGATTACGATCGGTGTAATCTTTTGAAATATTTGGAATCTGGGCGACGCCTAGATCAATAATTTGTTCATCCGTCGCCTTTAAGGCCTTACCTTGCTCGATCGAATTTAGAATGTCTTCAAGTAGGCTTCCAAGGAAAACTGAGATAATCGCCGGCGGGGCTTCGTTTGCGCCAAGGCGATGATCGTTACCAGGACTTGCGATGGATGCCCGCATGGCCGCTGCGTGATCGTTAACCGCTTTAAGCGTGACGGCTAAGCAAGCCAAAAAGCGAAGATTTTGATGGGGAGTATGACCGGGCTCTAATAGATTTTCGCCTTTATCGTTCGCCATTGACCAGTTGTTGTGTTTTCCCGAACCGTTCACTCCCGCGAATGGTTTTTCGTGAAGTAGGCAAACCATGCCGTGCTTCAAGGCCACTCGTTTTAAAACTTCCATCGTTAAAAGGTTGTGATCAGAAGCGATATTCATATCTTCGTAGATCGGTGCCAGCTCAAATTGCGAAGGTGCGACTTCGTTATGGCGGGTTTTAATCGGAATCCCTAATTTATAAAGTTCGAATTCAGATTCTTGCATGAAAGCTTTAATTCGAGAAGGAATAGAACCGAAGTAGTGATCTTCTAATTGCTGACCGCGCGCCGATGAAGCGCCTAGCAGAGTGCGGCCGGTCATTATGAGGTCAGGACGCAAGGCTACAAAATTTTTGTCGACTAAAAAATATTCTTGTTCGGCACCCAAAGTAGTTTGAACTTTTTTAGCGTCCACATCACCGACTAATTTTAAAAATTCGACCGCTTCATTCGAAACGGCTTCGATCGAACGTAAGAGCGGAGTTTTATTATCTAACGCTTGCCCGTGATAACCGAAAAAGACGGTGGGGATGCAAAGGGTTTTTCCGTTTTCTTCTTCGATGATGAACAGCGGCGATGAGGGATCCCACGCCGTATAGCCGCGGGCTTCGAAAGTTGAGCGCATGCCGCCCGAAGGAAAGGAAGACGCATCGGGTTCACCTTGGATAAGCTGCGATCCGGTGAATCTTTCGATGACCCGAAGTTCCGAGTGGTTAGCGTGTTGAATGGAAATAAAGGCGTCGTGTTTTTCCGCGGTAAGACCCGTCATCGGTTGAAACCAGTGACAAAAGTGCGTTACACCTTTCGTAACCGACCATTCTTTAACGGCGGAAGCGATCGCCTCGGCCGTTTCTTTTGGAAGTTTTTTTCCGTGATCTAATGTTTTTAATAAATGAGTATAGGCATCCTTCGGAAGTTTTTCGCGCATTTGCGCTAAGCCGAAAGTCATGCATCCGAAATACTCTGAAATTGGTGCGTCTTTACCGAAGGCATCTTTTATTTTATCAATTTTTCGCATGGGGGCCTCGATGGCGGCCTGAAAGGCAAGAGGACGTTTGTGGGCACTCGCCGTAGAGGGCGTCGTCGTATTCATGAAAGCTCCTTTTTGTCTCAGTAAAATGAATAAATCCATCTTAGTGAAATGTTGTTATTGCGGATTTCTCGGTAGAACCAGGGGCTCTGCGAAAGATCCACGTTCTATGTTAGCGAAGTTTAACCGTTAGGCAAACAGTTCATTGAGCAGCGGCAGTGTGTTACATTACAGACCGCTTCTGGACTCAACAATGATGTTGTTATTTGGCTATAATAAGGAATGAAAAAACTGACCTTGATCTTAAGCGCCTTTTTTCTTTACTCGTGTAGGAACGCACCGGTGCGAACGGCGCCGTCGGTGCCGGTTAAGTCGAACCCAGCGGTGATTCCGGAAGAAGAATCGAACGAAGCGATCGTGGAAAATATAGATGTCGATGGTCTAAAAACATTTTTGAAATTAAATCGCAAGCATGATCGTCTAGGATTTGTTGAGAAAAAATTCAACACCTGCGAAGTGGGTTACGGTTACTCGGCCACGCATAATTGTCGCACGAAAACTTTCGTTGTTTTGAATTTTCAATTATTGTGTCGCGAGTCGGAAGGTACCGTCACCGAAGCCTTAACGCCTCAGGATCTGCGGGCCATTTCGAACCAAGACGTAAAGTGGAAAATGAAAAATTTAGCGGGTCGACTCATTACCGACGGCGAAGGTTATGGACAAATCGCGACACTTTCCAACCAGTCCCAGAGGTTCGAACGCTTAAAACTGTCAGTTCGTAACGATTTTTTGTATATGAAGGCGGGCGAGCTTACGCAGATGGTAACGCCGCAGTCTTGGTGCAACTAAATTGATTTATTCTTTTACCGAGGCCATCTTCGTGCTGTTAATGGCTTTTAAATTTTGCGAGAACATTTTAGGTGAAACTTCTTTGTGAAACCTAGCATTTTCGTATTTTTGTAGGCAGAAAAATAGACCAACGATTAAGGCCACACTGGCTATGATGACAACGTTGTCTTTATTTGATTTTTCTGGAATTCTCATTTTGATCTACTCGTGCTTTCTATAGGTCTATAATACGTTTCGGCATAATATTTTATTACTTAAGTGCTTTTTTAGTGGAAAAAAATTATTTTCACTTAACTTCGGGTTTTCCGCTTAAGTTTGCATCTTAGTTTGACGACTGTCGAAGTCTTGATGAATTTTTGATATCTCGTTATGAGAAAGCTCGGGTCACTTCGACCAAGGCCATCTCGGAAAAGTATTGTAGTCGTCGCTCGAGCATGGGTGCGGACCTCATTGGAGCTTCTAAAATCATTTGGCCACGGACCGGGCCGACTCCGTACGCCACAATGCAACTAAACTCTTCGTACGGCAGCAAGGCTAAAAAATTTTCTTCGTTATCGAAGAAATCCACCGTTAAGTCAGTTGGTGCCGATTGTTTGAAGCTCCATTGCTTTACATTTTTCAAATAGGGGCTTAGGCGCGCGTGCAAGAAACCTTTCGTTAGAAAATCATAAAAAGTGAAATCGGCCAGGGCAATCTTTGTCGTCAATCTTTCGGCAATGTCTTCGAAATTTCGGGCGATCGTAATGGGCGTTAATTTTTCATTCAATTGTAAAAGCGTCTCGTGAAAAATAGCGGTATCTTTTTCGTTTAAAGACAATTTAACTTCGACGTAAGGTAAATGCACTCGGTAGCCAACTTCAAGTTGGTTTGACTTCTGGAAGGCCGCTAACACATTTTCGACCGTGTACGCTACGTCTGATTCACCGACGCCGATCGTATCCCAAGATCGGGTGATGCGTTTAGCAATGTCTTTTGTTTCAACCTTTAGCCAAGCCGCGATGTGATCTTGCCAAACACTTTCGATTTCTCGCGGCGGGCCTGGAAGAACGAAAATGGTTTTCGCATTTTTTTTGAATTTAAAAGCGTGCGCCGTTCCTTCTTTGTTTTCTAGAACTTCGCTGCCTTCCGGAAAATAGCACTGCTGTTTTTGCATGTCTCGAACCGGAAAGCCCCGCGAACTTAACCGTTGAACGATATGGGCCCAAGATTTTTCGTCAAACACCAAAGGCTTCTGCAACCAGTCGGCAACGACCTCGCGGGTGAAGTCGTCCGACGTGGGCCCCAGCCCACCGGTTATAAAGATCATATCACTTTGGCTTTCGAGTAAAATTAAATTTTCTAGGATCACCTTACGGTCGTCAGGTACCGTGATATGAATATAAGTTTCTACGCCGTAGTGAAGTAATTTTTCCGATACGGTCGCCGCATTTTTATTAAAAATTTGGCCGCGGGTGAGCTCTGTTCCTATAGCTAGTATTGATGCTTTCATGGGCACACCTTTGAGTTAAAAAACTTTATCTGATCTAACATTG
>CAXSEH010000020.1:0-13754 GCA_964236345.1 uncultured Bdellovibrionales bacterium
TGTTATATTAACAAGTTACTACTCTTGAGTAGGGAGTTCAACTATTTCAGCATCTCGCGAGGT
Source organism: uncultured Bdellovibrionales bacterium (assembly GCA_964236345.1). GTDB lineage: Bacteria > Bdellovibrionota > Bdellovibrionia > Bdellovibrionales > Bdellovibrionaceae > Pseudobdellovibrio. Next base: position 64 of record CAXSEH010000020.1, read on the forward strand.
TTCACTCCCATTATTCATTCTATTTTGAGACTGACTAGCACCTTCGTCGGGGTTCGAGCCCATCTCGGTTGTTGGGCTGGACAGATCAATCACTTCCGTCCGAACGGCCTTTTTAGGTAGATTACGGGCTCCCGAAGAGCGCATTGATTTGGCTCCGGCTTTTTTGGTAGGGACTAATTTTAGTGTCGGTTCGGATTCGTCAACGGTCTGTTTTCCAGAAACCTTTTTAAGTTCTGAATCATAATGATTTTTAAGTTCGGCTAATTTTTCTTTGTAGTCGCTGCGAATTTGCTGAAGCTGCGACTGGCGATTTTCGGTGACGCAGTTTTTGTAAGATTCAGCCGCTATTTCTTTAGCGCGATTACGACACGTTAGTTCATAAGATGAATCAGCAAAGGCCGATAAGCCCGCTAAAATATTAATAGTTATGACAATAATGATTGGCTTGATCATTGAACTTGTACCCATGCTGCACCCCTTTTTAAGATCACCCTGTAGGGTATCCAAAAAGAATGCCGCGCCAATTCTAAACCTATTTCATTTGGACCGCAAATCACGGCAAACTTTACAGGGGCGTAAAGTGAATTGTCAGTGATTTCGAACTAACGTTTGATGGCCTTCGGATCGATCGCATCTTGCAAACCGTCGCCGACGAAGTTAAAACTGACGACCACGAGGAAGATAAGAATTCCAGGCAGGATGGCTAAGAACGGCGCTTGGTAAATCAGCTCTTGGGCGTTAAATAACATATTTCCCCAACTCGGAGTCGGCGGCTGGATGCCTAGACCAAGGTAACTTAAGGCCGCCTCAGAAAGAATCGAATCACCAACGCCCAACGTAACCGATACCAAGATAGGTGAAAGGACGTTCGGAAACATATGGCGTAAAATGATCGTCAGATCGGTCGCGCCTAAAGTTTTTGAAGCCAAGATAAACTCACGCTCACGAAGAGATAAAATACTTCCGCGTACCAGACGCGCGACCGTCATCCACGAAAATAAACACAGAATGAAAACAAGTTTTAAAAGACTTTCGTTTCCGTTACTGATCATCGCTTTTAAAAATGGAATCTTTTGTAAATCGATTGCGGCGATGACGATCAACACGGGTAGAAAGGGGAGTGACAGCAAAGCGTCCGTTACGCGCATCAATACGGTGTCTAAAACGCCGCCGTAAAATCCGGCTAAGGCGCCAATGATAATGCCAATCAACGACGATGCAATGGCGACCAGTATTCCGACTCCCATCGAAATTCGCGCGCCGTAAATTAAACGCATCATCACGTCACGGCCTAATTCATCCGTTCCAAACACATGGTAACTTTCGAAACGTTGGGCGATGTTTTTTAATTCTGACTTTTTTGAAGTGTCGATTAAGTTCAGGGCGCCAATCGCTTTGTCTTTATCAAGGGCTGCCCAGTCGTAAAGTCCGTCTTCGGGTTTTGCCGGTGATACAACTTTTTGATTGATCAGTTGATTTTGAATAACGACGGCTTCTTCAGGATTTTTTTCAATAAATTTTTGAACCGCATTTTCCCGGACGTCGGTCCCGGCCTTCACGCGCGAGAAAGGTGGCTTATAGCGATTAAATACGTTTTGCGAGTCCGAGTCTAGGCCCGTCAGGTTTTCGATCAATGGTGCCGCGAGTGCGATGACCACGAAAAATAAAATCAAGTAGCAGCCAATGACGGCCGCCTTGTGTTCTTTAAATTGGTTATAAATAATTTGCCTAAGCGTCTGCGCCTTTTCCATGTTTTTAATCTGGGCGTTTGTGCTTGCACTATGAATAACTTGTGTCGATGAACTCATTGATTTGCCCCTGGTTATTTGTAGGAAATGCGGGGATCGACCACGCCGTAAAGTAGGTCAGCCGCTAAGTTCATGATCAAAACCATGCTGACCGAAATAATGAACGAGACCATCGCGACGTTAAAATCGTTTCCGATAATGGCCGTATATAGTAATCGCCCCACACCTGGGTAAGCAAACAAGGTCTCGGTGATGAGGGCTCCAGAAAAAATAGATGAAATGCTAATGGCAATAATTGTAACCAAAGGTATCAATGCGTTTCGAAAACCGTGTTTCCATATCACAACTTGATTGCTCATCCCTTTTGCGCGGGCCGTTCGGATGAAATCGTTTCGCATTGCCTCAAGCATCGATGATCGCGCGAATCTCGAAAATCCACCAATGGAACGAATCGAGATCGAAAGAACAGGTAAAATTAAATACTTTGATTTGTCTAAAAATTCTTCTAACCATGATGAGTAAACCAGGCCGGTCGTTTGATATCCGCCCGCAGGTAGTAAAGGAAATGTGACCGAAAAAATGATGATCAATAGGATACCTAAGAAAAAAGAGGGCATCGAGATGCCCGCAAAATTAAGCAAATTTATAAAGTAATCCGCGCGAGAATTTGGATGAAGCGCGCAGTAAATTCCTAACGGCACCGCAACTAACAACGAAAATACCAGCGAGATGAGTGAAAGAATCAACGTCGCCTGCAACGCGGGTCCCAACATTTCGGTCGTGGGGATCCGGTAGGTGCGTGAATAACCAAGGTCTCCTTTAGCGATATCAGAAACCCAATTCAGATAACGTTTATAAACGGGCTGATCCAACCCGTAAAAGGCACGTAACCTGACCACGTCTTCGGATGTGATCTTCGGATTGGCCGAAATCATTAACTCGACGGGGTCTCCGGGCATCAGATTCATCAACCCGAAACAAACGTAGGATAGAATGATGATAACAACCAGTGTTTGTAAAACCCGTCGTAGTATATAAGTCAGCATAAATTACCTCTATTCAACGGTCCACTTTTCAACTTCGTTCGTTTCCGGAAATTGGTGACCCGTCAAACGGTAACCCTTCATCTGCGTCGGAATCACGGCCACGTCAGAACGATAGTACAGCGGTAGAACGGGAACTTCATCCGTGTAAAACTTCAAAATTTCGTGAACCAATTCAACGCGCTTTTCATGTTTAAATTCCAGATCTAATTTTTCAAGAAGCGCGTCAACTTTTTTGTTGCTCCAGTTCATCTGATTTTGTCCAGACCAACCATTTTTAGCTGTCGGAACGTTCTTCGTGTGAAAGGTCGATTTCGGCGAACTTTCCGGAGACGAAACCCAAGCAAACAAAGCCATTGATTCGAACTTACGTTTTTTCGTTGTCTCACCGAAAAATACGCGGGCCGGTTCATTTTTAGAAGAAACGTCTATTCCAACTTGTTTCCACTTGTTCTGTAAATACACTTGAACCAATTCGCGCGTTTTATTTCCCGCAGTCGTCATTAATGTGAACGATAGTTTTTGGCCATCCTTAACGCGGATACCGTCGGTTCCCATCTTCCAGCCAGCCTCTTCGAGCAACTTTTCTGCTTCACGGGGCGAGTACTTGTAAATTGTGATTTTAGTTGTATCATCGGTGTACCAAGGATCCTTAGGCGTTACGCTGTGGATAGCCGGACTTTGCTTTCCTTCAAATAACGAAGTCACAAGTTCTTCACGGTTTACGGAATAGCTTAAGGCTTTACGAACGCGGATATCCTTTAAGATCGGATTATCTAAGTTTAAATCGATATGTTCGTAAACGGCCGAGGGTTGGAACAAAACCGAATATCCTAAATGTTCTGATTTCACTTTTTTATCGAAAGCTAAGGCTTGGTCTAAAGCTAAACCCAGACTCGAGATTACGTCGATTGTGCCCGAACGTAAATTCGCTTCTAACGTTCCCGTATTCGGAATCAACTTAACGATGATTTTTTTAATTTTGGTTTTTTCACCATAAAACGTGTCGTTCGGAACGAATGTCACGTGATCACCTAATTGAATTTCGCTAACAAGGTAAGGTCCGTTATAAAGACCTTTGTTCGTCGGCTCTTTCGTGTACATCGAATTTTTTTCGTAGCCCTCTTTTTGACTTCCGTATTTTTTGAAGACGGCTTCTTCAATATGCTTTGGCAGAGGATACAAAGTGCCTAACTGGTAGAAATCCCATTTTTCTTTATCGTACGTAAAGGTGCAATGTTTTGGATTCTTAGGATCTACGTCAATTTTTTCGATTTGCGTATAAACTTCTTTTTCGGCGATACCGACGTTTGGAGACGCGGCAACTTGGATTGCAAAAGAGAAATCATCGCAGATGACGGGCTTGCCATCTCCCCAAACGGCATTATCTAAAATTTCCCATACGGCCTGAATTTTCTTTTTTCCGCCTTGGGTAATGACTTTGGCGCCGCCGTTATCAACTGAAGGAATCGATTTAGCAAGCTGGGTCACCCATTTACCATCGGCATCAATCACCACTAAAGTGCGGTTGATCATCCGTTGCATGTAAGTTGTGGCCAACATATTTGAAATTAAGGGATTAAAATTTTCGAACTCTTGCGAGATTCCAATTTTAAGTTCGGCATTGGTAAGTTTACCCGAAGCCGAAGTCGAAGTACCACTTCCGGCCGGTGCGCCCGCAGATCCATCTTTTTTTGTACATGCCGTCATCATTAAGACAACAACAAGACCAAGTCCTAAAGCTTTCATCATAACTCCTTTTATCGTTAAACTTCTCGTGAGACGGGCTCACGTTTAATTGTTAAATCAGTTTCTACATCAAGGTGACAGGCGCGAATATGCGTATCCGTTCCGCGAAGCAAAGGAACGTTCGTCACGCAAATGTCCATCTTATACGGACATCGGGGATGGAAGGTGCATCCACTTGGAGGATTAATCGGAGACGGGATTTCACCGCTTAACGTTTTCTTCATTTTCTTTTTGCCTTCGCCAATCGTTGGGATCGATGAAAGCAAAGCTTGCGTGTAAGGGTGTTGGGGATCGCGGTAAAGTTGTTCTCGAGTTGTAAGTTCGACGATGCGGCCCAGGTACATTACGGCGATACGATCGCATACATGTTCGATGACCGAAAGATCGTGCGAGATAAAGATGTAAGTTAAGTTAAGACGCTCTTGTAGATCTTTAAGTAAATTCAGAATTTGCGCTTGAATAGAAACGTCCAATGCGCTGACCGGCTCATCACATATAATTAATTTCGGTTCTAGCGCGATGGCACGTGCGATTGAAATACGTTGACGTTGACCACCCGAAAACTCATGCGGGTAGCGGTTCACGTGAGATGCCTTAAGGCCGACGATTTCTAATAACTGTTTTACTTTTAAAGCGCGCTCTTGTTTTCCGAGCATATTGTGGATGACGAAAGGTTGTTCGATGATTTGACCGACGGTCATGCGCGGATCGAGTGAAGCGTAAGGATCTTGAAAGATCATTTGCATGTCGCGACGTTTTTTTCGAAGGTCGTCGCCCTTAGCGTGCAAAAAATCTTTACCCTCGAACGCAATTTCACCCGCGGTCGGCTCGTAAAGTCGGATTAACGTGCGCCCCAAAGTCGATTTGCCGCATCCAGATTCTCCGACCAGACCCAAGGTTTCCCCGCGACGAACCGCGAAGTCAATTCCGTCGACGGCTTTAACTTGACCCACTTCGCGCATGAAAAAACCCTTCCGAATCGGAAAATATTTTTTAATACTCTTAGCTTCAAGAATGATGTCGTTCATGTTTTTCATCCTTATGGAACAGGGTTAAAGCAAGCCACTTTTCGCGGAGTCAGACTTCCCGCAACCGGCAGTAACGGAGGTTTAATGGTCCAGCATTCCGAAAGCACATTGGGACAACGGTTGGCAAACGGACAGCCTTTCGGAAAATCGTGAGGAGCTGGGACCGAGCCTTCAATTGTTTTTAATCTAGAAACGCGCTGACCCATTTTTGGTCGCGATTCGATGAGCGCCGCCGTATAAGGGTGTTTTGGGTTATTGATGATTTCTTGGGTGTCGCCGGTTTCGCAAGTTTGACCGCCGTACATCACTAAAACTTTATCGGAAACTTCAGAGATGACGCCTAAGTCGTGCGTGATAAATTGCACCGTCATCTTCATTTTTTCCTGCAGAGTTTGGAACAGCTCTAAAATTTGCGCCTGGATAGTCACGTCGAGGGCCGTGGTCGGCTCGTCGGCAATTAAGAATTTCGGATTGCACGAAAGCGCCATGGCGATCATCGCGCGTTGGCGCATGCCGCCTGAAAGTTGGTGCGGGTAGGTTTCATAACGTTCTTTTGCAGAAGGGATTCCGACCAACTGCAACATTTCGATCGCGCGGTCGCGCGAGTCTTTCTTAGACAGGTGCATATGCTTTTGGATCTGTTCATCCATCTGGTGACCGATCGTGTAAACCGGATTTAGAGCGGTCATGGGCTCTTGAAAAATCATCGCCATTTTTCCACCGCGAACATTTTCGACGCCTTCCGCAGGCAATTTAAAAATATCTTGGCCGTCCAAATGAAAAGATCCATTGGTAATCAGCCCCGGTTTTTCGATCAGCTTCATCAGCGAAAAAGAAGTCACGGATTTTCCGCAGCCCGATTCACCGACGATGCCCAAGGTTTCACCTTGGTTGATGTCGTAAGAAATTCGATTCACGGCCCGGAAGGGACCTGACTTTAAGAAGAAAGTTGTTTCGAGATCTTTAACCTGGACCACTGGATTCAAGAAAGCTCCTTACTGTATTAAAAAAATAACAGTCTGCAAGATGTACAAGACTGTAGGGAAAAAATAAAGAATGCCGAAGGGTTAGCTATTCGCGTCACACTTTATTTGTGATGTTATTTTGGGCTGCGATTTTATTCAGTGTCAGTGTGACCGCTTTTGACATAATATCCGAGATCTTATCGGACAAAGTGGGCTTTTGTTCGAACGAAACCTTCACGACCTGGTGCTGTTTTGACTTCATTAGCAAATACGCATCACTTGTCGAAATCTCATCGACGAGCCCCAACGCCAATGCATTTTCACCGTACCAAAATTCTCCAGTAGCTACTTTAGCGATATCCATTTGCGGCCGGTAGCGGTGGACAAAACTCTTAAACAAAACATGAGTCAGCTCTAACTGCTCTTTAAATTTGGCTTCGCCTTTTTCGGTGATTTCGCCAAATACGCTGACCGTTCGTTTGTAATCTCCGGCGGTGTACTCTTTGTAATCAACGTCATGTTTTTTAAGAAGCTTATTAAAGTTTGGCACCTGAGCCACGACGCCGATTGAGCCAACCAAGGCAAAGGGTGCAGCTAAAATTTTATTGGCAGTGCAGGCCATGAGGTAACCGCCGCTGGCCGCAACTTGGTCCACGCAAACGGTGAGGGGAATGTTGGCGTCGCGAAGCCTAATCAGTTGCGCCGCCGCGAAACCGTAACCGTGAACAAGGCCCCCTGGGCTTTCAATGCGCACGACAACTTCGTCTTGGGGAGTAGCGACCCCAAGAAGCGTCGATATTTCTTCACGTAAATTTTCACTTTCACTGGCCTTGATGTCACCGCGAAGAAAATCGATTACGAAAATTTTTGCAGCCGATGCCGAGCGATCTTCTTTGTTTTTTTCCTCTTTTTTCAGGCGCTTCTTTTCTTTTTTAAGATCGGCGTCATTTAAAAGGGATTGTTTAAGGACCTGCGTTTGGTCCTCGTACTTTTCGTGCAGCAATTCGATTTCGAAAGATTTTTGATTTTTTGCCCGCATCGCCAAGGTAGCAATAGCGACAAGTACGGCGACAATCGCCAATACGATGATAAGGGTCTGCGCGAAGAAAGTTCCAATTGTCTGTAGCATTTCCATAGTGCGGAGACGCTATCGTAAAAATAAGTGTTGGTAAAGACAAAGGTCGAGAAATGCAAATGCGCAAAGAAGGGCTCTAGGAACAGGGATGAATTCGGCCTATTATTAAACTGTGAAAACCTACCTTCACCTTACGGGGTTTATTGTTTTTCTGTGTTTATTTACAGCGAACAGCTTCGCGCAAAAAAAAACTGCCGCTCCAAACCCGACGGCCGCCCAACAAGTGGATACCGAACTTTTAAGTTCGCTGAAAATAGAAGCAAACCATAATCTCAATCGGTTGAAAAGTCTGCGCGAAGAAAAAAAGAATAATAAAATTTATGAAGAAGAACGCGAAAGATCTTTAGGGACTTATTTAGAAGACCAAGAAAAATGGGACCTTGCCCGCGAAAAAGGATTAGCCGAATACCGTAAGCAAAAGAAAACCCTGTCTCCGGCCGAAGATGGTCCCGAATATCGGGAAGATCAAAGAGAACGTAAAAAAGCATTAGAGAAGGCTGAAAAAAGTCGCGAAACGCAGGTTCGAACCCGGAATCAAATATTGAACCAAAACCCTGGCGTCGTCGCCCACTTAGAAGACGAAGAGTTAGGCTTACTGGAGCTGCGACCGCGCTACGAGCTTCGGTTTCGAGGCAAAAATAAGTGGAACCGTAATAGCGGCGCTGCGGGTTCACGCTCTTCAGGTGGAGGCTCAACTTACACGCCCCCTAACGACCTTGATTCGGGCTTTCCGCCACCGCCGCTTGATTATACACCGGCGCCACCGCCGATGGATAGTTACGAAGAAGTTCCGCCGCCGCCTCCGCCGCCAGGCTACGATTACGGGGCCGGAGCCGGGATGCCTTATGATTCGGGCTACGGGGATGTGCCACCGCCGCCGCCTCCACCTCCGATGGACTACGATTTTTAAAGGAAATTTTTATTTAAGAACAAGGTCATCGCTTGTTAATCCCGTTATCGCGGTAATCTTTTTAAAGGTATAATAAAGTAAAGTACCCAAGAAGATCATCGAAGGCACTAAGATCACGACCATCGAATAAGCCGTCATCTGACTCAGTTGCTCGTTCAGCAGCTGTTGTTTTTGTAATTCGGTTAAAGTTTCCGGTAGCGGAGTAAAAATCCGCAAAGCTAATACGAAATTTAGTATCGCGCTCATCAAAAATGAAATCGATAAAAATAGGGTTGCGGTTTTCATCAGTTGCGAGAAACTTTTTCTTTTTTCTTCGCTCTCTAAACGCTGTTCTACTTTAGCGACATCAAAAGTCGTCGGATTCATGAACAAGGTTTGAAAGAAAGGCTTCTTGGTCCAAGTTGAGCCGAAAACGAAACCGCCAATCAGGAGCGGAAATGCCGCTTCCTTAATTGCAAACCAAATTCCGCCAAGCGCCAGCAAGGTTAAAGTTCCGGAAACTAAAACGTTTAACAAACCTAAGATTGAAACAAAATTAATTTTGCGCGACTGGACCCACGATCTAAGCGTAAAAAAAAGTGGAAAGGCTAGCGCAATGACGACCGCAAGCCTGGGATCAAGTCCGAATTTGTGCCCCTGATTTAAGATGATCACGGGGATGATGATATTGAACACGATGTGCGTAAAATTATTTTCTTTTTGGTCCATTGGCTGACAAGCCTATTTAAATCGTAGACCTTCGTCAATTTTATTGCGGGATCCCGGGAAAATTTCTTTCTTTGCGGAAATGATCGGCTTCTTCGACGGTGGCTTTACGGTATTCAATTTTGTTCGTTGAAGTCGCAAACCCAAGCGACGTAAATGGATTACTTTCATCGCGGTAATTTAAAAGGCCGGTGTAAAAATCGAATCGATCAGGGCCTTTGATGGCGCCGCCGCGGTCGCGTACAATCATGAAACCTGCATGGACTTGACCATCGGGAAGCTTCGTCCCTTTCAATTTATCAATGTAAAGAACTTCTCCGGCTTTATGGTATTTTGTCAGACCAATTCGTTTTCTTGTCGTCGCACTTTTGATCCAGATCAATTGTTTTGATGTAATAGATCGTGGGAGAAAGCCTTGCCGCCTGCGCAAAGTTGGTCACGGTTGCGAAGGTTAAAATCATCGTAAACGAAATGGCGAAGTTGGTTTTCATCATCATTTCCAAGTACAAAGGAAGTGCCACAACCCAAATAAAAACTGCTGCGGTTAACCAACGGTAAGTCTAGTTGTGGTGTCTAGACTCTGGCAAATGAACCTAAAAATGTCACACTAGTAGAATCAAAGGGGATACTTCATGATTCGCGATGCGCTCTTAAAAAAAGGTGTAGGACTGTTTTTACTCGGGGCTTTATTTTCGTGCCAAACAAGAACGATTTTTCAAGGCTCGAACCAAATTCTGCAGCCTCCGACCGCAAGACTTTCGGCCTCGGTTGATGCAGATGACGATGCCGAAGAACAGCACCGACAGACTTTTATTAATTTAGCGAATGAAAAAGATCCGGAAGAACGGGCGAAGCGAGTTCGAAAATTCTTAGATCGCCAACGAAGCTTTTTTTACATTGCGCAAGAACTCATGAACGATTTCGATGCTCAGCTTGATGAACTCTATAAAAAACAACAGGCAGGTCAAACGGTAACCGCTGAAGAGTTTCAAACATTTAACGAGAAGCGATTTAAAAATTTAATTGCCTGGGAGTTTTCAGAAAGAAACTTGCACGAAATGCTAGATTTGTATCGTATGGGACTGCAAAGCGCTAACAACAAAGACTCTTTATATTTTGCAATCTCGCGTGACATGTTAGAAAAAGTCGACCAGTGGTTCGCCGAAGGTTGGAAAAACGGAGACCAAGCGGCCATCGTTCAGTTGGCGCAGCATTTCGACGACATCAACGACGAGACTTTGAAACTAAATCGCAAAGCGTGGCTTCCTAAATTCGATTTTAAAAAATACACGAAGCTCAACGAATCTGAAACGGCCGCAGTTTATGTTCAAAGCAAAGAATTCGCAAGAAAACGCAAACGGGGTCCATTTGATCACTTTATCAATAAGGAATGGAGCGATCACCTTGCAACCCGCGCTTCGTCTATGGGCGATCAGTATTCTCAGTTGTACGATGCTCGCGTGCCGCAAGCCTTAGACATTCTAGAGCCGGATGCGGGACCTAATGGCCACGTCACGGGAAACCGTTTTCCGATGGGAAAATGGGCCTTTACTTTCGATGACGGGCCCAATCCGACCCACACGCCAGGAATGTTTAACAATCTAAGAACAACCGGGGTACACGGAACATTTTTCTGGTTAAGCCAAAACATAGTTAAATACCCCAACCTGGTTAAACAAGCCGGCGCCCTCGGATTTTCGCGTGCAAGTCATTCTTACAGCCACCAGAATTTACCTACTCTCAAACCGGCCGCTCTTAATCACGAAGTAAACGATGCCATTACGGATTTTCAAAAAGTAGTTGGTCGCAAGCCCACGCTTTTCCGATGTCCTTACGGGGCTTGCGGAGGTAACGGTTCAAATATTCGGCAAATGATTGCGGGCCAAGGCGCACTTGAGATTTTTTGGAATGTTGACACTTTAGACTGGCAAGATAAAAACCCGGAATCGGTGTTCCAACGTGCGAAAAAACAGGTGGACGTTTTAGGACGCGGAATTATTTTGTTCCACGATATTCATCCGCAATCAGTGATTGCCTCAAAAATGTTGATGGATTATATCAAAGGAAGTTCTAAATTATCTATTGCTCCCTTGAACGAGCTGATTGGTGAATCACGTGGTAAAGCTTACGACTCTCCCTAGTTTAATTTTGGCCGTTGGGTTGATGGGTGGGGTTGCATCCGCACGAACGTTGCGTGAAATGGCCCAAAGTTCGAATGCGTTGTTGGTGCAAGACTGCGGTTTTGACGACTCAAAAATTTCAAAATTAAGTCAAAAATTAAAAGCGGAAATTGACCAGAAGCTAACAACTTTGACTTCGCGTGATTACAAGCTGATTGAAGAGCGCGCGAAAATTTGCGAACAAGACTGTTCATGTGATATCTACGCCTTAGCGCTCGAAAAAAAGCAAATTTCTGTAGATGAATTAAACGCCAAAGCCGCGAAAATCACGACGGATGAGCGAAAAACTTGCGCTGCGAAACTTTCGAAAGCGCAACGCTGTTCGAAACTGTAATAATTATTAATTTCTTATTGTCCCAGAATATCGATGTACGTAATGCCTTTGGCTAAGGCCGATGACGGCCGGGCCCGTTGACCCTTAATCTGTATTTGTCCTTTGTTAAATAAATTTTTCAACCCTTGCCGAGTGATATTACGAAGATTCAAATGTTCTTTTTGCGCCTTCAAAGAATTCAGCAACGTCGTATCCATGCGACTGACGCGCGAATTAAGTTCAAGAATAATGCGAAAAGATTGGGGCGGTTGGACCGGAATGTTGTCTTGCATAGAATCTCCAAAGACTTTGTATAGCGAAGAAATAGGCATTTGGCGCGGGGTTTATTCAAACAAGTAATCTTTACCGCCTAGACCTAAGAACTGCGCCGCTAGCTAAATTAGGGAATTTTGCCACAAATAATATTTTTATATAAATAGTCATGACATTTAATTTCAGTTTGGAAAAAATAAACAGGTATTAAATCAATCATGAGGAATATCTATGCAAAAATCACCTGGATCCGCATCACGTAAAAAACTTGTGCCACGTTCGGCTCCAAATACCGTAATGAATAAAACAAGCGCGCGTCGTGCCGCAATAGTTGAGGTGAGCGACCCTAAGAAAACTCTACAAAACAAGACGGCGGAATTTAACGAAGTGGTTGACCAATATGTCAAACCGACCGACCAGCTCAGACAGCTTCTACTAACCGTGAAAGCCGTGCGCCGCGGAGATTTTAGCGTTCGCTTACCGGTGGGCCAAGAAGGAATCATCGCCGAAATTGGCGAAGTTTTGAATGACATCATTGAACTGAATGAAAACATGGCGACTGAGTTCGTGCGGGTTCGAAGCACGGTTGGTCAAGAGGGTAAGATGACCGAGCGAGTTTCGATGGGTTCAGTCAAAGGCGCCTGGTCCATTAGCGTCGATTCGGTCAACTTACTGATCGGAGATCTGGTGCAACCGACGACGGAGGTCGCGCGGGTTATCACCTCGGTGGCAAAAGGCGATTTATCGCAGAAGATGTCCTTAGAGATCGATGGTCGAACCGTTAAGGGAGAATTTTTTCGAATCGGAACCACGGTGAATGCCATGGTGGATCAGCTGAATTCGTTCGCCTCCGAGGTGACTCGGGTTGCGAAAGAGGTGGGTACCGAAGGAAAATTAGGCGGACAAGCAGACGTGCGCGGAGCTTCGGGAATTTGGAAAGATCTTACCGATAACGTGAATGGTCTTGCCGGAAACTTAACGGATCAAGTTCGTAACATTGCGAAGGTAACGACCGCGGTTGCGAAAGGCGATTTATCGCAAAAAATTACGGTTGATGCCAAGGGCGAGATCTTCGAATTAAAAAATACAATTAACGTCATGGTGGATCAGCTGAATTCATTCGCGGCAGAAGTTACACGGGTTGCGAAGGAAGTGGGTACCGAAGGTCGCCTTGGTGGACAGGCCGATGTTAAAGGGGTTTCTGGAACTTGGAAAGATTTAACGGATAACGTAAATGGTCTTGCCGGAAATTTAACGGATCAGGTTCGAAATATCGCGAAAGTAACAACGGCCGTTGCGAAAGGCGACTTATCGCAAAAAATCACGGTTGATGCCAAAGGTGAAATCTTCGAATTAAAAAACACAATCAACGTCATGGTGGATCAGTTAAATTCTTTCGCGGCGGAAGTTACGCGGGTTGCGAAGGAAGTTGGTACTGAAGGAAAGCTTGGCGGACAGGCCGACGTTAAAGGAGTCTCTGGTACTTGGAAAGACTTAACGGATAACGTGAATGGTCTAGCCGGAAACTTAACCGCGCAGGTTCGTAATATCGCGAAAGTAACAACCGCGGTTGCGAAAGGCGACTTGTCGCAAAAAATTACGGTTGATGCCAAGGGCGAGATCTTCGAATTAAAAAATACAA
>CAXSEH010000020.1:13854-14193 GCA_964236345.1 uncultured Bdellovibrionales bacterium
TGAATGGTCTAGCCGGAAACTTAACCGCGCAGGTTCGTAATATCGCGAAAGTAACGACCGCCGTTGCGAAAGGTGACTTGTCGCAAAAAATCACGGTTGATGCCAAAGGTGAAATCTTAGAATTAAAAAATACAATTAACGTCATGGTGGATCAGCTGAATTCATTCGCGGCGGAAGTTACCCGAGTTGCAAAAGAGGTGGGAACCGAAGGCCGCTTAGGCGGACAGGCGGATGTAAAAGGGGTGTCTGGCACTTGGAAAGATTTAACGGATAACGTAAATTTCATGGCCTCAAATTTAACGAAACAGGTTCGCGGTATCGTCAAGGTCGTAACGGCCG
>CAXSEH010000020.1:14293-24522 GCA_964236345.1 uncultured Bdellovibrionales bacterium
TAAATCAAAAATTCGTTCTTGAAGCTAAAGGGGAAGTGGCGGCGCTCGCGGAAACGATTAACTCGATGACCGACACGTTAAGAACATTCGCGGATCAGGTGACGACGGTAGCACGCGAAGTGGGCATCGAAGGAAAACTAGGGGCGCAAGCTCGCGTACCGGGGGTGTCTGGCACTTGGAAAGATTTAACGGATAACGTAAATTTTATGGCCTCAAATTTAACGAAACAGGTTCGCGGTATCGTCAAGGTCGTAACGGCCGTTGCGAATGGTGATTTAAATCAAAAATTCGTTCTTGAAGCTAAAGGGGAAGTGGCGGCGCTCGCGGAAACAATTAACTCGATGACCGACACGTTAAGAACATTCGCGGATCAGGTTACGGGTGTTGCGCGCGAAGTGGGTATCGAAGGAAAACTCGGCGGACAGGCGAAAGTGCCAGGCGCTGCGGGAACGTGGAAAGATTTAACGGATAACGTAAATCAGCTTGCCGGAAATTTAACTTCGCAAGTGCGCGCGATCGCGGAAGTATCAACCGCGGTGACAAAAGGCGACTTAACCCGTTCAATTACGGTCGAGGCGCAGGGTGAAGTTGCGGCGTTAAAAGATAATTTAAATCAAATGATCGGAAACTTAAAAGATACGACCGAAAAAAATACCGAGCAAGATTGGCTTAAGACGAACCTTGCGAAATTTTCAGGGATGATGCAGGGACAGCGAAGTATTACTTCAGTGGCGCAACTTATTATGTCTGAGCTTACGCCGCTGGTCGGTGGTCATCAGGGAACCTTTTTCATGATGGAAAACGACATGGATCAAAATGAGTTGTCTCTTAATTTGATCGCAAGTTACGCGTTTACCGAAAGACGAAATGTTTCAAATCGCTATAAGCTGAAACAGGGTCTTGTCGGGCAATGCGCTTTCGAAAAGAAAAGAATTTTACTGACCCAACCTATTCAGGATTACGCCGTCATTAGTTCAAGTTTAACTGAAGAAACTCCGCGTAACATAATCGTTCTTCCGGTTCTGTTCGAGGAAGAATTAAAGGCGGTCATTGAATTGGCGTCGACAAAACCGTTTACGCAGAACTATATCAACTTCCTTGATCAGTTGATGGATTCAGTCGGAGTTATCCTGAACATGATCTCATCAAGTATGCGAACGGAAGAACTTCTGCAAGAGTTGAAACGTTCGAATGCGGAACTTGAAGCGCAGGCAACTGAGCTGGAAGAAAAAGCAAAACTTCTTGAAGTTAAAAACCAAGAAGTTGAACTAGCGTCGGTTAGTCTTGAAGAAAAAGCCGAACAGCTTTCGTTGATTTCCAAATATAAGTCAGAATTCTTAGCGAACATGTCGCACGAATTAAGAACGCCGCTAAATAGCTTACTGATTCTGTCTAAGACGCTTGCGGAAAATCGCGATCGAAACTTAAGCGATCAACAGGTTAAATTTGCCAGCACCGTACATTCGGCGGGACAAGATCTGCTTGCATTGATTAACGAAATCTTAGATCTTTCAAAAGTTGAAGCGGGCAAGATGCCGGTCACGCCAAAGGCGATCGAAATCGTTGATGTTCGTGGGTACTTGGAACAAACCTTCCGTCCGGTCGCCGAACACAAGGGGCTTGAATTTATTATTGGTTGTTCTGAAGATTTACCAAGAACGATGTTCACTGACGAAAATCGTTTGCAGCAAATTCTTAAGAATCTTTTATCGAATGCATTTAAGTTTACGGAAAAAGGTCAGGTTAAACTTGAAATCGGTTTAGCTAATAAAGATCGCCGCTTTTCGGTCGATACATTAAATAAGGCGAAGACCGCGATTGTTTTCTCGGTCACCGATTCTGGAATTGGAATTCCGCAAGACAAACAAAAATTGATCTTTGAAGCCTTCCAACAGGCTGACGGAACCACCAGTCGAAAATACGGGGGTACTGGATTGGGTCTTACGATCAGTCGCGAAATTGCACGCCTTCTTGGTGGAATCATCGAAGTGGAAAGTCAGCCAGGAGCTGGAAGTAAATTCACGCTGTTTCTTCCTCAAAAATACACCGGGGCTGAAAATTTTGTGAATTTTCCGTTGGTCGAAACAGTTCCCGTACCGGAGCTTCCGGCAGAGGCTGATTTTAACGGGAATAAGATTTTGGTGATCGATGACGACGCTCGAAATGTTTTCGCGTTAACCAGTATTCTTAAGTTACGCGGAATCAACGTCATCTACGCCGAAAACGGCCGTCAAGGAATCAGTGTGCTAAAGGAAAATCCGGACACCAATTTGGTCTTGATGGACACCATGATGCCAGAGATGGACGGGCTTGAAGCGACCCGCGAGATAAGACTTATTCCGCAATTTGAAAAGTTACCGATTATTTCGCTGACCGCCAAGGCGATGAAAGGCGACCGCGAAAAATGCTTAGCCGCGGGGGCTTCCGATTACGTAACGAAACCCGTTGACGAAAATTATTTGATGGCGGTGATTCATAAGTGGATCAAACCTTCCCCTTCAAGCCTAGAGATTCGGGCCATCCAAGCGCGTCCAACCGAGATGCACGTTTGATGAAGACCGTCGCGAGCGTCGTGGACGTACTTATTGTAGATGACCGTGAAGATGGGTTGATAGCTCTGGAAGCGGTTTTGCAACCGCTTGCGAATATTAATATCGTGCGTGCAAGATCCGGCGTTGAAGCCCTTGATCTGTTATTAGATTATGATTTCGGGGTGATCTTACTTGATGTGCAAATGCCGATTTTGGACGGGTTTCAAACGGCGCAAATTATTCGCAAAAAATACGAAAAATATGCCCTGACGCCGATCATCTTCGTGACGGCCATTAATAAAGACGACCAGTATATTTACAAGGGTTACGAGGCCGGCGCGGTTGATTACGTTTTTAAACCTTTCGAACCGCAAATTCTGCGATCAAAGGTCGGAGTGTTCGTTGACCTTTACCGAAAATCTTTACTCCTGAATCAACAGGCCCAAAAGATTCTTGAAAACGAAAAACGCGAGCAGGCTCTGAAATTAGCTGAACAAGAGCTTGAAAATTCAAATCGCTACCGCAATTTGGCAGACGCCATACCGCACATTGTTTGGAAATCAAACGCCGGCGGGACGCTTGATTATTTTAATAAAGTTTGGACCGACTACACCGGCTTATCGCGTGAAAATAGCGTGGGCGCCGGGTGGCAGAGCGCGTTCGCCGATGAAGATCTAAATGCTTTTTTAAAGGTATGGATTCAGGCGATCGCGGCTAACCAAGCGTTCGAAGTCGAAGCCAGAATCCGGGATCAAAAGGGTGAAGTGAACTGGCACTGGATTCGCGGGGTCCCCGAATTTCGTGATGGTGTCGTGACCGCATGGATCGGGACGTGCACTAATATTAATGATCGAAAAATCAGCGAAAAACAACTGGTTCAGGCGCAAAAGGAAGCGGTCAGCGCAAATCTTGCGAAGACCCATTTTTTGGCGAATATGAGTCACGAGATTCGTACCCCGATGAGCGCCATCCTAGGTTTCACCGAGCTTATGCAACAACCTGAACAGAGCGAAGACGAGCGAGCACATTGCATTTCGACGATCCACCGGAATGGCAAACAGTTGCTTTCGATCATTGACGAAATTTTAGATATTTCAAAAGTTGAAACGGGTCACCTAGAAATTGAAAATATCGAATTCAATTTCGTTAAAATGCTGACCGAACTGCAATCATTGCTACTGATTCAGGTTGAACGCCGAGGGTTAAAGTTAAACTTTAACTTCGACTCAAAAATCCCTGATTTGATTGTTTCGGACCCTACCCGAATTCGTCAAATTTTGATGAACGTCGTTGGTAACGCAATCAAATTTACCGAACATGGCTCGGTTTCGGTTTATATTAATTGGAAAGAAAAATCCGTGGGCGGCGGGACGATCGAAATTAAAGTTCAAGATACCGGCGTCGGTATCGAGAAAACGCAAGTGGGAAGGCTTTTTCAGCCTTTTGCTCAAGTTGATAGTTCGACAACCAGAAGATTTGGTGGAACCGGCCTAGGCTTGGCGCTTTCGCGAAAATTAGCGCAGGCCCTTGGCGGCGACGTGAGTTTGGAATCGACCGAAGCTTATAAGGGAAGCTCGTTCAAAATAATTCTTGAGGTTAAAACCCTAGGAACGACGCAATGGATCCCAGAATTTATTCAACTCGACGCGAATAAAAAGAAAGAAGCCGTTAAGCCTTTAGAAAAGGAAACCTTAAAGGGCATGAACATTCTTTTGGTTGACGATGCACCCGATAACCAAACGGTCATCGGCCTTTTTCTTGGTTTAGCAGGAGCGAATGTCGATTTTGCCGACAACGGTGAAGAAGGCGTGAAAAAAGCGATGGCCGGAGACTACAACGTGGTCTTGATGGATATTCAAATGCCGATCGTTGATGGGTATGAAGCGACGAAGCGCTTACGTAGCCAAGGATTTTTGAAACCGATCATTGCTTTAACCGCCCATGCCATGAAGGAAGAACGTGATCGATGCCTCAATGCAGGTTGCACGGATCATTTCACCAAACCTGTCGATCGAGTGAAATTAATTTCACTCGTTGATCAAGTTAACCAAGCTCACAACCTTTAATCCACCCTTGTTAAATCGCAAAATTCCAGTCGGCTGGATTTTTTTAGGATAGCAATTACATGGCGGGAACTTTTTAACCTGTAATATAGTTTCGTTAAAAGAGTGCTTGTCGGCTCACACCGTTCATTGGTAGAGAGCTTCAGAGTGAACCAAAATTTAATATTCCTATTTTTTTTAATAACGGCGCTAAACTTGTCCTCACGGCTCGAAGCTAAAACTTTGTTACTTACAAATCAAGAAGCGACGGTCAACAACTTGCC
Source organism: uncultured Bdellovibrionales bacterium (assembly GCA_964236345.1). Classification (GTDB taxonomy): domain Bacteria; phylum Bdellovibrionota; class Bdellovibrionia; order Bdellovibrionales; family Bdellovibrionaceae; genus Pseudobdellovibrio. Next base: position 19,151 of record CAXSEH010000020.1, read on the forward strand.
CAGGCCACCGTTTCCAGGTTCGCAATTTGGTGATCCGGCTTCACCTCGTATTGAAAGAGACGGGTCCGTCCTTATTTACGGTACTGGGAATTTTGCGCTTAAGTACAAACCGTCAGGTCTAAATTCGGGTCTGCAGCAACTTCTAGAGGGAGCTAAGGCAGAGATTTCGCGGATTCGATTAGCGTACTCGAACGGGGTTTTGATCAATGAAGAAGGCCTGGATGAGACACCTTGGGATTTATCTGTTGAAACCTTCGACGATAAAGAATTCCTTTACGCGGGGATCATGATCCCGTCTTTTGGAAAAAAGCATGCGCATTTTCCCGAAGATAATTGGTCACGACGCGTTTTCGCTTTCGAAAACCAAAATGGCCTGTGGGTACAACGGCCGATGCCGCTGACCTATCCAAAGACGCATAATTTGGTTGGGCATTCCTACGGCCACCACTTCATCGAGGATGAACAAAAGCAAATTTGGATATTTTATGAGCGAGTTCTTGAAAAGAAAGTGGGCCAGACTTTCGAGGTCACCGGTATTTTTGCGAGAAAAATGTTTTCGGCCTATGAAACAAATAAGGACGAATACGAAGTCTTAAATCCTTCGAGTTTATCTTACCCCGCCATCGTTCGTGGGAACGGGGATCGTCTGATAGAAGGAGCGCGTCCATTTAAAGTGGTCGTTGGTGGACGAACCGTTTACGTTTTACTTTTTAGCGGTGGAGATTTTGCGACTGATCATTATGGTTTAAACATGGCCTACGCGACGGCGGTAACCGGACCTTATCGGCTATCCCTTAATGCGAAAGGAACTGACCTTCAAGATTACGGTACAAATTTAAAGAAGGTTCTTTGTTTAGGATGGGGACCCGGGCGCGGGGCGCTTTTTAACGTGAATGGAAAATGGAAAATTCTTTTCGCGGCGGTCCGTAAGGATCTGTGGCCCCAGTATAATTTTGATGTCTGGCCAGAAAATTTTGAATCGATGCCGATTTTTCGCGACCTCTTTTTAGCCGACGTCACATTTTCTTTCGTCCAAGGCGAACTAACAATGAAAATTGATTAATAAAATCCAAAAGGTTTACATGTGGCGAACTTGCAGATCGGTGGACTTTGATCTGAATGGCTCGATCTTTTGGCTTGCTGTCCTTAGGCCTACAAATTGAAGTAGCAACTTTGGAAGTGCAAAATGTCACTAAATAAACCTAACCTTACTCTTAGCCATTGTTCACTCAGTAAACTTTTGCTGAACCCGGCGTTGGCTTTGGTCCGCCCCAAGTCGGTGGAACGGGGTGCCCCGTAGGATCCGTGTCGGTTGCGCTAAACGAAGATGGTGCCGTGAATGGCGCTTGACGTGCTTGCAGGGTACCATCCGGTCTTAGGTGCTTTTACGAACTTATACGCGGTTCTTATGAGGGTCTGGACTTTCTTCTTAAACGTACTAAGATGACCCTGATAGGATCATCAATATGCCCGAACTTCCTGAAGTTGAAATCGTCACGCGTAATTTAAACGCTATTTTGCGACCGCCGTTCCAAATTTTGGACTGGCAGTTTTTTCGAGAAGATTTGCGCTTTCCAATTCCCAAAAAACAGTTAAAGAAATTAATCGGGAAAGAAATTAAAAATATATTTCGGCGCGCGAAGTACGTGATCTTTGAAACCGAGTCTGAAATGCTGATTACGCATTTGGGGATGACCGGATCGTGGCGGGTCGTGGAAAAAAACTGGCAGCGCCGTAAGCACGATCACTTAGCTTTTCAATTTAATCAGAATCAGTACTTGGTGTACGAAGACGCTAGGCGTTTCGGATTCGTTGAAGTCTGCGCGGCGAAAGATTTCAGGAACCGCTTTGCGGCAGTTGGGGTTGAGCCGTTAGCGACGGATTTTTCAGTCGAACAATTAACGAGCGTGTTTAAGAAACTGAACGCTCCCATTAAAAACGCGCTGATGAATCAAAAATTCCTGGTGGGGGTGGGGAATATTTATGCTTCAGAAATTCTGTTCAGTTCGGGCGTGTCTCCGCTGAAAAAGTGCTCAATTATTTCAAAAGAGCGGTACGCGCTGATCTGGAAAAACACGCACGACATTGTCAAACGGGCCATCGAAGGCGGCGGTTCGACCATTGAAAACTATAAGAATGGTTACGGGGAATCCGGCCAGTTCCAAAATCAACATCAAGTTTACGGGCGGGCCGATGAACTTTGTGTAATTTGCCAGACAAAAATAAAATCAAAAGTTCTAGCGGGACGAAATACTTTTTGGTGTACGACTTGCCAAAGGTAAAGTTGTGTGACATTTTCGGGGGGTTCAATCAACCATATGGAAGGAAATCGTTTATGAAAAAAATCGTTTTAGTAACTGCTTTGTTCGCTTTGTCATTCGCCACCGGTTTTACATGTTCTAAGAATGCTCCTGAGCAAACTTCAACTACTTCTCACGAAGCAACTACAACAACAACGGACTCGCAAGCGCAAATGGCGGCACCGGCAAATCAAGCCGCAGGTTCTGCAGACGCGACAACGGCTCAACCTTCAATGGCCCAACCTGGGACAACCGAGACGACAACTGAAACTAAATAATTTCTAAGGCTGTTTGCTCTAGTTTTTATTTGTATGATTTTAAAGTTGAATGAAACGCTCCGCTACATCAGGGAGCGTTTTTTTTATGGTGAATTCATCACATCGTGACCGCGACCCGCCCAAACTAGAGTCTTCGCTCGACTTGCCAGAAGTTTAACCTCGTGATCCAATATTGTTACCAGAGTTATTTACATCAAGCTAAGGAGCAACAGGTATGGATGCGATCATGGGCTACTTTTATACGCAAGGTCCCTTATGGGCCTGGGTCTTAGGTTCAATCTTCTTACTTTTATTTATCGGCTACTTTGGATCGCCGTTAATCGTTTGGGCGGTGGTCGGCTTGATTTTGCTGGCGGGCTTCGGCGCTCCGGTCTGGTTGTTAGCCGTGTTTACGATCGCGATGTTAGTGTTCCTGGTTAAGCCCGTTCGGACCCTAGTGGTTTCGGCCCTGGTGATGAAAGTCATGAAAAAGCTGGGGGTTGTGCCTAATATTTCAGCGACCGAGAGAACGGCTTTAGAAGCCGGCGTCGTGTGGGTCGAGAAAGATCTTTTTTCGGGTAAGCCGCATTTTGAAAATATCATGAAGGAACCCTACGCGAAGCTAACCAAAGAAGAACAAGATTACATCGATGGTCCGGTCGAAGAACTATGTAAGCTTTGCGACCCGTGGAAAATTTGGAAAAACCGCGACGTTCCGGTTGAAGCTTGGGACTACATTAAGCGTAACGGATTTTTAGGGATGATTATTCCGAAAGAGTACGGCGGTCGCGGATTTTCAAACATGGCGCATTCTGAAGTCGTCATGAAAATCGCATCACGTTCTTTACCGACTTCGATATCGGTCATGGTTCCAAATTCCTTGGGACCTGCAGAGTTACTTATTCATTACGGAACCGAAGCGCAAAAGAAGCATTGGCTTCCGCGCTTAGCCGCTGGCCAAGAAGTACCGTGTTTTGGATTGACCGAACCGATGGCGGGCTCTGATGCCGGTTCAATCACTTCATCGGGCGTCGTCTTTAAAGGGCCTGATGGAAAATTACAAATTAAATTAAGCTGGAACAAACGTTGGATCACGCTGGCAGGAATTTCGACCGTGATCGGAATGGCGTTTCGTCTTCGTGATCCCGAAAACCTACTTGGTAAGGGCGAAGATCTTGGAATCACGTGCGCGTTGATTCCAACAAAAACGCCTGGCGTGGTCGTGGGCCAACGTCATGATCCTTTAACGATTCCGTTTCACAACTGTCCGACCCAAGGAATTGACGTCGTCGTGAATTTAGAAGATGCGGTCGTCGGCGGAGCCGGAGGATGCGGTCAAGGTTGGTCGATGCTGATGGAATGTTTGGCGGCAGGTCGCGGCGTTTCATTGCCGGCCCAAGCCACGGGCGGATCAAAGCTTGCGTACCGTACGGCCTCTTCCCACGCCCTCATACGAAAACAGTTTGGCGTCAGCATCGGAAAATTTGAAGGCGTTGAAGAGCCGCTCGCGCGAATTGGCGCCACGACTTATGCCCTTGAAGCCATGCGCCGATTTACCCTAGGCGCGTTGGATAAAGGTTTAAAGCCTCCGGTCGTGACGGCCATCATGAAATATCAAGCCACCGAAATGGGCCGCCGGGTCGTTAACGACGCGATGGATATCATGGGCGGTGCGGGGATTTCTTTAGGCGAGCGAAACTTGATTGCCGAAGGTTACGTTGCAACCCCAATCGGAATTACGGTCGAGGGCGCGAACATCATGACCCGAACGTTAATTATATTTGGTCAGGGCGCTTTACGTTGTCATCCATTTGCCTTTGATGAAGTAGCGGCAATTGAAAGCGGCGACGTTAAAAAATTCGACACCGCGTTCTGGGGTCACATCGGACACGTAGTTCGAAATATGTGTCGATCGATTTTACTTTCATTGTCTCGTGGTTATTTGGCGTCGGCGCCTGCCGGAACGCACGCGAAGGTCCGAATTCATTACCGCAGACTTTCGTGGGCTTCTGCGACTTTCGCTATCTTAGCGGATATTGCGATGGGTTCGTTAGGTGGACAGTTAAAGATGAAAGAAAAAATCACCGGACGCTTCGCCGATATTTTTTCTCATATGTATATGTCAACGGCCGTTTTACGAAGATTCAAAGAAGAAGGCCAACTCGAAGAAGATCTTCCGTATCTGCAATTCTTTTTGAAAGATTCGATGGCGCACATTCAAAATGGTTTTGACGGTCTTTTTGACAATTTAAAAATTCCGGGCCTTCGTTGGTTCTTTAAAGGATTCTTGGGTGCGTGGTCCCGAATCAATTCGATCGGTTCGCAAGCAACGGATGGTTGGTCGCATTTAATATCGGCATCGATGCTTAAGGCTGGTCCGCAGCGCGATCGCATGACTGATGGAATTTACTGGGTCGGTGAAAAAACGCACGGTCCTGAAAAAATCAACGCGCGTAAAACGATTGATCAAACGGCGCGCCTTGAAAATGCTTTCGTCATCGTGACGAAAGCGGAAGCGGCCGAGCACAAAATAAGAAGCGCGATTAAAGCCGGTTCGATACCTAAGAAAAAAGGCAAAGCTTCGTGGGACGATGCCCTCGCGAAAAAGATCATTACCGATGATGAATTTAAGTTACTGACTGAGGCCGATAAAGTTCGTTTCGACGCGATCTTGGTTGATGAGTACAGCGAAAAAGAATATCACGGTCAAATTCCATAAGTTTGATTCGCAAGTGTTAAGCAAAAAAAAAGGGAGCAGTGTGATCTGTACCCCTAAATGTAGACAGAATAATAAAAAGACCTGTTAAATATTTAG
>CAXSEH010000021.1:0-24173 GCA_964236345.1 uncultured Bdellovibrionales bacterium
GCCTGCAGCTTAAGACTTAGGCTGCCAATGTGCATAATCGAAGCGCAAATCAGATTCGCTGATTGACTCAAAGCACACCCAAAAGGAAAACAAAGAAGGAGGGATTATGTCAGGAGTTAATAAGGTTATTATCGTTGGCCGTTTAGGTCAGGATCCAGAAATGAAAGCCGTTGGCCAAGGGGCAACCGTGACCCGCTTAAACGTCGCGACCAGTGAAAACTGGATGGGAAAAGACGGGCAAAAACAAGAGCGCACCGAATGGCACCGTATCGTGGTGTGGGGTAAGCTTGCCGAAATTTGCGGAAAGTATTTAGCTAAAGGACGCCAAGTCTACGTCGAAGGAAGACTTCAAACTCGTTCTTGGGAAGACAACGGACAAAAGAAGTATTCAACCGAAATCGTCGCATCGACCGTTCAGTTTTTGGGCTCGGCAAATAACGAAACTTCTGCAACCCAAGCTTCGAACAGCGGCGGCGGAATGAATCAAAGCGCCGGAAATGATTTTAATTTCTCAGACTTTGGTCCAGAACCAGCTTTTAACCAAAGCGAAGAAATTCCGTTCTAGAACCTGTTCTAGAACTATTGAGATCGAATAAATATCAAAAGGCCTTTCATCTCTGGACGAAAGGCCTTTTCTTTTTAGACTTTTGTCTACAGAATAAAGTAATGAAATTTAAATTACTGACCTTACTTGTTTTGATGAATTGTTTGAGTTGTACAATTTATCGATCGCCGCAGCGCAAAGAATTTGAATCCGAATCCTCGCAATTTCGAGTCGAACACTTAAAATTAAGTGAATGCACCCATCAAAGTATTCGCACCAAGGCCACCTCTAAACGTCTAGTCACAGTCTTACAAAACTCGGCTTACTCTGCTAATAATAGTACTGAATCAGAATTTTTATGGGAGTACCGTATTAATGACGAATCATATTTTGAAAGCGATAATCTAAAAGGGGTGTATTGTGTCTACGAGAATAATTAGCAACTTGATTTTCTTACTCGCGCTGACGGTCTCTTTTAATACGTACGCCGCTAAAGTTATTCAGCTTAAAAATGGTAAAGTTTTGATCGACCTTGAAGGCGACACCGCGACGCCTAATCAACAAGGGGTGCTCGTCAATGCCGCGAACAAAAGAGTCGCGATCGTTTTGATCAGCCAAGTAAAAAATGGCAAAGCGATTGGCGCAATTACGAAAGGTCAAGCTCAAGGAAACGAACGCGTGACGCTGATCGTTCCCAAAGGTTCATCAGGCGGCGGAGATTCTGCCGACGCTTCGGCTTCGGGCGGTAATCAAGTTTACCGAACGGGCTCAAAGAAAATGAGCGTCGTTGCCTCTTTGATGTCAAATACGATGACAACGAAACAATCCGACGGTGGTAATCCGCCGATCGACGAAGACGTCGCAATGAAGGGCTCTACCTTCGGGGTGACCGGTATTATTTACTGGCCGGTTACGCCATTATTCGATTTGCGCGGAACCTTTGGTTACGAGCCGTATAAAGTTTCGGGAACGGCCGTGCGAAATTCTTGCGGAGATCATCTTTCAACTTCTTGTGATGCCGACATCACTTACCTTTCGGCCGGCGGCTACGCGCGTCTGAATTTTAATAAATCCCGTGCGCAATTCTGGGGAGCCCTGGGCGGAACTTTAAAATTTCCGATGGCGAAATCCACCACGGCCTTAAAACCAGATGATATTAAAATGACAATGACCTACGGAGCGGCGCTTGGATTAGATTTTTTCGTCACGAACAAAATGTTTATTCCCGTTTCACTCGCACAACAAATGTTTTTGAAGTCTGATACCGTGTCGGCTTCCGTCATGTTTATTCGCGTGGGCTACGGCCCAACGTTTTAATTCACCACGCGCTGGACGTTGATGATGCCTTTGATTTTTTGCAAGGCTAACATGGCCGATGAAAGTTGTTCGACATCGCGAACCGAGACTTCAAACTGACAAATTGCTTTTTTGTCGCGGGTCGTGCGAATTTGGGCCGATTCAATATTAATACCCTGGATGGCAAAAGATTCTGACATCAGTTTTAAAAGGCCCGGAACGTCTTGACCAACGACTTCAAGCTTCACTTGTCGCTCTTGACCGTCTGAGGCCCGCTTCGAAGTCCATTCGACGTCTACGCGCCTCATCTGGTCGTTCTCGAATACTTTATTGCAACTGGCCCGGTGAATGCTGATTCCTTTTCCCCGACTGATAAAGCCGGTAATTGAATCGCCAGGGATGGGACCACAGCACTTTGCAAAATGAACTAAGACATCATCCATGCCGTCGACCGACACCAAGGAATTCGATTTGCGCATTTTCGCTTTGGCCGATTTAATGATTCTTTCCATCACGGTTGAATCATCCGTTTTCAAGGCCTCTTTTTCGATCGCCTCGGGACTTAAATTATCGATCAGATGGCGCGGCTCAAATTTTCCATAACCGACCCGTGCGTAAAGTTCTTCTAGATCACTGATTCCAGATTCGCTCATGTACTTATCAAAATCAGGGCCTTTTAAATATTTAACCGCGGCCATTCCAAATTTGCGAAATTCTTTTTCAACGAAATCTTTACCCATGTTGATCGAATTACGTCGTTGCTCTTCTTTCACGAACTGGCGAATTTTAGATTTAGCTTTGTTAGTTACAACAAACTTCAGCCAATCTTTCGATGGGGTTTGAGTTTTAGACGTGACGATTTCGACCCGGTCGCCATTACCTAGCGCGTATTTAAGGGGAACCATCTTCCCGTTCACCTTTGCGCCCGTGCACGTGTCGCCAAGCTTCGTGTGAATCGCGTAAGCCAGATCCACCGGAGTCGCACCATCAGGAAGTTCTTGTACGTCCCCTTTTGGCGTAAAGACGTAAATATCATTTTCAATTAAATTTGTTTTGATTGTGTCTAAGAATTCGTCGGGTTCGCCACTTTGCTGGTTAAGCGAAACCAGTTCCCGCAGCCAATTCGCTTTTTTAAGTTGATCTAATTTAAGCTGGCCGCGCTCTTTGTAATTCCAATGCGCGGCAATTCCCTTTTCGGCAATCAGGTGCATCTCTTCGGTTCGAATTTGAATTTCGATACGATCGCCACCGGGCCCGATAACCGTCGTGTGCAACGATTGATAATTATTAGACTTCGGCATCGCGATGAAATCTTTAAAGCGACCGGGAATTGGTTTCCAAATTGAATGGACGTAACCCAACATTTCGTAACACTCGACCACCGAGCTTACGATTATGCGGAAAGCAAGGACGTCGTAAATTTGGTCATACGACAAATTTCGCGAAGTCATCTTTCGGTAAATCGACCAAAGATGTTTTGAGCGACCATAAATTTTAAAACTTTTAATATTTGTTTTATCGATGAGATCCGTGACACTTTTTTTAACTTCATCGATGTAACGATCGGTCTCTACTTCGTTTTTCTTAATTGTTTGCACAAGCTCGTAATACTTATCGGGTCGTGAGTACCGAAACCCCAAGTCCTCTAATTCAATTTTTAACGAACTAATACCGATTCGACCGGCTAAGGGACAATAAATTTCTAAAGTTTCTTGCGCGATACGCTCTTGTTTTTCGTAAGGCATGTGGTTAAGTGTGCGCATATTGTGAAGACGATCTGCAAGCTTCACCAAAACAACGCGCACGTCTTTTCCCATCGCGATAATCATTTTACGAATATTTTCGCCCTGCTTGTCAAAACTGTTACGAAAATTCATCAACCCTATTTTTGTAACCCCATCGACGAGCGCCGCAACCGTCTCTCCGAATTCGCGCTTGATGTCGTCCAAAGTTGCGGTAGTGTCTTCAACTGTATCGTGCAGAATTCCGGTCACGATTGTATCTAAATCAAGGCGCAAATCCGCCAAAATTCCCGCCACATTCAGCGGGTGCGAAATGTAAGGCTCGCCCGAGCGGCGCATTTGGCCTTCGTGGTGTTTTTCGGCGAATTGATAAGCACGCGCAACAATTTGTACCGGCGCATCGGCATGGTAAGATTTTATTTTTTCGCATAGCTCTTCGACGGTCGATAAGGGTTTCTGAGGAAGTCTGTCGTCGAGTAAAAACTGAGCCATCTTGATATTCTAGACTAAAAAAAACCCGCTGTATAAGCGGGTTTATAAAATAAATGCATTTTCGGACTAAAGCGTTGAGATTTATTTATTTAAATCGTTCAACATGTCGGTCATGGCCGTTTGCGGATCAATTTTTGATTCAAAACCGACGTTACCAATCGCCACTTCACGAAGCGAATTAACAATATACTTATTATTCTTCGTTGCTACCGTGCAGTCGCTGCCTTTTAAAAGTTGTTTAGCTCGCTTCGCTACTAACAAAACCAATGCAAAACGATTCGGAACTTTATCCATGCAATCTTCAACTGTTACGCGTGCCACTAAGAACCTGCCTATGTGAGGGGTTAAGAAAGTCAAAGTAGCTCTAAGCTATCCAATTCTCAACTACTTTTTTGAATTCGTCGTAAGAACGTTCAAAATCGTCATTAACGATCCGAACGTCAAATTCCGATGCTTTGGCCATTTCTTTTTCGGCATTGGCCATGCGAACATCTAAATCCGGCGGAGGCGCCCCATCCCGCTTGATCACCCGGCGCCGCAGCTCGTCAATCGAGGGCGGAAGGATAAAGACGGTCTTTGCGTCGGCGTACTTGTTTTTAAAGGTCACGACGCCCTGGATATCGATGTCCATAATGACGACCTTATCCCGTGCCCAGGCCATCTGGAGCTGCTCGTACGAGGTTCCGTAAAGATTTGTGTGCACTTGGGCCCACTCGATGAAAAATTCTTCCGAGACCTTCTTTTTAAATTCGTCGATCGAAACAAAAAAATAAGGTTTACCCTGACTTTCATGATTACGCATGGCTCGGGTGGTGTAGGTAATAACGTCGTGAAAGCGCGCGTCTTCACGCGCCAACTTTTCGACAAAACTACTTTTTCCGGCGCCACTGGGGGCCGCCACAATGATCATTCGTGTTTTCATTCGATGTTTTGTACTTGCTCCCTGATGCGCTCAATAAGGGTTTTCGCCTCGACGACCGCCTCGGTGATGCCGGCTACTTGGCTTTTGGATCCGATCGTATTCACTTCGCGTAAAAGTTCCTGCGTGTAAAAATCTAACTTTTTGCCTTCAACGATTGAGCTTTCCACTAATTTTTCGAAATTTTTCAAATGTTCTGTTAGACGGATAATCTCTTCATTGATATCCGCTTTTTCAAGCTGAATGACAATCTCTTGCGAAATGCGTTGAGGATCCATGGCCTGCCCTGCCACTTCCTTAGGTAACCGCGATTTTACTTTCGATTCGAAACGTTCGATTAAAATTTTATTTGCCTCATCGCGCAGCTTGGAAACTTTCAAAACATGTTTTTGCAAATCTTTTAAGTTTTTCTGCAAATCTTTTTTAAGCGCAAGCCCTTCGCGGTTTCTTTCAGAATCAAATTTTTTAAGGGCGGTCTCGAAAGTCTTTTTAAGCATACCTAGCTCTTGCGGATGTAAGGCATCTTCTTCTTCAACGACAATGACGTCGGGGTGTTTGCTTATTTGATCAAGGCGTATGGTTTCTTTAATTTTGAGGTCGTTCGACAATTTTTTAAGCGCCTTCATGTATTCAAGAGCCAGCTTCGAATTCACAGAAATTTTACCGGTTGCGGCCTGGGCCTTTAACTTTCGAGAAACGTAAATATCGACCGTGCCGCGCAAAACGAGAGCGCTTAGTTTTTTCTTCAGATCACTTTCGAAAGGAAAAAATGCACGCGGCAAATGAAATCGAGTTTCAAGGTAACGACCGTTCACCGCACGAAAACTAACTTCAATGGTAATGTCATTGCTTTGAGAACGAAAAACACCAAAACCGGTCATACTTTTCATATATTTTTATCTTCTCAAATAGAATAAGAAAGGGTCAATCATCGTGCAAGAATTGCTGAATATGGTGTGATTGATCAGACCAAAGTATGGACGAATCCCTTTTAAACCATGTTTTCTGTTTCTTGATCAGCTTCATCGTTGAATTCACTATGCTTTCCTGCAACCAACCTTTTGTTTTGCCTTCGCGCAAAAATTCAATGGTTTCTTTAAACCCAACGCTCGACAGTGGCCCCCACTCGGTTTGTTTCTGAATCAAAAACCCTTGCGCCTCTTCGATGATTCCGTCCTTAATCATCTTTTCTGTGCGGTCCCTGACTCGCTCAAAGAACTTTTCTTTTTCAAAAGAGAAACCAACTTTTATAAAGGGGTACGGAAAATCTTTTTTTTTGTAATCGTGATCCGCCTTCATCTGCGAAGGAATTTTTCCGGTCGTGCGGATAATTTCTAGGGTACGTACGATTCGGTAATGATCATTTTGATGAATGGAAGTACCCGGATCATTTTTGATAAGCTCTTGATACAGCTCCCCCGAACCTCTTAGCAAAATTTCGATTTCGAGATCTTTTCTGATCTCTTCAGGAATTGGGTCGATGTCATAAAGACCTTTTTCTAAGGCTTGAATGTAAAACCCGGTTCCGCCGACAATAAAAATCGGAAATTGAAGTTTTGGATTTTCCAAAAGCTTGTAAAAGGCCTCGATATATTTTCCGGCCGTCATTTCATGTGGCGCTTCAACGTACGAATAAAGATAATGCGGGACTATGCGTTTTTCTGCTTCGGTTGGCGCGGCGGATCCAACTTCCAAACCTTTGTAAAATTGGACGCTGTCGATATTGACGATGCTACCGTTTGTTCGTTGCGCCTGCTCTAACGCCCACGCACTTTTTCCAGACGCCGTTGGTCCTAGGGCAAAGATAACTTTTTTAATTGATTCGGCCAAAAAGTTTTTCCAATTCGTGAAAAGTGAGGTCAACCGATACCGGTCGGCCATGAGGGCAAAAACTAGACAACGCAAACTGATCCATCGATTTTAAAAGCTCAACCATTTCTTCGCGACTAAGGCTTTGACCGGCCCGCACGACCGAATGGCAGGCCATCGACGCAAACAAGTCCGATATTTTCTTTTCGATAGCAAGGCTACCCCCGTGCGACAAAAGGTCATTTGCCATTTTTTCGAAAACCGAAGGTAGACTGGAATCTTTGATGAGGTGCGGTGCCGACTTCACGCCAATCACTTGCGGACCTAATTGTTCAATCGTGAAACCCAACTTTTGAATTTCGGTTTCGTTTTTCAATAATACTTCCACTTTGTCTTCCGTTAAATCAATCGCAAGTGGAAATAAATAATCTTGAATTTCGAATTGATTTCTTTTCCACGAGCTCATCAGACTTTCAAAGACAACGCGCTCGTGCGCCGCGTGCTGATCGACCAAAACCAGGCGATCTTCTTTCTGGCAGACGATGTAAGTTAAATTAACCTGCCCGATCACCTGCAAAGAGCTCCACGGTTTCAAATTAACAATTGATGGTTCCGGCCGTTCTTGCGAGTCCGTCAGTTGGTCTACTCGTAAGCTTTGAAAGTCTCGAAGATTAAAATTTTTACTTTTGAAATGCGTCTCCGAAAAAGTGTGATCCATGAGCCCAAGGTTTTGTTGGTTCCGTGGGAAATCACTTGGTGCTTCAAAGCTTTTAAAGGCCGGAGTGGATTTTTGGTAAGAAGATAGCCACGGCGCTTTTTCTAAGGCCTCACGTAAAGTTGACTGAACGATTCGGAAAGCCGCCGCCGAGTCTTGAAATTTGACCTGACTTTTAGTGGGATGGATGTTGACGTCAATTAAGCTTGGGTCGCAGTCTAACCACAAAGCTACGTAAGGGTATTCACCGTGCATCAATAAACTTCGATAGGCATCCATGATTGCCGCGTGGATGGCTCGGTCTTGAATCCAACGATTCTGCGCGAAAATCCAAATTTGGCGTGCCGACTTCGCGACTTCATTTGGCGACGAAAAAACGGCACGACATTTCCAGCCGGTTTTTTCGCTGTGCGATTCGAACAAATCTTTTTTTTCAAAAACATTTACGGTTCGCTCAAAAAATGTTTTCTTCGCCGGGTAATAAAGCTGTAACTCTTCATCAATGTTCAACTTAAATTCGACATTCGGGTAAGCTAGGGCCAAGGCCCTAACGACCGTTTTAATTTGCTGATTTTCGCTGGTATCCGATTTCAAAAATTTTAAACGGGCCGGTACATTCTCGAACAGAGAATCGATGATGATTTCGGTGCCGTCCATGAACGCGCTAGTCTTAATTTCTGATACGTGACCGAAAATAGATTCGATCTGCGAAGATCTTTTTTCGCTTCGCTCGGCACTTTTTAAGATAAGCTTAGAAACGGCTGCGGCACTGGCCAGTGCTTCGCCGCGAAACCCGTAGGAACTTAAATTCCATAAATCAGCGGTTTTAGTAATCTTACTTGTCGCATGCCGTTTAAGCGCGAACTCAAGTTCGTCGGCCTTGATCCCCGTCCCATTATCTTTGATTCGAATGTATTTTCCACCAAACGAAATATCTAGACTGATTTCCGTGCTACCTGCATCCAAGCTGTTTTCAATTAATTCTTTAACCAAATGGGCGGGACGCTCGACCACTTCCCCGGCCGCAATTTGATTAATTATTTCTGAACCTAAAACTTGAATTGACGCCAATCAGACCCCTGACTAAAAATTGCTAAAAGAAAATTGTTAATCCAAATGCGCCGTAATTTTGACGATCTAAAATATATTTTATGGAAAAATCAGTTTTTAATTTAGCGAATTTAATCAGGAAGGCACCTTCAAGGTAACCACCAACTGTCGCGTCTTGTAGATCGTAATTTTTCGTCGGAGTTTCAACGTTAAGCGCAGAAAAGTGGCCCATTAAACCTCCCCCGTACCGTGCGCCCAACAGGGAAGTAAATTGAATTTCGCTTGATAAACCGAATGTTCCCCACACATTAAAACCGCGCGCCGAAGTTGATCTGAGCTTCTCAGAATAGTATTTAGGCGCCTTAAACGATGCGAAAACTTCCCAAGAAAAATCGGTGATGCTGCGATAACCGATTGCCGGCAAATCATCAACTTGAACGGAACCTAAAGTATCCTCATGAAAATTTATGATCTGGAGCGAAACGCCGTGCATATACTCATTTTCGGGATCATCTTCATCTTTCGGTTTGGCTTTTTTAGCTTTTTTATTCTTATCTTTTTTCGGAGCATCTTCCATGTCACGAAGGAAAGGGTCTTCGTCATTTCCATCTTCAGAAAGGGGAACGATCCGACCCTTACCTTCAATATCCACGTCGGTATCGGGAATGTAGCCGATTTTTCCTGACTTTAATTTAATTCGAAAAAACGGACCGTACACTTTATCCGAGATGATGAAAGTCTCACCGGCGTTAACCGTATCTAAAATTTCCGAATCAAAGTCCGCGCCCGAATAAATATCGGCGGTTGGATTTGCGATTTTGGCTTTTTGCGCGGAAAGGGCGGTTTGGAAATAAAACATTGCGCCCAATATAAAAATGAACTTCATGGCGCGATTATAAACGGATTAGCCTACATTTTTAAAGAAAGATTTTGCCCTTTTGGGGCGCGTTTGACCGGTAATACGACGGGCGGGCGCAAAAGATGGGCCGGTGACTCGGAACGCCGCTCTAAAAATGCTTTAATTTTAAGCCCCGCCTGCTCGGGATCTTTCACGTAAACCACGGGATCAAATCCACAATTGCGACAGATCATCGAAGCTCGCCATTTTAGCTGCGAAAAAACTTCACCTACAAGTAACAAACCACCGGTTAAGTAAAGTCCTCGTAATTCTAAAGATTGGTAAAGCGAGTAAGTTAATATCAAACTAAATACGACCAACGCCACAACTTCAACCAGGGTGAGATGCTTATGAAAATAAACTTTTCGAGGGGTTTTACAAAATGCGCAGTAACATTCTTGACGTCTGGAGATCATCTTTCTAGTTTGCCAAACTTAGCGCACTATTTCTATGCTAGAAGGGATGCCAAAGCAGAACCTCGTCCTAAGACCTAACTGCCTGATGACCAAATACCCCCTGGTATTTATATCAGGCGTTCGAAGCGTGCTGAGTCCCCAAAAAATGGGGCAGGACCTTCAAAATTATATCCTAGCTCATGGCTACCAAATAGAACCTCTGTGGATGCCCTTTCGCTCGATACCGCTGAGGAAGGCAGCGATTAAAAGTTTTTTGCAAAACCAAAAAAGTAAACGTTTCCATTTTATTCTTTCAGAGAAAACGTGGACGGATGTTGCAGATCTACTTCAAAACAATGCCCACCCCCATTCGACCTTTACGCTGATCGGACAACTTGAAGTGGATCCCATTCTAAAGCCCGCTGAACCTAACCTTTATCAATTTACTTCTACTGGACGTGCGCCCCTTTCCTACATTCTGCATAGCTTATTTTGTAAAGTAATGGGTTCAACCGCCGATCCTTATGGGGAAACTCTGCTCGATCAAAATAAACTTCTGTATGATCGATTTCTTGACCATTGCATCGAACTTGCCGAGAATGAATAATATGAGAGACGTTAGCCCTAACGGAGAGCGCCCCACGGAATCATCTACCGATGTAAAAATGATCGTTCAGTATCTGATCGATTTCGTGAAGCACCCCGTTCAAAAAATTTCGCTTCTTCCCCGATGGACTTGGAGTTCATTGTTCATTCTGCAAATTGTTCTGGCGGTTATTTCTGGCACTTTAGCGGGGTTAATCAAATTAAATTTCTATAGTGTCGCGTTTGGTATCATTATTATGCCCGTGGTATCGACGATTGCCGCGTTGTTACTGGCACTATTTTTATATTATTACTTTCAGTTTTTTGAAAATCGCACGGAAGAATTTCGTAAAATCTTTACGCTCGTTATTCTTTCGTCTTTACCGTTTTATATTTTTCAAATTCTGTCGGATTATTTCGCGCCCGTGACCTTAATTGGGTTCGCCTGCACTTCGCTTCTAGCGGTCGTCGGGCTTACCGAAAATTTTGGTCTCGCGAAAAAAAGGTCTTACCAAATTGTGGGCTTTTTATTCTTCCTGATCGTCGTCGCGTGGATTATGAACCGGCAAACGACCTAGGATTTACCGGTCGAGCCAAAACCGCCGGCTCCCCGTTCAGTCTCTCCCAATTGTCCAACAAGTCCAAACTGCGCCTGGTAAATCGGCGCTAACACCAACTGCGCGCAGCGATCTTGGTCGTTAATGATGACGTCTTCTTGGCCTAGATTTATTAATATTATTTTTACTTCGCCCCGATAATCGGCATCAATGGTCCCCGGGGTGTTCAGCACCGTTAGTCCCTGCTTTGCGGCCCAACCACTTCGTGGCCTTGCTTGAATTTCAAAACCAAGTGGAATTTCAAAAGAAAGTCCGGTCGGCACAAGAACGCGCTCACCTTTCTTAAGGGTCAGTGTAGCGCCCTCAAGTTGGGCGCGAACATCGAAACCGCTCGCTCCTGCAGACTGGTAAGATGGAAGTTCGCCTTTGAAATGCGGCCATTTTTTCAGGTTCATTTTTATTTGGTAATCTGCCTTCATAAGCCCTCCAAAGTTATTTGCGACTGTTCTATCTGGAAAAATCATAATTTTTAAGCCAAGTCTTTTGCTTTTGAAGTTCGGGTCCCATTAAAGTCACTGCGACTTTAGTGAGGTCAAAATAAGCTTTTAAGAATGCCGCCATCGATTCGACGCTCACTAGCTCTATTTCGGAAATTACTTTTTCAACCGAACGATAATTTTCGAATATCATTTCATTAAGTCCTAAGGAAGACATTCGGTTTTCAATATCATCTGAACCCATTAAAAGTTGGCCGCGAACTTGTGTTTTAAACAGATCAAGCTCACTTTTTTTGAAACCATTTCGTTTAATTTTCAAAAGACAGTCCGCCATGATGTCGACGACCTTACGAACATTTTTGGTGTCGGTACCTGCGTATATAGAAATGCTTCCCGAATCCGTATTGGTATTCAGCGAAGAGTAAACCGTGTACGCTAGGCCTTGCTTTTCGCGAATGGCCTGAAATAATTTCGAGGTCATCCCGCCACCCAACAGCGAATTTAAAATGTAGGCCTCAAAGCGAAATTTATCGTGAAACGTCGTCGTAGGGAACCCAACCAAAATATGGGCCTGCTCCATGTCTTTTTCCAGGATTTGGCGGGATACTTTCCACCGAGGCGCCCGCCGCTCAGATTCCAACTTAAATTCTTTACGCGTACGAAAAAATTTTTCGCACTGAATAACAAACTGGTCGTGATCCACGGGACCCGCAGCGCTGATGATGAGGTTTTGACCTTGATAGTAGCGTCGGTAAAATTCAAAAACTCTTTTTTGGGTCATTTTTTCGATGGTTTTACTTTCACCCAAAATTTGCCGTCCGAGCGGGTGATTTTTATAAACGTCTTCGTAAAAATAATCGTAAATGATTTCTTCAGGCGTGTCGTCGCTCATGGCGATTTCTTGTAAGATCACTTTTTTTTCGAGTTCAAAATCTTTTCGAGAAATCTTCATATTGCAGACTAAGTCTGCCAAAACTTCTAAACCTATTTTCCAGTCTTCTTTCAAAACCAGGCAATGGTAATTGGTATATTCACGAGTCGTGTACGCGTTAAGATCTCCGCCTAAAGACTCAAGGGATTTTGCAATCTGAAAGGCGTTGCGGGTTTTCGTTCCTTTGAAAACAAGGTGCTCGACAAAATGCGAAAGTCCGATATCACGTTCATCTTCATCGCGAGTTCCGGTTAACACCCAAACGCCGATCGATACGGATCTCGAAAAGGCGTGCTGTTCGGTTACAACTCGCACGCCATTCGGTAAAACGGATTTTTTGAATGCATTCATTCGATATGAATTTTATTGCAGAAGCGCTTTGCGCGAAAGCTTGATTCGACCCGCACGGTCAACTTCAAGAACTTTAACATCGATCATTTCGCCCTCTTTAAGAACGTCGGTCACTTGGCGGACACGTTCATTAGCGATCTCTGAGATATGCAGTAATCCCTGCGTGTTTGGTAAAATTTCGACGAATGCACCAAATTCTGCAATTTTAATTACTTTGCCTTGGTATGTTTTGCCAACTTCCGCTTCCGCGCAAATAGCTTCAATCATCGCAATGGCTTTCTTAGTCGCTAACGGATCAGCCGAAGCGATATTAATCGTACCGTCATCTTGAATTTCAATCTTAACGCCGGTTTGTTCCGTAATCGAGCGGATCACTTTACCGCCAGAACCAATAACTTCACGAATCTTGTCGACTTTAATTTTAATGGTTTCGATACGAGGAGCAAATTCTGAAAGTTCGCCACGGGCCGTTTTAATCACTTTTTCCATTTCGGTCAGGATGAATAAACGTCCTTCGCGAGCTTGATTTAACGCCGTTTCCATAACTTGGAAGCTAACAGAATCAATTTTAATATCCATCTGTAAAGCCGTAATACCCTGAGCGGTTCCAGCTACTTTAAAGTCCATATCCCCTAAATGATCTTCGTCGCCTAAGATATCTGACAACACCGCAACGCGGTCGCCTTCTTTAATAAGACCCATCGCGATTCCCGCAACGTTGCCTTTAATTTTTACGCCGGCATCAAGAAGACCCAAGATCGAAGCACAGACCGTACCCATCGAACTTGATCCGTTACTTTCAAGAACTTCACCAACGATCCGAATCGTGTAAGGAAACGTCGCGTGATCTGGTAAAATCGCTTTAACCGCACGTTCTGCTAAGGCTCCGTGACCAATTTCACGACGACCTTGACCGCCGAAACGACCGACTTCACCAACCGAGAAAGGCGGGAAGTTGTAATGCAATAGAAATTTCTTTTTGTAAGCGCCACCTAATGATTCAATTGATTGTTCATCATCAGCCGTTCCTAAGGTGACCGCGCCTAAACACTGCGTTTCACCGCGGGTGAACAGACCGGATCCGTGAACGCGCGGCAAGATTCCCACTTCGCAAGAAATAGGGCGAACGGTCTTTAAGTCGCGACCGTCAATGCGAGCGCCTTTATCCAGAATCATCGCACGAGCGACGTTGTACTTAACGTCTTCGATAACACGGCCTAATTCTTTTTCTTTTTGACCACGAGTCTTATCATCACTGATGGATGCAGTTAATTTTTCTTTAGCCGCCGTTTTAGCGGCGTCGAAGCCCGCATAGCGATCTTGCTTGATTTTCATGCCCAATGCTTTTTCAATCAATGGCTTAACAAAATCTTCCGCCGTCTTTTTAAAATCGGCATCAATCGTGTTTGATTTAAATGTTCGTTTTGCTTTTGACCCCGTTTTTTCGCGAAGCTCTTCTTGAATTTGTAACAGCGGCATCAACGACTGATGACCAAATTTTAAGGCCGCTAAAACATCCGCCTCAGAAACAAAATTCGCTTCACCTTCAACCATCAACAAACCGTTCTTGGTTCCAGAAACGATAATTTCTAAATCAGATTTAGATTTTTGCTCAGGAGTTGGATTCGCAATGAATTGGCCGTCAACGCGTGCCACTTGACAAGAAGCGGTCGGTCCGAAAAAGGGAATATCAGAAATGTGTAACGCAGCCGACGCCCCTAGGGATGCTAAAACGTCCATCGGAAAAGCGCCGTCGGCACTTAAGATAGTCGCAACAACTTGCGTATCATTTAAATAACTTTCAGGAAATAGCGGGCGAATCGGACGATCAATCATCCGCGCGCTTAACACCGATTCATTAGAAGGTTTACCTTCACGCTTGAAGTACCCGCCCGGAATTTTTCCGATTGAATAAAATTTTTCAATGTATTCTACAGATAAAGGAAAAAATCCTTGATCTGGTTTTGGTTCTTTACTTGAAACGACCGTGACTAAAACAACGTTATTACCTGAGGTCACAAGCACGGAACCGTCGGCCTGTTTCGCCATTCTTCCGGTTTCAATTTTAATTTGTTGGCCGGCGACTGATGTGGTGACTGAATTGATCATAATTCTCCTTGAATGACAGATCTAAAATGAAGAAGGTTGGGCCGCACAGGCCCCGTTCAGGGCCTTCTTGGATATTGGAATGATTTATTTACGGATGTCTAATGCGCCAATGAGAGTCTCATAGCGTTTGTGATTTTTTGATTTCAGATAATCTAATAATTTACGACGGCGATTTACGCACTTAATCAAACCCATGCGGCTGTGATTATCTTTTTTGTGAGTGGCAAAGTGTCCCGACATGTCGTTGATTCTTTTTGTTAAAAGAGCAACTTGAACTTCGGGCGATCCCGTATCAAGTTCCGCGGTTTTAAATTTTTTCAGAATTTCTGCTTTTTGTATCTTCGTAACGGCCATTAACGTTCTCCTTGAAAGCGCAAATTTTTTTTGCGGCGATTTATTTGGGATCCAAAATATCGTCATGGCTGACGAGTACCTCAGATAGTCTTTTATAAGTCCTTAAGGTGATATCAACCGGCCGGGAATTATTCAAGGTTTTTCAACAGTTAAAGACCCTTTTAATTTTAAAACCTTGGTCTTTTTCAAGGCCAATCACGGCTAGAAGGTGACCCCGCGTTTCGGGTAAAATTTGAATGATTTCGTCGGTGGTAGGATTAAATTGTGCAATCAATTGACTGCGAAGCTGGTGACTTATTTGCCCGTTCTTCATGAGGACCGCATCCTGGCCTTTGACACGGATTCTTTTAACGCCCACAAGCGCCTCGTCTAAAGGGACCAGTCGCTTCACTTTCTGCTCGGCCGTCATGGCCTCAAGCCCTTCAAGGGTGACGGCGTCCGCCAAATCGTAAAAGTGCGATTTAGTTCGAACCAGGCTGGACATCGTAGCGCCGCAGCCTAAGTTTTCCCCTAATAGCTTAGTCCATGAACGAATGAAACTGCCTTTTGAACAAGAAAGCGTAAATTCTAAATTCTTTTCCGTAGCGTGGGATCTTATGTCCCAGAACTTCATCAATTTTAGCGGGACTTCGACGGGAATGTCCTCACGGGCGTATTCATAAAGTTTTCGGCCATCAATTTTTTTCGCAGAAAAAAGGGGGATTGGTAACTGAAATTCACCTGATATCTTGTCCGCTTCGGCATTGATTTCGGATAACTGGTGAGTCACCGCTTTTTCGGACAAAACTTGTCCGGTAACATCTAAAGTATCGGTGGTGAAACCGAGTTTTACGCCCAAACGATATGTTTTGTCGCCATCGGTAACGAATGAACTTAATTTTGTAGCCTCACCGATCAACAAAACCATCAAACCGCTGGCCATCGGATCCAGAGTCCCTGAGTGACCCACTTCTTTTGTCTGCAGAATGCGGCGAACGCGACCGACTACGTCGTGGCTGGTAAGCCCCTCTGGTTTATTAATCAGGAGAAGACCGTTCAACTAGGACTCCTCGTCCTCTTCTTCGTACTCGTCAGGTGCGGTCACCTTTTGATTCGGAGAAAGGTTAGAAAGAATATTTTCAATTTTTAAGATATGTTCGGTCGATTCGTCGTAAAAAAACGAAATCTTAGGACAGTAACGCATTTTTAACTGGTGCGCGATTTCGTCTTGCATGTCCTTAGCCCAATGATTCAGAACTTTCACGACATCGAAAGGTTTTGCGTCTGAGCTTTCGGTAGCGTCATAGTAAGTTACGAAGGCTTGAGCCGCGCGAAAATCTGAAGGCATTTGCACTCGGGTCACGGTCACGAGACCCGGAATGTCGCCTTTCATTTGTTGAATAATGTAGTTCGAGATAACTCCTTGAACTTCTTTTTCAACTCTTGTTTTACGTCTTCCGTCGTCCGTTTTCTTCATTGCATCTCTACTTTACTAATTCAGCGGCGTCATTTCGCGAGCGATTTCTTCTTTCATGAAAGATTCAATCACATCGCCCACTTTAATATCGTTAAAGTTTTCAATACCGATACCGCATTCGAAACCTTCAGCAACTTCCTTAGCGTCGTCTTTAAATCGCTTCAGAGAACCCACTTTGCCTTCGTAAATGATTTTACCTTCACGCACTAATCTGAGCATGTTTGATCGTTGAACTTTACCCTGCTTCACGATGCAACCGGCAATAACGCCTTTTGGAATACTGAAAATATTGCGAACTTCCGCTGAACCCGTCACTTTTTCCACCACTTGCGGAGTCAGTAAACCGGTCATGGCTTTTCTGATTTCATCAACCATTTCGTAAACGATAGAATACGAACGAACGTCGACGCCAAGTTGCTTGGCCCGTGCCGCCGCATTCGTATCTGGTCGAACATTAAAGCCGATCACGATCCCTTTAGAGGTATGAGCTAACATTACGTCATTTTCTGTCACGCCGCCGACGGCCGCATGGATGATTTTATTTTTAACTTCAGCCGATGTTAATTTATTTAACATACCCTGAATCGCTTCAAGTGACCCATGTACATCGGCTTTTAAAACGATGTTAAATTCTTTCACGTCTCCGCGAGTAACCTTGTTGAACATATCTTCAAGCGTAATTTTTTTCGCGAAACCCGCAAGATCAAAAGCCGCTTGCTTACGTGTATCAACAACTTGTTCGGCCGTTTTTTCGTCAACGACAACGTCGAAACGATCGCCCGAACTTGGAACGCCGACCAGTCCTAAGACTTCAACCGGTAGACCCGGGCCCATTTTGTCGACGCGCTCGCCTTTATCATTCATGAGTGATTTCACGCGACCCTGCATCGATCCAGCAACGATATAATCACCAATCGCAACGGTACCATCTTTTACGAGGATGGTAGCAACCGGCCCGCGACCTTTTTCAAGTTTCGCTTCGATAACGATACCCGTTCCAGAGCGCTCAGGATTGGCTTTTAACTCTGCGACTTCCGCTAATAATTTGATATTTTCTAAAAGTTCTTTGATACCGGTTCTTTTGATCGCCGACACTTCACTGAAAATTGTATTACCGCCCCACTCTTCGGGAACGATTTCAAATTCAGTTAATTGCTGCTTGATGCGATCAGGATTCGCGCCGGGCTTATCCATCTTATTCACCGCGATGATCATCGGTACGCCCGCCGCTTTCGCGTGGTTGATGGCTTCCGCCGTTTGCGGCATTAGGCCGTCATCAGCCGCCACAACGATGATCGCGATGTCGGTTGCATTCGCTCCACGCGCTCGCATGGCGGTGAACGCTTCGTGGCCCGGAGTATCTAGAAATGTGATTAAACTTCCGTCTTCGGTTTTAACCGAGTACGCGCCAATGTGCTGCGTGATTCCGCCCGCTTCGCCTTTCGCGACGTCGGCATTTCGAATGGCATCAAGTAAAGATGTTTTACCATGATCGACGTGACCCATAACGGTAACAACCGGAGGCCGAATAATTTTGACGGCGTCCATTTGACCGAAGGCAGTTTCAACAACGATATCATCTGCGGTTTTAAAAACGTTTTGAGCTTCCCAACCAAATTCAGGAAGAATCAACGCGATCGTATCGAAATCAAGTTCGGTGTTGATGTTTGCCATCATTCCGTTAGTCATCAGAACTTTAATGATTTTTGAAGCTTTCAAATCCATTTCGTTCGCGACGTCGGTAACCTTCATTTTTCCATTTACCTTCAGTAAACGCTTTGAAGCTTTCGGAGTCGTGATCTGGGTTTTCATCGCCACGCGGTTTAGCATTCCGGTTTTCTTTTTCGGTTGGAAAACCATTTCACGCTTACGAAATTCTACGGCGTTAAAACTTTGAAGAATTGTTTCAGCTTCTTTTTCTTTAGCGGATAATCCACCCGTTGCCATAGGGGCCGGAACGCCAAATTTCTTTGCGCGATTATCTTTTTCGCGACGACTGTCAAATTCACTTGGAGGCGCGACGGGATCTGGCATTTGCGCAACGAAGCCAGGACGAATATTTCGTCCCGCATTTCGGTTACCGGCCATTCCACCACCTGGAGGGCGAGAATTAAATCCACCTGGAGTTGCGCCCATTTGGCCTTGCGGTCTTGGCGCCCCGCCCATCGGACGGCTGTAACCACCCTGACTTCCCGGAGGAGCTTGCACACGGCTTAAATCCATACGACCAATAATATTACGACGAGGAATTGATCCAACGGTCGTGCTTGATACGCCACTGTCGCCGATTGAAACTTCTTTTTTACGAGACACGGGCGGCGCAACTTTTTCGGTCGGCATCGCTGAAACTGGCGTCACCAAAGGGGCAGCCGTCGTTGGAGTTGCGGGGACTGCATTTTGCTTTTCAGGTATCACGTCCGGAGCTGCTTTCTGGATCGCGACATCTTTTGCCGGAGCCATTTCCTGTTCAGGTGCTTTTTCGATGACGGGTTCTGGTCGTGAAATCACTTTCGCCCGCGTTTCTTCAACTTGAATGGGTTCGACTTCTTTCGTTTTACGCCGAATGACCGGAGCCTTAGTATCGACGACTGCTGCCGGTGCGACCGGTGCGGCCTTCGCCGACGATTTAGTAGTGCTTTTCGCTGCGGGCTTTTTAGCCGGCGCTGCTTCCGAAGAATCTTTTTTAGGCGCCGCCTTGCGGGTCGCCGTCTTTTTCGGTTTATCATCCGAACCCGATTTTGCCGGACCAGAAAGTTTGGTCTTCAGCATATCAAGAACTTCGGGTTCAAGTTCAGCCATGTGATTTTTGACGGGAATTTGCCACTCTTTAATCTTGTCCATTAAAGCCAGTGGGGTCATGCCGATTTCTTTTGCGAATTCAAAAACTTTTGGATTACTCACGCGTTATTATTCCTTTTATACCTTAATTGCTTATTCTTGACTGAGTTTTGATAACTCAGCTTTTAATTGTTCTTCTGCGCGTTGCTTTGCCGTCGACGGTCTTTCAGTCGGGGCCGCAAGTGGAGAAGAGGGAACCGGAATTCCTTGTTCAACATATTTCTTTACCAAATCAGATGCATCCGTAATTAGCTTTTGCGCTTTTTCAGGATCGTCATAACCCGGAATCGTCATTACATCTTCAACCTTTGCCGTTGATAATGATTGGAAAGATCCAAAACCAGATTGGAAAATATTTTGCGCCATCGTTTCATTCATGCCCGGGATTAACATCAAGTTAAAAATAGATTCCGCCGTGCGCGCCGAAGCGGACGTTAACGATATAATATCTAATTTCCATGTCGTCAATTTCGCGGCTAAGCGAACGTTCTGGCCTTTTTTACCAATCGCTAAACTTAATTGCGTATCCGGAACCACGATTTCCATTTCTTTATTTTCTTCATCAAGGAAAACTTTTGAAATTTCGGCCGGAGCCAAGGCATTACAAGCAAACCGAGTGATGTCTTCATCCCACATGACGATATCAATTTTTTCACCCTTTAATTCTTGAACAATGTTCTGAACTCGTGATCCCTTCATACCGACGCACGCGCCAACTGGATCAACGGAGTTATCTTTTGAACGAACCGCGATTTTCGCACGCTGCCCGGGCTCACGCGCGGCCGACATGATTTCGACGATTCCGTCGTAAATTTCCGGAACTTCCATTTCAAATAATTTAACAAGGTAACGTTCATCAGCTCGAGACATGATAATTTGCGGTCCGCGAGTCGTTTGGCGAACTTCGGAAAGGTAACCTTGAATGCGATCTCCTGGTTTGTACATTTCGCCAGGGATTTGTTCACGCGGCGGGATGTGCGCTTCGGTACGACCTAAATCGACAACGATTGCGCCCTTTTCAACCCGACGGGCGATTCCCGATGCGATTTCACCTTTGCGTTGTTCGAACTCAGAGAAAATAATTTCGCGCTCGGCATCACGTACTTTTTGTAAAATAATTTGCTTCGCGGTTTGCGCGGCAATTCGACCCAAGTCATCAGAGGCTAATTTGATACCGATGGAATCATCAATCTGTGCGCCCGGATCTAATTTTATAGCTTCGTCTAAAGGAATTTCTACTTCTTCATCGATAAATTTTTCGCGCTCGACAACTTCTTTAAATTCGTAAAGTTCAACTTCGCCCGTCTCTTCATTATATTGCGCTTCAATTTCACGGTAAGTTCCGTACTTTTTACGGGCCGCAACCAGCATCGCTTGCTTAACCGCATCGATGATGACTTCTTTATCGATGCCTTTGTCTTTACCGACCTGATCGATCACTTTTGCTAGATCCGAAAACGTATTTTCCGCCATATAAATTCCCCTAATTACTTCTTTTTCGAGTTCGTTTTTAATTCAAAAACCATTTTCGCTTTTTCGATCTGATTCATCGGCACTTTGACCGGAATTGATCGAATATCGAAATGCAAATAGTCGTCATCAACTGACTTTAAGATTTCGTCGAATTGTTTCATCGCGTTCATTCCCTTATCTTCGACGCCCATCGTTCCTAAAGATTTTGCGAGTTTGATGTAAATCTTCTTACCGACCGCTTTTTCGAAATGCCATTTTTTTTTGAGACTTCGGTCAAGACCCGGAGTCGAGACTTCCAAATTATACATGTCTCCCGGGACAACATCTTCAACGTCTAATCGTAAATTAATTCCCTTGGAAACATTCGAACAGTCGTCGATTCCAACGCCGCCCTCTTTATCGATAAAAACTCTTAAGATTCGGCCTTTACCGGAACCGGTATGCTCAAGGTCGTACAGGATACAACCTTCGCGCTCGGTAATTTCTTGCGCGATTTTTTCTACTTTTTCTAACCAAGAATCCAAAAATAATTTCCTTTTCTAATCATCGCGATAAATACAATTTTGTTTTCATTTAACAAAAAAAAATTGGGCTTTTGGCCCAACTGTTTCGCAGACTAGCAAATTAATACGGGGCTAGCAACTTGCTAATTAAAGACCTTAGGTCTTTTTCCAAACGTACACATCGGCCGCCGCACCGTCCTTGTAATAACATGGGCGTTGATGGCTTAGTTTGAATGCGCTTTTCAAATAAAGCCCTCGAGCCGCCGCATTTTCATGGTGCACTTCTAAGGTAATCGGTTTTCCTTGCTGCGCGGCATAGAGCTTTAAATGCTGAAGCAGAGCGCTCATGCAGCCTTGCTGGCGGCTAAGTCCTTGGGTTCCGAGGACCATGATTTCAAGAAGCTCTTCATTTTCTCTAAAAACGACGAATCCTTGAAGTCCCTTCGCATCTTCCGCGATGAGGGCTTTAGAAACTTTTAATTCTTCCGTAAACATTTCTTTCGGCCAGTTAAAAAAGGCCGAATTCGAAATTTGGGTAAGGACCGCCTGATGGGCCATTAATATTTGGGGTAAATCCGCTGTTTCGAAGCATCGAATTTGCATGGCTAAGGATTAAACTCGGCCGATTTCGATTTGTACTGATATTTTCGCTTCAACAAATCAAACCAAGTTTTAAAACGAATCTTCTGCTTAAGCTGCGTTTCTTTTAACTCAATAAGGGCCGTGGCTAATCCCATTTGCGCCAGTTCATGATCGATTTCTTTCGCAGAGTACATAGAAAGCCCGCTTCGTTGCGCCTCGGTGAACTTCAACTTAAGGGGAGTAACGTCGAATAAGAGCCCTTCCCGAGCGCTCAGGCGCGATAACAAAAAATCTTCGTCCCTATTTTCGGTAAACTGGCTAACCTGGTTTTGCGGTAAAACTTCTTTTTTGATTTTCTCAAAAAGCTGTTGATCGCGCGAAGTCCAAGATTGTTTTGATTCATAAAAAAGAACTTGGTTGATGATCGGCGACGGCGCAACTTCCGCGGTTACGGGAATGGGTGCGGCCGGCTTAGGTGCGGCCGGCTTAGATGCTGCAAAAAGAGCGGGACTTAATAAAAATAAACCCATAAAGAAATTGACGTTAAACATGGCTACAGCCTAACTGACAAAAATAAAAAAGTCCTTCTGTTTTCAGAAGGACTTTTTTTTAACACTTTAGGTTAAAGTTTTTTTAACTTTTAGAAATTAACCCGCGCGGCAATTCCCATAATGTAATACTGTAACTTCTCAATGGGTGTTCCAATGTAACCGTATGTTGAATTACGATAGTTCGCGGTGACTCGGCTCGACATATTGAACATATATTTCATTTCCACGCCTAAAGAAAACTTTGAACTGAATTCAAAATCAACGCCGGCGTTAATTCCTAAATCGATTGCATGAGAATTTCCGGTGTCTTCACTTTGGGAATAGAGTCCATTGGTTAAGGTAAACTTACGATAAGAATAAGCCAACAATCCGCCCAACACAGGTCTAACCATTCCACCTAATAATTGGTACTTCGCCGCGATCGCTCCGGTATATTGGTCAACTTCGTAAAGATCGAGACGATTGTACGCGTAGTTTGTTAAGTCAGCTGAGTAGTTCGACATTAAAAAGGAACCTTCGACCATCATGTAATCGTAACGTGTTCCAAAAGCAGCTCCTATCGAGTAATTACCTTTTACATTTCCACCGTCGGGGTATTCGCCAATTCCGGCTAAGCCCGCAAAGTATTTTGATTCTGAAGGAGCCATGACGGCTGTTTCGTCTTCAGTTAAGGCCGCACGCACTTCTTCACGAACCGCATCGCGAGTTAAGGTCTCTTTTGGCTCGATGTAAACGGGCTGAATCGGAGCCGGTTGAACAACCGGAGCTTGTTGCACGGGTGCCGGAGCAGTTTGAAGATGGTCAAACTTGTCGCCGAATAAAACGGCCGCTCGACGCTTTTCATCTTCCATTCGGCTTTGTTCTAATTTTTCAACGATGCGGGTTTCCGTGTTCATCTCTTCATTTTGACGATTTTTTCGAATCATATCGGCTTTTGAATCCGATAAAGGTGATGCTTCAATGAAAGTAGTTGGTTGCTTCTGATAATTAGATTGCTGCTGTGGGACCACAACCGTTTGATTCACGACCGCGTTTCCTTGGCGTGCGCGCCCTTGTGAAATCTGATTAGACTGCGGCGTATAGAGCGAATCGATTTCGGCATCGACTTCGTTATCAATCGCCCGCGATTCAACTTGAGCGTGCACGATAGAGCTTGATACTAAAGCGAGTATCAGCAGCATTGAATAGACTTTCATAGATTTCTCCCCAGTTTAACTTTTATTAACAATGGTGTACTTAGCAACCCAAGTGCCAGTAAAAGTCACAGTGAGGTTTAATTTGCAAACAGTTGAAATCGCTGAAGAAAACAGGAAAATGACTAAACGCGCAATTTGCAGTTTTGCTAAAAATAGTGACTATTCTAGTGACCACCCCTGAAAAAATTTCTTGAACGTAGGTGTTTCTTCGATTTATAAAGAGGAACAATTATTAAGTGGCTCGGTGATGAAATTGGTAGACTTGCTAGACTCAAAATCTTGTGGGGGCAACCCCGTGCCGGTTCGATTCCGGCCCGAGCCACCAACTTT
>CAXSEH010000022.1:0-23467 GCA_964236345.1 uncultured Bdellovibrionales bacterium
GACCCAAAGCATTCATATTTTATTACCTTTACTTAGGGGGTCAAAATAGGGCCTCCAGCCCCCGGGGGCAAGTTTTTTTATAGAAAAAATTGTTGCTGGATAAATAATCAATCTCGAATGAATAATCACAGCTTATTTGTTAAGCTTTAATTTCAAAACAGCGGTGAATTTTTTGATCGTGAAAATCTATTGGAATGGTCGCGGCCGTTATATCTTTGATTTTGAATTGCGCGTTTAGTTCATGAGAAAGCTTAAAGTCGCGTTTATTGGTCGAGAAGTATAAGATCCCGTGTGGTTTTAAAAACTTCATCACCTTTTGCACTAAATTATTTTGGTCACGTTCCACGTCGAAGTCAGTTTTCATGCTTTTAGAATTTGAAAACGTCGGCGGATCTAAAAAAATCGTGTCGAATCGTCCCACAAAATCAGGCCAAGCAATAGCTTGTTCGATAAACTGAAGTACATCTTCTTCTAAAAATGTGTGTTGCTGTAAGTCTAATTGATTCAGTCTAAAATTTTCCTTCGCCCATTCGAGGTAATTTTTCGACATATCAATGCTGTAAGTCGTGGCTCCGCCACAGGCGGCCATGACCGATACGGTTGCGGTATAACAGAACAAATTTAGAAACTGTTGGTCCTTACTTTTTTTCAAAAATTGATAACGTAAGGGTCGGTGATCTAAAAATAGACCCGTATCTAGGTAGTCATGTAAATTTACGAAAATGGGAATACCGTTTTCGAACACAACTTTCTTTTCATTCTTTTCATCAAGCTTCTGGTATTGTTCTTTACCTTTTTGTCTTTGGCGTCGCTTGACAATGATTTGCTCGTCGGGGATTGAAAAAATTGTTTTTAAGGCTTCAATCAATTGTGGCAAATGATGCTTTTCTTCATCTATTTTTTCTGACTTGTCGTAGACGACGAAGCTATTTTTGTAACGATCTACGATGAAGGGGAACTCCGGTATATCCCGGTCGTAAAGTCGATAAGCTTCGATTTTATATTTTTGGCTCCAGGCCTGAAGCTTTTTCAAATTTTTTTCGAGTCGATTTTCAATCATGATAGACTAAAAGAATTAACATAAGCCGTATTAATGCGCCATTTATTCATGTCAAAAAGTTCAGGACAAATCTACGGCACTTATGGCCGAAGAGGTTACGTGCAAACGTTCGTGGAAGATGGCCATTTAAGGCCTTCTTCGTCACCCTTCGGTAATTATTACCCTCCAAAAGATTGCTGGATTTCAAGCTGCCGCTCTTATGGTATAGAGGGATTTGAATGTTCAAATGAATTTTTTGGGGGATATGTGAAAAACTACAAACAAGCTTTAATTATGCCGATTCTAGTGATCTTTGCGACCGCGACTTTATTTGCGTTCATGGGTTGCGCTAAATCAAAAGATATCAGCGGAGAACCTCAAGCCGTGGTGGAACAACCGGCCCCAGCTACCGATCCTTCAAATCCTTCAAGTAGTGGCAAGGATAACACGGCGGCTTTGCAGCCCGTTCCCGTTAGTTCAATGCCAGAATGTACAGATGACGAATTCGCGGATTTAGTCGCGTGGAGCAATGACCTTGCGGCCGCGAAGCAAGCCTTAGCTGAAAATGGAAATCAGAAAAACGAGGCGGTCATCAAATTGGCTTTAAGCGCCATTAAAAAATGTGATCAGGCCGAATTTTATCACTCGGTAAAATATTGTAAAAAAACGACGAAGGTCATCACGACGGGGACGACCGTTAGAGGTTACGATGCCTTCACAATTCACAATCGTTGCGCACCTATTGATAGCTACTTAAAAAAATTAAATATGCGACCCGATCCAAAACAGTCGCAACCGGCGCCACCTCGAAGTGAACCTTCGATTCCAAAGCAACCCGTGCCACAGCAACCGACGACTCCGCAGCGACCGCCGGCTCAGCCACCAGTTGATGCGGGCCAATTACCTCAGTGTAATTCTGACGAATTCGCTAAACTAAACGCGTGGAGAGGAATCTTGGACGTAGCGAATAAGAAAATTGCAAAGTTTGAAGACCAGACCAGTTGGAAATACGACGCCGGCACGATTGAATCGGCAAAGGCCGCAACGCTATCTTGCGAGTCAGTTATTTCACATCACGACGCTAATCCTTGTCAGCGCGAAAAGGCGTACACGGGACAAACATTGCGTGAACAATGCACTACCGCTCGAACGTATTATTATAACTTCGCACAGCGAAACGACAGCATGATTGTATCGGGCGCAAAACTTTATTTACAGACCTCGGTTTTAGCAGATCGAACATTTCATCCCGGGCCTGCCGAAAAATCTTATGGTAATTGCGTTATTACCAATCAGTCGTCATCGGTTATCAATTACACCGGCCAAAAAGCTTTAATTACTGAATCACGCGTCTACACGAATGCCGAGGATCAGATGTTTGTATTACTGACGCAAGAAGGGCTGAAGCTTGAATGCTACGGTATGAAATATTCTTCGGCGGCTACAAGTCTGACTGAGGTTATGCGCCTTCTAGCAGCTGAAGAAACTAAATTACCAATGAGTTATGAATTGAATTAAGTTAAGTGACGTCTATAATTAATTTTATGACGTCAAACTTATCAATTGAAACTCGCCAGGTCTCTACGAAGATTACGAAGCTGACTAAGATATTACTGATTGTCTTGGGAATACCCATCAGCTTTTCCATTCCTGCCAATACCGCCTACGCTGTATGGGCGGTTTTACTCTTCATAGTTCCGTCGGTCGCGTGCGTCTATTTTAGTTACATATGCGTGGATGCCTTTTTATCGCCGACGGAAATAATCTTTACCGGTCTAACCGGGAAATCAAAAAAAATTACGCTTAACGAAATTATTAATATCAAAAGGTTTAGATCTCGCCGAAATCTTTACTTTTATTTCTATACTACTGTCGGAAAATTTTTGGTTATTGCGCCGATGTGGGGTGAAGAGCGTAACCTAATCAATGATCTTTACGAACGCTCTACGAAATAATCTTTATGATGTCTTCAAAATAGGTCGGCTTCTGGGGTCTTGGGTACCAAGCCAGCGCGGCTTTATGGTCAAGAAACTTGCCAGGCATAAGATTGATAATCTCTTTTCTTTGCGTGGCACCGGTGGCAAATTCCTCAGGCAATACGGTGTATCCCAATCCGTACTGAACCGCGGATAGCAATGCATCCGGGCTGTTTGCAAAGTGGCGTTCATTAGTCGATCTGTCGGCTACCTTGTACTTCCTTAAGAATTGAAACGTCAGTTGATCGTGGCGGTCAAAATCAACGATGGCTTCAGTTTGCAATATTTCAGAAAGTAAGCGCCTCTTCCATGAGGCTGGGCCATAAAGACAGTATCTTTCGGCCTTTAAAATTTTGGAATCCATTTCACGTGTAACTTGATGCTGTTCGAGCAAAGCAAAATCACATAGTCCACCTTTTAATTTATCTACGTTGCTGTCAACGTCCGACAAATCAAAACGAAATCGCAATAAAGGAAATTTTTTTTTAAGTTGAGTTAAATTGGGAATGACCCTCGATCGCAAAATACTTGATGAACCTGAGATGCTAACTTCGATGATGCTATCTTTTGCTGCCCTTTCAATCTTAGAAAGGGCCATTCCCTCGTTATCTAACGAACTTTTAACGTACTGAAGGAGTGCTTTCCCTTCAGCGGTCAACCTCATGCCTTTTCTTGATCGGATAAAAAGCGTTGTTTTCAACTGCTTTTCTAACGATCGAATCCTTTGGGTTACTCCGGTTTGAGTAATTCCCAAAATATACGAGGCGTCTTGGACCGTTCCTTTACGGACGACAGCCCAAAACGCTTCAAGGGGAGGGCTGAGTAAACTCATTTAAAATCATAGTAAAACTTTAATTATGAATTTTACAAACATTTATAATTTAGCGTGCACGGCATTAGAGTTACCAACATCGGCGATGTGGATAAGTGAACAAGGCGCAATTGATGCGCAAACGCGAAAAAATTCAAATGTGGATAATTGTGTGCGAAACGTTTTTTACTGTCGGAAAAATGAATTCAGGAACGGTGAACTGGTTTGAATATTCATCTTAGGATTTTGTAAGTAATTGTTCCACCAATTTACTTCGGCGTGCCCGGTGAACAGGGTCTGCGCTAATTTGCAATTGGAAGAGCCGGGGCCTTTTTGACAGATTCGTTTTTGGATGACTGCGATCAGCATTGCTTTTTCAAGAAGAGCGGTATTTTCTGATCTGAAAGCGGCAAGGGAATCAGTTTCTGCTTGCTGGAACTTCGAGATCAATTTTTCGCTCTCGGAATCCCTTTTCAACAAATTAGTTATATAATCTTGAAAACCCAACGGGACTTCGCGAAATTTCATCTGGCCTAACAGCCAAAGCCATCCAGACACTTCTGACTTCAAATAGAGAGAAAGGAACCGGTAAGTGAAAAAGGGTTTCAGGTTTTCGGTTGAATCATATCGAAGTTCATCTTCCCAAAGAGCGTTAAGGTTCTCGCTTTTTACGATTTCAGATTCATCGGTAGACAAAATTTCCAACGTTTTAAGACTTTGCGAATCGCCGTTTATTTCTGGGCTAATTCGAATAGTAGATAATAACTGTTGCGATTTAGAGCTATCAGAAATCAACATTTGTTCAACATTTCTTTCGAAACCGGGGTTTGATTCCGCAGTTCGATTTAAAAAAACAAATTTCTGGTCGCTAGAATATTTTTTCCTGTACTGGTCGGTAATCCGCTTGAAGAGCAGAAGACTTTTGGATGGAACAGCCGGGTCTAGACATGGCCCCATTTCGGCTAATTCCTCTAGTAACTTTCGGGTATTTGTCGCCGTAGCTTTGGCTATCAATTCTTTTTTAGGGGTATTGAGGCGGCTTTTAAAGTCCCTAGTTAATATTCGACCGCAAAAATACTTTATTTCCGAGTTAACAAAGTCTTTTATTTGAATATCCTTGTTAACGCTAAGTCCAGAAACCTGCTCGGCATAGGTTTCAGAATAGGGACTGCGGCTTATAGACTGATACATTTTGTAAAGTTCACTCCAGTCCGGTCTTTTTGAATTTAGCGCCGACAGATCCTTTTCTATTTTTGCCATCAAAGCGGTGGGAATTTTCGTTACGTCGACTTC
The DNA here is from genome assembly GCA_964236345.1 of uncultured Bdellovibrionales bacterium. Taxonomy (GTDB): domain Bacteria; phylum Bdellovibrionota; class Bdellovibrionia; order Bdellovibrionales; family Bdellovibrionaceae; genus Pseudobdellovibrio. Next base: position 5,120 of record CAXSEH010000022.1, read on the forward strand.
CTTCTGACAATTCCTTTCGTCACATCTGAAGTATTCGAGGCCCCTTTTTTTCGGTACAACAACCCATTTGACGTCGGATTGGTGAAATATCCTTTGTTTTTGAATGAGAATCTGGGGTTCAACCGAAGCGCGAAGGTATATAAGGGGAGCTCGGCCATTCGGTTCTAAAATTAAAGAATCTGCATCCAGTACATCAACGGGGGCCCAACGGTCTGCGCGAAGTTTACTGAAATACCAGTCTGATGATTCGCAGTAATAGGAACGGGGTGAAATGGTTTTACCTTGCAGTAATGGAAAAAAGGACCTGCCACCCGATACATCGAGGGGCGGAAACTTAAGGTAGTCTACAATCGAGGGAAATAAATCGATCAGACCTACTTTTTGATCGATGGTTTGTTCGGACTGACCGGGCAAATGAAGCCACAAAGAATTTATTTCGGGTGCTTCCGAATCAACTAAAGAAGTGTCTACTTGGGGCGAACTTTTAAATGTTTCGGGCAAGAATAGCTTTGATTCTTTAGTGCGCTGAAATTTAGAAAAGTTAAGAACGCCGAAAACCGTGTGCGAAATTAAGTTGGCCTGCGCCAATTTTTTCCCAAATAAATTCGCTATTGATTGGGAATTCTTAACCGTGTCTAAATCGAGGATATGCAAATGAGGTTCATTCGATTCGGCCAACTCGGAAACTAGTCTGTCCAAAATTCTGTCATCGCGAGAGCTTAGCGGGTAACTAAAGAAGATTCGTTCAATAAAGGTATCATTTATATTGCCAACAAAAAGGTTCACCATATTGGGCATCGGGCTCGTGACCTTATCAAAAGTTGCAGTTTGATCATAAATTCTAAATTTTGCCGAATCTGACTGAAATAAAGTTTTATAATTTTTATCTTTGAAAATTCGTATGAAGGAATTCTTTAAGTCATCATTAACGGCCGATCCTTCGACAGGTAAAATATTTCGACCCTTTAGTTCGTCAGGTTCTTTTCCCGTAAGGATAGAATTCCATCCCACTACGTAGTTCATCGAAGGAGAAATGGCTTTGGAAAAATGGACTAGATTATCCATCGAAGTTAAGTCCATAGATCGAATTTCATTGGGCGGCGTGGAAATTAGAATAACATGGGGGAAATTAAAAGTTTTTGAAGCCTGCGGCTCCTTTAGATAACGGGCAACGGGGAAAAAATACAATAGTAAGCAAACATTTAAACAGCCCACTAGAAAGGGATTCTTACGATCCGACTTCGCAAAATTTCCGTTAAGAACAATTAAAAAAAGACCTGCATAGGCCCATTGCCAAGTGGTAGGGACGTCGGCGAAACGTAGTGCTGCAAATATTGAAAGCATCAAATAGAACCATAAATAATTTTTTACACGATACACTTTAATAAGCAGCGCAACGGCCACGACTAAAGTTAACGACAGCAATAAAAACCAACCTAGGCGTAAAGACAATTCTGTTAGAAGGGGGATAAAATTTTGCGAGTAAAATCCAACTAGAGACTTAGGTAATGATCGCATTACCCCGTACCAACGGAAAATTTCGAAGGCAATAAAATGAGCTACAAAGATAAAGGGACCTAGGGTCCATTTATCTTTCACGATTGTAGACTTAAGCAGTAATTTGCAATTTCCTGAATCGTAACGTCTCGGCTACGTCCATATTTCTTTTGGGCGAAGGCAAACAGATCACCGACAGAAATTTGCAAACCTGACTCAACTTCGATTTCAGAAATCAAATCCACAAAATCCATCGAGTCGAGATGTAAGTCTTGCATCACGTGATCGTCAATTTTAATCTCAATCGAGCGGTGGTCTAGGACCTTCCTGATGCTTCCTTTAATAATTTCGAGATAGTCTTGTTCATTTTTTTTCATAGTCACCTGAATGGACTTATTTCAACTTATTACCTAAAGTTTGTAAATACATTTTGTCAGAAATAAAGGCTCGACATACAATTAGAGCCGTGATGAAGACTATTTTAGACGTCGAAAAAAACCCAGCCTTGATTCACTTTTTTCAAACTACTTTGGGTAAAATATTGTTAATTTTTTGGTTTGGAATTGGCTTAAAGTTAAGTAACTTTCCCAACTGGCTAACGGTAGTATTAATCTTATCACTGGTTATTTTTTTAGGACTTCGCCGACTCATTCCTATAGCGATAGGCTCGATTATTTTTTGGCTGTTTAATGACGAAGTATGGTTAACCGTTTTTAGAAAAAATATTCTTACCGTGTTGGCGGCCAAAGAATCGGTTCCCTCGACGGTTATTGGGTTATCACTCATCGCAATCGTTATTTGCGCCGGAATATTAATCTATTTCCTCTTATTGCAACTTGAAAAAAGATTGAAATTTACAAGCACAAAAAAAATCTACTTGGTGCTGGGGCTTTACACTGGTGCAGCGCTGCTAATACAAAGCTTCGCTTTTACCGGGGTTGTGAAACTTCTGTTGTGGGGACTACTTGTTTTCATGGGTAAAGGAATTTGGTTTATTTGCTATTACATCAAGTCGGCGAAACATGAAAATGATGGTTGGATTGCTGCCCTGTCGGCGGTGCCTTTCTGGTGGATCGATCGTCAGGCACCCGTGCCCGCCGGCTTACCCGATTTAAAGCGAACCGAGGTCAGTGACTGTCAGCAACTTTCTGTGTGTCGCCTGAAAGGGATAAAGCTTCTTTACTGGTGCCTTTTTCTGAAATTGGTTTTTAAAATAATTCTGTATGTTATTTACGGAACGGATTTTACGTTATTAACTTTTCTTGAAGTTCCCAGTCTTAACTTACCTGATTATCGCGAATTGGGTTTCGCGATTTATAATCATTTAGGGGTTCCGTTCTATTTAACGTGGTTAGGCGTTTTCGCTTCGGTTTTGAAGTGGTTAGGTTTAGGGATCGCGGTCAATGGCGGAATACAAGTTAGCATCGTCAGAATAATGGGATTCGATATTTTTAGATCGTCTTACCGACCTTTGAGTTCAAAAACTTTCAACGAATTCTTCGCCAGGTCGATGTACTATTATAACTTGCTTCTGACGACCTTCTTTTTTTACCCCTTGTGGGACGCGCTTGGCGGTCTTCGAAAAAAGAAAGACCTAAGAATGTTCTTGGCAATTTTTTTGACAGTATTTGTCGGCGGCTCGGTTTATCATTACATCCGCGATATTTATTTCATTATGATTTATGGATCGGGTGATAGCTTTTATCAGTTTGCCATTAATCAAGGGCCCTATTTTTTACTTTTCGGTTTTGTCTCGGCCACTTCATCTCTTTTTAAAAAAAGCCGTGTATCGATGCCCATGGGACCTGCCGGGCATACGTTAAGATTGGTCGGAATCATCGCATTGTATGGACTTTTACTGATCAACAGCACTCCGTACGCGACGCGTGAAAAATTCTCCGATCGAAAAGTTTTTATGTTAAATTTAATTGGTTTAAATCAAGCGAGGTAAAATTCGATCCCGCCCAAATATATTACTTTTAACGCCGGGCTGGCTGTGAGCTCTAACATCTTTAGAAGTCGTTCCCCGTCGGGCTTGCCAGATTTTGTTCGGGGAAATCCGGTCATCAGGATTATTTTACGGGGTCGCTTGATCGTATCAAGTTCGTTTTTGATAAAGTCTGCCAGGTAGCCCGCCGTCGATTCATCTGCATTTCCGTTGGGAACCATCAAAAACAGAACAGGTCGCAATTCTTTATTTATTTCGTAAGCCATACACTTAGCTTCAAGGATACGTGAATCTTTCGTAAAAATATTTTCAAGCTCTTGCGTAGAGATTTTTTTACCGTGAAGCTTAAAAACTCCGTCGGCTCGGCCCAAGACAAAAAGTTTGTGGTCTTCCAGATATCCAAGGTCGCCCGTATTATAAAAACCTTCTGCATCTTTCGGGAATGGGTCGGAGTTAAGATATCCAAGCGCCACGTTTGGTCCGCGGGCAAAGATAGTTCCACCGTTCCCATCGGCAACGATCTTGTTATCGTCGGATCGAACTTGCACTTCAACCAACGGCGACACCAACCCAACGCAGTCCGTATCGAACTCAGTTTGAGAACTATCGACCGTGGCAATTCGAACCGCTTCGGTCATCCCATAAGCTCTGTGAATATTTGCATTTGGAAAAAGTTCTTTAAGATCACGAATATGTTGCTCTAAGATCACTCCGCCTGAAACTTGAACTTCACGGACATTTGTATTGGGCCGCACTTTTCCTAATTTTACCTCTGAAACACAGGGCCGAATCATACTCGAAATCAATGTTACGGTTGTTGCTTTGGCTTCATTCAGGGTTTTCATCATCTGACCTAAAGAGTTTAAGGAATTTAGAAATGTAATTTTGCCGCCGGACAATAGAGCCGGAAAAAACTGGGTTAGTAATCCCATTACGTGTGACATAGGTAAGAGAATGGCCGTCGAATCAAATTCATTAAGTCCGAGCCGTTGAATGACCAGGTCTGAAATAAAAATTAAATTATTGTCAGATATGCGGACGCCTTTCGGAGCTCCGGTTGATCCTGAGGTAAAAAGCACAAGCGTCTCTTCACGATCGGTGGTGTCCGTGAAAATGTCATTAACAAGATCAATAACTTTCAGAACTTTCCCCTGAGAATTGATGATAATGTGCGGAACCTGGTGTGTAGTTATGTCTTCAGAAATTACGGCGCCAAGACCCCAACCTTCGTGCGAATTTATTTTCAAATCAGAGTGAATAAGAAGACTAGAGTGGCCAGAGAAAAGAACCGCCAGCAACGAGACTGCTAAACCGCATCCATTTTCTAACTGCAAGATTACGCGGCTTCCCACCGGAGTCTTTTCACTTAAACATTTGATCAGGCTATCAATAGTGTCCAGAATTTTTTGGCCCTTCATAGATCCAAACGAGTCTTCAAATACAACTTTTTCCGGATTCGCCAGAAGGTTTTTTTTAATTTGCGCGGCCAATTCGAAAGGCAAGCTCATTAGCGACCGGTTCGGGGGTCGAGTTGATTTTTAGATTTTTTAGTTGGAACCCTAAAGGTTTTGCGAGAAGGAGTGAATTTGCGTCTTTGACGTTGAATGACCGTACCGGTCTTAGGTTTTAAAGTTCGTGCACCTTTAATTTTAGCTTTCTTCGCCTCGCCCCCTGTTAGGGTATCCCGAGCTGGTCGCACCATCTTGTACATTTCAGAAAAGGCCGGCATTACGCGACTGTAAACATCAATGCCGTCGAAACCTTCGCGAACCCACCAAAGGTTTTGAAATGAATTCTTTTTTAAATGATCAAAAAGCACCAACGGAGACCAATCATAGTCGTTAGAACCTATAAGAATAATTTTTTTGTTTGCAGCTTGCGCTTTGATATCTGCCAGGTTGATTTTTGAAATATCTATCTTTTCCCGAGTCGCTGGGTCGCTGATCAAAGGGGCTTGGGCTTCTGGTATGTAAATAGGCGCGGTCCAACCCTGCGGAAGATTAATTTTATGATGTCGGGGTGGGCGTGTATCTAAAATTAGGGCCGAATTCAAATCATATCGAAAAGTTTCTAGTGATTCGATTTTTAAGTCAGAATAGCTTACGGGGGTGATCAACGTTTTATTCTGAATCGCAGTATAGCCGTCATATAAAACACTTATATTTTTATAACCGGCACTCCACATCACTTGGACGACATTGTAAGGGGTCATATCTTTTCCGGACGCACCAACCAGAATTATTTTTTTTTCTTTCGGAATAGGGGGGATCAATTTTTTAATGCCGTCGTAGATTTGCAATGCCTCAGTGGGGCGGATGATATTTTTGTTCTTAAAGGCAAGGAACCGCATATAAAGAGAACCGGTTAATGGCTCGGTTGGGGGCCGAAAGAATCGCACATCTAAGACTTGGTATTCGCTACTTGCAGAAATACGATCATAATCGGCTTTGGTGATAACTTGAACCCCAGGATAAAAGTCATAAGTTCCGCTGGATTGTCGGGGACGTAGATTCTTAATTTCTGATATTTTAAACAAAATATAAGAATCGGTCAGCCTTCCGCCCAGATAAACTAAACTTTCGATGGCCCCGACCTTTGTCTTAAAACCGAGTTTGTCTTTTTTAAACTCGGGAATAAAGGTTAGGTCTTCTAACGACCTCGCCCTTTGGACTGATGTGAAGGTCGTTTCAAAATCTCCCCAGTAGGCGTAAGGCCGATCGGCCGATTTGTCATACGAAACGATTTTGAATTTTACGGACCGTTTATCCGCAAAACATTCACCATGAAACGAAGGTAAGGCGAAATATTTAGAATTCTTTGTGTTAAGCTTCTTGAAAACTGAATAAGGAATCAAATAAGTTGATCCATCAAGCGGTGCTCTACCACAAAGCCCCGTTTTTTCGACTAATGCGGTCTCTGTCGGTCCGGGTGATGGCGCCGCGACGGTGGGGCTGGTAGATACGGCAGTTTCAGTTTTCTCTGGTGCGTTAACGGGATTTTGTATTGGAGATACTGCGACTATCGACGACTTGGCTAAAGGCTTCTTAAGAACTTTTTTATATACTATGGTTCCGGCAATAACTAAGATTATTGATGCAAGGATAATTTTTTCTTTCGCGGTCAGATCGCCCATAATTAGAGTGTAGGATATCAGAAGTATGAAGCCTAGTTTTATTTTTTTAATTTTGTTTCAAGTGACGGCGTTTTCGCGGACGGCTCAAGTTTCCTTATCCTGGTCGTACGAAAAATTTCCATTAAAGATGCAAGTGTTTGAAGTAGCCAAAGAAAAGGAAAGATATATTTCCGAGACGGAAGTCGTTAACACCTTACAGGAAGCGCCGCTGGCAAAAGAAATTAAGTCTAAATTTAAAGTCCAAGTTCCGGGAGATAAGGTAGTTGTTTTGCTGATTCATAATGATACCGACCAGGAACAATATTTTTATGCGGTACCACATGAATTGAATCCCCATCATGCCTCGGCGGGGCATTATTTTGAATGTCTGTGTAGCGGGCGAGTCTACGTTCTACCTCCGAAAAAATTTTGGTATCGCATTGCTAGGGTCAATTTAAATTCAACGTTCGGAAAACTGGATACATTCGATATTAATCATAAAGTCATCGGACTGGATAAAGCGGCCGCTAATTCCACTTTTAAAGATCGACTTTATGAAAAGTAAAATAGCATTATTTTTAATTTTGACGACATTTGCGACGGTCGCTCGAGCGCAAAGCCTGATAAATTATAAGCTCGTTTGGGATTATGGCAGCTTACCCCTAGAAGTAAAATTGGCAATGGGATCAAAGACAGCGGTAAATCGAGTTGCTGAAAATGGAATTGCCACTAAGTCGACCGACCTGGCCATTCAAAGGATGCTTCCTGACGGAGAGTTTAAGTTAGCGGCCAGTGAACAAGCAATCCTGTTTTTGTTAGTGAAGAATAAGGGCAAAAAAAAACTTAGGTTTTCCGTGGCTCCCCATTCGACCGATCCCGGCTCGGCTTCGTTGGGATTTAACTTTACTTGTCTGTGCAACGGCCATATCTACGAAGTGGGCCCTGACGAAGTCTGGTATCGCATCATGCGCCTTAAATCATTAGTCATGACGGGCGAAAAAGAAATTGTATTGAAGCATCATATTTTTAGCGTTGATGAGATACCATCTCAAAAGCTTCAACGCCCCCATCATCATAACTGAAATATATCGTTGAATTCAGGACGAACGGTGATCCAGTGAATTTTCCGGACAATTTTACTTTTTTTAGCACTTTTCCTGCGGTGGATATCATGCACAATTGATCCGTAGCGCAGTTCGATAATATCAACGACTCACTACGCAAACTTAAAGCGATGGGACTCATGATCAGTCCTTTTTGCGGGGAAAACAAGTTCCACAGAATCTTCCCATTTGTAGAATCAATTCCGTAAGACTTACCTTTTGAATCAACGGCGAAAACTAAGTTCCTATTGACGATAACCGGACTTGATTGCGAGCTGGCTTCTAACGAAGTGACCCATTGAACTTTCCCGTCGCTCATCGAAAAGCAAATAAGTTCTTTTCCCCAACTGGTTACAAATCCGCGGCCGCCTTGAATTGCGATCGTGCTTTTGACCTTGCCTTGAGAAGGGAAAGCCCACCTTTTTTGTCCCGACGTAAGGTCAAAACCTTGCACGGTCGAATTGTTGACGCCGACAGCGACCGTATTAGTTTCTAAATCTACCGCCGGGGTGGAATGAGCTTGTTCGCCCAGATATTGCGTCTGCCAAATAACTTCGCCCGTATTTTTATTAAGCTTAGCTAAGTAACCGTTAGGCGAGCTTGCCTTTTCCACGGTTACTATTAATTCCGTACCGAGCGCAACGATGGAACCTCCAATTGTGTCGCCCATTTTTCGGCTCCAATTTAATTTACGGCTGGCTCGATTAACCGCATACAGGATTCCGCTGTAAGAGCCAAAATAGACCTGTCCATCATCAATGGCTGCCGTTGAATGGATTCCTCTGAGGGTTCGATCCAGATGAAATCTATAGACTACCTGACCGTTAAAATTAAATTCGTAAAAGGCCCCGGTGTCCGAACCCACGTAAAGGGCTTCGCCCATTCCGACGACCGAAGCCTTTGAAGCGTCGTGGATTGATGAATTAATGCTAGTGGATTTCCATTTGGATCTGAAATCTTCAGGAAAAAAATCAACTTCGAATACTCCGTTATGCGCAACGTTTCCGCGGTAATTAACGTTTGCTGCCGGGCTTACCGCATTTGCGTTGTCTAATGAATTTATAAAATTACTATTCCACAGCATAGCGATAGGACGAGGGCCGTCGCGAAGTAATTTGTTTTCCATCAAGCAAGTGCGTTCGTTATAAATAAGCCCGATAGTTATTATGAGATAAATTACGCCTAAATTAATTTTGAATTTATTGGTAAACATGGCCAAGAATTCCAATATTTAAGGGGTGCCGACATACATCATCAAATGATATCCGGAATATTTTGAATGGGTCCGTTAAGCGGCGCGCCTGATGGTCCACGCGGATAGAAATAAGATCTGGATCTTGGGAATAAAATTGACATGTTTGGGCGGCCTTCGAAATAACCACGACGGGATCACAATGTATCCGCGGACCCGCCACATCGAAGTTTGGATTGTACTCGATGGTCTCTGACTTTTTATAGATATAAAATAAGGTTTGGCATTCAGTCTTCGCGTCCAACATATTCAATGAAAACAATCTTCCTTCGCCCGAAACGGCCGGCTGTGCGGAAAAAATAAAACTAGGTAGTTGCGCCACTAGATAAAATGCAACGAAAATCCAAGGCCAAGATGGCCGCGGCCAAATGAAGTCGGCAGGCTTCATGTAAAATATAGAAAGCAGAATTAACATTATGACCGGGTAGTAGTATCCAACCACGGGCCACGAAAATAAATGAAATAGGATCAACTGCGCCAAGGCTAGAAAAAACCAAACTCTTTTATTCGACAATAAAAATAGTGAGAAAAAAAGTTCGATGACGATCGCGTAAGCACTAGCCAATTCTAATAAGGTTTGGTTTTTAACGAAACGATTTGCGATAAGTTCACCGCTAAGCCAGTCGGAATTGAATTTTAAGAAGCCAGCCGTTAAGTAGAAACCGACAATAAAAAGTTTAATAAAGTATTTTTTATTCGGCAAAAATAAAAACACGAAGCTAATAATGTGAAACATATAATGGTAGTTTCCCATCAAGCGGTAATCGGTCATCTGCAAAAGAAATTTTGCTAAGCTTAAAAAAAGTAAAAGAAAAATCGCTGAAGCTGTACGTCTTTTTAAGAAAAGAATAAGACAGGTCAAAGCCAGAATCGCGTAAAATATTAAGATGCCATTCCAGTTTTCGGTCAAAGTGGCAGTCCACCTTTGGCAGCCCGATAGAAACGGCCAACAGATAATGTTAAATGGAAAATTAAAATCTACGTAAAAATAAGCGGTTACTAGATGCAGCCCGGCCAGCAAAGCGCCGTAAATTTGCAAATGCCAATCATTCGTAATTTCGTTTTGATTTGCGAGGTAAAATTTTCGGATCACAGAAGCTTGCATTCTTCGAATTTTACATTAATCAGAATAGCGTTTTTCAATGCGTCTTTAGTTATCACGCAATTTCTAAAGATTGAATCGACGATGTAAGTGTCTTTAAATTGGCAATTTTCGAAACTACCTCCATCAAAAATGGAATCTCGTATCGTGGCTCCGGTGAAATTTGTTTTAGCGAAGTTAAAATTTTTCAGACGCCATGACTGAAGCGTTGATCCTTTAAACTCGATATCGTCCCAACGACTGTAGTTGATTTCTAACTTGTTTAATATTTGCGAAGCGAAGCTTTGTTTTGAATACGTCCCCTGGGCTTCGATTTCTTTTTTACATGATAATAAAAAAAGCAAAGAGGCTAACCCAAGAAACTTTAGCATGCGCCGCCGCCGGCGCCGCATCCTCCATCAAATCCTTGGCTGCCCGGATCCGCCGGTATGATCGAAGTGCAGGCCGGATCAAACGGATTGGCATCGCAGAAGGGAATAGGCTGAGCCGGCGTGGTCGGGGCAACTATTACTTTACAGGTAGGAACTCCAGCAGGCGTTATGGCCACCATGACCTGACCTGGGGGGCAAGTTCCCGCGATAGGATTTGCATAGTAGGCTTTACATATTTTAGAACCTGGCGGAGTCGTATCGAATCCTACAACAACTTGCTTTGTGCCGTCGGTCATGGTGGGACAGGCACCCGCAAATGGCATCTTACATTGCGGAGGATCGCCTGGTATGTAAACTCCGCCTAAGCTGGCGCAACCCTGTTCATAAGAACCAATAAATTGGCCCAACGTAGTTTCGAACGAGTAAAGTGCCGTGTTCACGGACATTGGCACCTGATTAAAAATATTAAATTTTCCTTTGATTTTAATTTGCGGAGTGGCGCAAGACCCGATCACCCCCGGATCGCAAATAGCCTTCCATTCAACGATAAACTGAAAAGGACAACTTATTGAAGGATAGCTAGTACACGATTTTCCGTCGATGCCGAATCCGAAAGTATTAGGTAAGGGTAAAGGCGTTCTTTTAGTGATCACGTTTCCTAAACGATCATAAACGGATAATTCTTCCCAACCCGTATTACCGCAATTTTGTCTTGTGATCAAACAAGGTTTCAAGTTAACGGGGTCTATTGGAATGACGTTCTCTGGATGAGAGGCGGTGCTCGCCAAAGTGTCCGAGCTTTGAAGATTACTTAAAATAGTTTTTTTGTATTTTAGAATCGTTAAAACGGCTTCCGTTTTTTTAGGCGCGTCGTTTATTAGTTTGAAAAGTGTCATGGCAGACAAGAATATAATACTTAAAATTCCTACGGCTACTAATGTTTCAATAATCGTAAAGCCCTTTTGATTTTTACTAAACATTAAAAACCCCCGCAGCGCCAAGAACCATCGGCCCGAATGCCGACAAAGGCTGCACCCGGTGGACAACCCGCGTCTACTTTTACATCTTTTTTGCAAATGGGATTTCCCGTAGCGTCGAACCCGACAAACCACGAATGGGGGTCGCCCCATGGGGCAACCGTGCAATTAAACGCGGGCGGGGCGGCGCCGACGGCCTGGCAGGTCATGGTTGTCGAATTAAAAATACCATCTAAAGAATTGCAAAAGCCGGCCAGCGTTTGACTACGCGATCCACGTAAAAAATTGAAATTGTATGCGACATTGTTGTTGTTAAGTTGGCCCCTTAATTTGGGGTCGCTTGAACTGTAAGTGAAAGTGGAAGTTAAAGTTAATTTTGGCGCGCGGGCGATCAAGTCCCCGGGTAATTTAGATGTGTTGCCGCAAGGACCCACGCAGGCGACATTCACCACAAACTGAAAAACGCATGATGGGTCTCCGACGGCCGCATTAAAGGTGTTGCAATACAAACCGTTTAAATTAAATCCGTCCGTCGCCGCCGTGCCGCCTAGTAAAGTTCCGTCAGCTTCATAAAGCACTACGGGTCCGGTTGGATCACAGGGAATACCGTCGACCTGCAGACAGTTAAGACTCGGATTTAAGGCAACGATTTTTGCCCAAGCGGCATCGTTATCCAAAAGAGAAAGTAGGCTTTCTTTAACCGTCGTGGCCTGGGCCCGTACGGCATCTTGCTGAGATTTTTTTTCAAGGTCTTTAAAGTACGAAGCCGCCATAAGGGTAATCATTCCCACTATGGTGGTCGCAAATAGAACGTTTAAAAGAGCTGAACCCCGAGCGTTTAACATCAACTTCCACCGGTGTACGGTATCATGGGAAAAGTGGGATTTCCTAACCACCCGCCCGCAACAATCGCAGGTCTTAAGCCATCGCCGCAATCAAGAGTTCCATCCGGATTGAATCCTAAGACGACTCTTCCGAATGGTGCTGCAGGAGAATTGCAACTTTGTTCTAAAATAAAGGGAGTATTCGTATTAACGGCAGCCGTGCAGGTACAAATTGGGGTTCCGTCATCATTAAATCCTTCAACTAAAGCCTGAACTGTGGCACCGCAAGTCCCTTCGCAATTGTTAACTCCACCGCCGATCCGAACACAACTTGTTCCCACCGCAACGGTTCCTACCATTGCGCAGAGTTTTGCTAGCTTTGATTCGGTCTGAGCTTTAGTCGTTCGGATCGCCATCTTCTCCTGATTGATGATTTTACCTGCGGGTGCGTTCTTATACTTGTAAGAAAAATTCACCGAAATCTCGATCAAAGGATTATAGCAAATCGTTTCTACCGTAGCTTTGTCTTTAATATTCTGACCGGATGGGCAAAACGCGACCCAAGTGGCCACATATTTAAACGGACAACCGTCATCCCCATTGACCGCATCGTAGGAATTGCAAGCTTGGCCTCGACTATCGAATCCGTCGGTTGCGACGGTAGTAGATGAAACCGTCGGAAGAACAAGATCTGGATTTGCTTTGTACACCAAAAATTCTCCACCTTGACTCGCGCAATCGCTGCCATTTTGAATGCAGGCAAAAGCAGGATTCAAAGCTAAAGTTCTTTTAAAATCTTCGGGATTTTCTAAGGCACGTAAAATCGCCATTTTAACTTCAAGTAATGATTCGGTGGTACGGCTGTCGCTGTCTGATTTAGATAATGATCCGATTAATGATGCGGTCGCCAAAGTAAGAACGCTGACCAGCGCCACCGCAACCATAGTTTCTACTAAGCTAAGTCCTTTTTGGTTCACTAAAAATTTTTTCAATGGAAACCCCGGTCTTAAATATCTATTCAAAGACATTCGAATCACGATCAATTAAGTAGCCCAACCTTTTTCGCATGTAGGCGATTTTATCTTCATTGCTACCCTCATATATTGTATCGATAGCGCCATTTTTGTCAATGATAGCAAGGTATGGAAGCTTAGATGGCATTGCAGTGGATTTTTCTGAGACGAAATACCAGTACTGTTGTTTCAAAACAAGATAGTTAATTCCGTAAGCCTTGTACGCATCCGCTTTTTTTTCGTCGACCGAAATTCCGACAAATTCAATTTTGTTCCTCATGTCTTCCGTTAAACCATCAAAAATTTTTGTATAGTCTTTGCAGAAAGAACACCAACTGGCCCAGTAGAAGATTATTTTAATTTTATCTGATTTTTGACCTGTGAATTTCACGTCAATTTTTTTGTCAAAGTTAAGCGTTTCCATCTTATAGTGAGTGGGAAGTTCGAATGCATTAGAGGAAATGCTAGTTAACATAAAAACGAAACCGAAAATAAATAAGGAAGTGTATGTCATGATTCATATTAATTCGAACCCCCACGGAACTGAATGCTCAAGCCCCTTTTGTAACTAGAACTAGTATTCGGTCTAGTTAGAGATTTAAGTAGGTATCCGATAAGTTTCTGTGAAAAAGTTCCGGGTATTTTGGATTTTAATGTTTCTGGCTTTCGACGTCATGGCGGCGGAAACTTGTCGCGTAGAAAATAAATCCACCCAATTTTATTGGAACGAAATCACCGCTTCACTAAAGGCCGGATCTTCGGTTGTTGCCGAATGTGTAGATAAAGAAGTTGTGGACTTAATTTTAGATCCCTACCGTATGCAAAGCCTAGCCCTTAAATTATGTAACGAAACGACACAGTGCCAAGATTTTTTAGCAACCGAGGCCGCACGGGTTTCAAAAAAAGATATTGCGGAATTTTCAGGAAAGCCGCTAGTTTTTGTTTGGGGAGAAATCACCAGGTACGCGGGGTTCAATCGCGTACGGCCACCGACCATCCAAGACTTTCCGATTTCCTTAGATCCCGAAGAATTATTTCGAAAAATTAAAGCGGAAAAGCTTTCTAAAACTACTTTGGATAAATCCGAAAATTTAAAAATGGCCTGTAGTGTTTTATCGATCTTTATTGGGCCGGGAAAATTAAAAGCAGTTAAAGCCGCGGGCACTTTTGCGGCGGCCACGAAAATACAACACTCTCACGAAGTTGAAAAATTAATTACCAAGAACAGATTGCCCACCCAGGTTAAAGAAAAGTTTCTGAAGTGGGTTGAAGAAGTTGAATCGAAAGGTTTGGAAGAGGTCAAAAAGATTCCCGGTTATCACGACGAACCACTTAAACAGTTTCAAGGTCAGAGACATTCCGTTCGCTTAAGTGATGGCTTTCGGGCCTGCTATGAAAAAGTATTGGAAAATGGAGTAACGATCTTAAAAGTCATCACCATTTCGCAAGACCATAAAAGCTATTGTAAGTAAGCGATTTTAACCTATCGGTAAGAAATAACATCGGCCATATCAAAGCGAACTTTCTTTCCGTGCTGGTACTTATCGTCATCAGCTCGGTAGCCGCACGCGATAGCCGCGACGGTATGAAAGCCCGAACCTTCTAGGCCGAGTGCTTTGTCGTAGCCCGCCGGATCAAGGCCTTCCATCGGTAGGGTGTCAATTTCCATCAGTGAAGCCGTCGTCAGAAAAGACCCCATGGCGATGTAGCACTGTCTCTGCGCCCACCATTTGATGACTTGCGCACGTGGGCCTTTCACTAAATCTCCGACCATAACGTTTTTAAATCCATCCAATTTTGCCGGCTCAATTCCCTGAATTTTTGCGGTGTTGTTGACGTGGCGGATAATGTGTTCTTCATCCATTTTTTCTTTTGAGGTCAAAACGACGAAATGGGAAGCGTCCGTTACTGGCGACTGACCCCAAGATAAATTTTTAAGTTCCGCCCGAAGATCGGCGTTTTGGATGACGATGAATTTCCATGGTTGTAATCCGTACGAAGAAGCCGATAAACGTAAAGTTTCGGCTAAAATATTCCAGTCAGATTCGCGAATTTTCTTGGTGGGATCAAATTTTTTACACGCGTAGCGCCAGTTCAATTGTTTAAATAAAACTTCATTATCAACGCGTGACATAGGAACTCCTGGTTTTATTTGATCGAAAAAACCGAACTAACAAAAACCGACTTCGTAAACATCGATTCGTTTTGGCTTCTAATGGCCGCCACGCGCCAGTAGTATTTTCGACCCGCTTCAAGTTGAGCGGCATCAAAAGAATTCGTTTTGACCCATGGATCATTCGTAATCAGCCACTTAAAATTAGGATCGGTCGCGACTTGGACGTGGTAATTAGAAGCGCCATCAACCGGGGTCCATTCCAACTTAACCGCACCCGCCGGAACTTCCGATAAGAATTTTGGCGAATTCAGTTTGACGGTAGAGGGTCGGGCCACCGCATTGGGATTGGGCTTATATTGCGGAAAAAGTGAATTCATTTTTACGCCCAACTTTTCTTCGTGGGCATTGCCATGAGATTTCGTATTTCCATGTTCGGTGGCGTTAGATTCGGCGCAGTGTTCTTGGTTATCGCCCCCCCTACAGGCCTCCGTATTGGTGGCGACTGACTTAAAAGTAATTCCCAAGGCTAAAAAAAATACAAGTGCAGTGATGGTGAACTTCATATATCTCCTTAATTTGACTCTCTTATTTCTAAATCCGAGTCGGCGATTAGGCAAGTTCAGATATCGGGTTGCGTTCGGGGTCTTGGTTTGCTAGAAGAATCGGCACTCGGTTCACCCCAAATTTCGGCCGCTGTCGAGTTTTTAGTCGTTTAAAAACACCAAAATGATTTTGAAAACTTGGCTTGGTTGCAAGGCTTATTCTCTTTGGTGAGAAATAAGGGACGTAACTGGTTTATATTCATAGTTTTCGTGATGTCGTCGACCCCCAGTTGGTCGACGATTTCTAATGATTGCCATCATTTATTCCTCGATGAAAAACCGGCGTACACGTCGGTTACCGAGATGGTGGAAATTCTTAAATGCAAAGATAATTGTGAATCAAAGCGATCGGCGCTTTTGAAACAAAGCGAAAAGCCGCAAAGTTCTTACCTTAATATTTTGCGCTACTTTGATATCAAAACCTTAGCGCTCCTGGCCAAGAAAAAACATATTAAAGAGATTCCATCATTAGATTTCGTGAAAAAAGCATCTGACGAATACCAAGAACGACGTACTCAAATCGATTTTACAAAAATAAAAAATGTTTCAGACTTTCTTTCAGCGGCTGGAACGTTGCTGGGAAAATCCCCGCGAATTCGAAGCTATGACGTCATAATGTCAAATGAAGTCAAGATCCGGGATGATCACCTGATGCAGTTTGATGGCGACACTTACGCAAAACTGAAGTCCAACAAACTTCTAGAATTATATGACTATCAACCGATGCCTACGGGGTCGTTCGTGCGCACGGGCGTCGCCTACACGACGCTGGACGTAATGAAAAGTCTGACCCTCCAGGACCGAGGATTATTTACGACCGCGACGTCGCAGAAATTAGAATTAACTAGCCCGAGTCTCGACGAAAACGAAAGCTCTTCGGCCACGCGACAAACGTATCGTAAATCTTTGCGAGAATTAATGGGTCACATCGTTGAAGGTAGCTCGTCAGGTTTCATATTAAATAATCTTGCGGGTAATCACGGTATCGGTCCGTTTGATTTCTATTCGGCATTCATGAGTTTGCATCCCTTGACCGACGGAAATGGCCGAACCGGTCGCCTGCTTTACGAATATCTTAATTGGAAGCAGAGCGGAAAAATCATTCCCGTCACTCTACCGATTTTCGACATGGACTTATTCGAGAGTGCTGAAAGAGTAAATTCTGAATTAGTGAACGGTACGTTGCTGCACGATTGGGTCGCCGCCGCTCAGAGTGATGCCGAATTCTTGAACCGTGCCGAACAAGCCCTAAAAGCTTTGGTCATCTCAAATCCAAATTTAATCAATTACGCACCCGAACTCGGAGAATTTTATGAATAAAGCTTTTTGGACGATGAACTTCATTTTTAGTTTCATTTTCGTAACATCGGCCTACGGTCAAGCAGGGACGACGACTCCGGTGACGACGGGTGGGGTAGCAACAGTGCCACCGGTTACAAAAGCAAACTCTTGGGTGAAGCCCGAATACCGCGACTACAAGGATGAACTCAATGGTAAAAAACTGGCAGCCCAAAAGTTGGAAGTCAACGCCGGCGTGCTTTTTGATATATCTGACCCCGCCGCCCCAGTTTCTTTGGGAAAGTTAAGAGTTATCGATGCCAAGTATGCCTTTCAATGGGCCGATAAGGAAACGCACGATTCGTACATTGACGCCGGCGGACTGTCCGCCGAATTTATTAAGGAAGTTATCGCCGAGCCAGGGCAAGCTTCAGGCAAAGGCTTCTACGTTTCGTTCGACCCGGTCGATAGCGCAAGTTACGGCGATTCGTTAACGGTTTTCTCGCCAAAGATTTCAATCGTCGCCCTTGAGTACGGGTCGGCTAATTCAGTAAATACTAAAGTTAATAATGACACCGCCTTCGTTCAACGACTGAGTGATGCAGGAATTCATGGACTTAGAACTGAAAACTACATGCCGACATGGATATGCATCATTAATTCCGCCGTTTTAACTAAGGCCCGAAATATTTCTAAAGAATTATATTTGCAATTTTTATCCGGACCACAGGCTGGACCGTTTTTGGCTAACGAAACTTTTGATAGTTACAAAAAATTTGTCACACCAACTTCCGTCAGCGTGGCCTTCTACAAATTTTTAAATGACAAAGAGCTTAATATTGATGAAATAACACAAATTAAAAATAACATTTCATTTCAGTCCGGCGTAAAGATGCAAACGAAGTTATATAAGTTGATCTTTAATGTTCTCATGAAAGCCGATCAATTCGACCAGAAAGTACTTCTAATTAAACTTTTAAATGGAATGTTCTGCATGCCGGAAATCATGCAAAGTTTTCAGCAGGATTTATTTAAAGATGTCGTTAGCGAAAATGGGATTAAGTTTAAAAAAATTCTTGATGTATTTGATCTTCAATTTATTACGCACAGAAAACAAGAAAAGTTTTTTGTCGCGGGTTTAGAAAAATATGCG
>CAXSEH010000023.1:0-17551 GCA_964236345.1 uncultured Bdellovibrionales bacterium
ATTGGTAAAAATGCGCTTCGTAAAGCGGCAAGCAAAACGACTCATAACGTGAACAAGTGACGAAGGCTTTTGCCAGCGGGTAAAACTTTAAAACCTCTGTATGGGACATTCTAAATTTTATTTCGACTTCGACATTTTTAAACGTGGGTAAAATGATATCTTGAGTTTTATTATCCAAAATCAACATGACTTTAATCTTGCGCGCTAATTTGGTATCAACGAGGGTGAGCGCCTGAACAAAAAAAGAAAACCGCTTATTTAAAGACATACTTCCAACAAACAAAAGATCGTAATGGCGAAGCGGCGCAGGATCTGGCTTTAGCGGCATCGTCGGTAAAAAAGGTTTCACGCTGACCGATGTTTTCGGTAAATAACCTTTGGTGATTCGCTTCATCCAATTTGTTTGCACCCAGATTTCGTCAATGTGACCCGAGAAGAACTTCAGGATCAAACTTTCGACCCAATTTCGAAACATTTCTTTGAAACTATCTTTCGGAAGAGGAACGGCCCGCGTTAAAAAACAGTTCTGTAAAAACAAAATGGCAAAACCAGGCGGCCGAAAAAAGGGCGGAATGTTTCCAAAAAATAAAATTTGTTCGTCCTTAAGCTGTGGGTTATTAAAAACAAGATGACGCAATGCTATTTCGGACTTGAAACGTCCCCAAATTTTACTTTTTGATACGAAGACAGGATATGTCACGGGCACCGGCATTTTATATCGCTGGTCAGTGAAGGCCGCGGTGATCGGTCCAAAAATTTCGTTCCGGATCAATTCATCAAGCAGAACTTGCCCCCCGCCCGTATGAATATTGACCGCATAAATAATCAAAAAAGCTCCTCTTCACTGCTGACAAAAATATATTATTTATCTAGAGTTAGCATAAAAAAGGAATAAACTCAAAATGAGAGAAGACCTGATCCAGCTTTTGGTCGCCAAATTACAATCCGTCCAAACTGCGGCCACGGCCGCTTATGATTTAAACAAGAAAAAAATCGGCATTGGTTTCTGCGCCATCGATGACTTGCTGCCGTTAGACTATGCAACTAAAATCGCGGCCAAGTTCGATCCCGAAAACAAGGCCTGGCGTGAAATGAACAGTTTTCGTGAAAAAAAACTAACGACAAAGCAATTTGATCAATTCGATTCTATTTTAAAAGATATCACTTTTGCTTTTCAAGATCCCCGCGTGCTTCAGGTGGTCGAAAAAATTACGGGAATTCCCAATCAAATACCCGATCATCACCTTTACGCTGGGGGCCTAAGCGTCATGCGCGAGGAAGATTTCTTAGACCCGCACATCGATAACTCTCACGACCAGGAACAAAAAGTTTACCGCCGTTTAAACTTACTTTATTACGCCACCCCGGATTGGGCCATCGATCAAGGTGGGAATCTGGAACTTTGGGATCGCGAGGTCAACACCCCAGAAGTCATCCACAGCCGTTTTAACCGGTTAGTGTTAATGGAAACTCACGACCATTCATGGCACTCGGTTTCGCCAGTTAAAGCGACAAAGGCTTTGCGAACTTGCGTTTCTAATTATTATTTTTCTAAAGAATCTCCGTCTGGCGAAAATTATTTTCACGTGACGTCTTTCATGGCCAGGCCAGAGCAGCCTTTGAAAAGAATTTTCTGCCGGGTGGATAATAAATTAAGATCTTTTCTACGAACCGTGAAAAAGTCCGGTTTCGGAAAAAAAGATGTCTACGTGCAAAAAGGTTAGCCCATGAAAATTTTAGTGATCGGCGCTACCGGAATGCTGGGCCATAAAATGCTGCAAATTTTGGGTCACGAATTTCCGCAACGGGTCTACGGTACTTTACGTGGAAGTAAAACGAAACTTGAAAAGTTCAATTTCGTTCCGGGCCCGCATTTATTCGAGAACGTCGATATCGAAAAATTGGATGACGTGATTAGTTTATTAAGTAAATTGAAACCAACTTTCATCATCAACTGCACTGGCATCACCCTTCGAAAAGTTGAAAACGCCGACGTTGAAAAGAACTACTTCATTAACGCTTTTTTTCCGCGGACGATCGATTTATGGTGTCAAAGTAACGATGCGAAGCTGATCCATTTTAGCACCGACTGCGTCTTCGACGGAAAAAAGGGAAATTACCTTGAAAAAGATCTTCCCACCGCGCGCGATGTTTACGGCATGAGTAAGTTTTTAGGCGAAGTCACTGAAGCCTCATTAACCTTAAGGCTTTCAATCGTGGGCCGCGAGATTTTTGGTAAAACCGAACTGATCGAGTGGTTTTTATCCCAAAAAAATAAAACCGTGAGCGGGTTTTCTGAAGTCTATTATAGCGGAGTCACGACGAACTTCGTGGCGCAGGAAGTAATTCGCCTGATCAAAAATTATCCGAATCTTTGCGGGCTTTATCATATAGCTTCCAACCGAATTTCTAAGTACGAACTTTTGACGTTGGCCAACAGAATCTTCCAAAACCAAACCGAAATTATCAAAGACGCCACCAAACATTCAGACAAAAGTCTAAATTGTGATAAGTACGTTCAGGCGACGAAGTTTCAGAAACCGGATTGGGAGCAAATGCTTCAAAGTTTAAGCGAAGATAAGTTAGGTTATCTTTAATGACGTACCCTTCGAGTCGTTATTTTGTAACGGGCGCGAATGGTTTTGTAGGAAAACATCTTTGCCATTTACTTTCTAAATTGAATATCAGTTACCTACCGGGTGTACAAAAGAGCGTTGATCAGAACCAACTGTCTTATGGCGATCTAAATTTACCTACGGATTGGGAAAAGCTTTTAGCAAATCAGTCATTGAACGTCGTTATCCATTTGGTCGCGCGTGTACACGTTATGAATGAAGACAGTTCGCAGGCCATGCCTAAGTACTTAAAGCTAAATACCGAAGCTACGGTACGGCTTGCCACCGCCGCGAAAAAATTAGGAATCAGAAAGTTTATCTTTATCAGCTCGATTAAAGTTAATGGCGAAAAAACCTTTAATCAACCCTTCACCGCGGATGAAGTCCCCCACCCGGAAGATGCTTACGGGATCTCGAAATACAAAGCCGAAGTGGAATTAATGAAGTTACATGAACCTGGTCTTTTTGAAGTCGTTATCATCCGGGCGCCCCTGATCTACGGGCCCGAGGTCAAAGCCAATTTTGCTAAGCTTTTCAATTTGGTTCAGCGTTTCAAAATTTTGCCTTTCGGTGCCGTTCATAATAAGCGAAGTCTGCTTTCAGTTTACAACCTTTGTGACTTAATCGTGAAATGTGCTGGAACCCCGGAAGCTTCGGGGCAAATTTTTTTAGCGTCTGACGATGCGGATATGAGCTTAAAACAACTAACCAATCAAATGGCCGAAGTTCAAAACAGGCGGATCATCCAGGTTCCCATACCGGTTTCTATTTTTTATTTTTTTGCGCGTCTTTTGCGTAAAAAACTCTACGTCGATCGGCTGGTTGGAAATCTGCACGTAGACATTGAAAAAACAAAGTCGATTCTAGGATGGCGTCCAAAATACAATTTTCAGCAAAGTCTTAAGGGTTTGGAATAATCTCTACGCCCTCATTCACAACCGAAGGCTTTTGTTCGATCGCAATCACCAAAGCCCAAACCAAAATAATCAACGCGCGAATTTTAGCGTACTCAAAACTGACATCACTTAAACATGCCAGCGTAATTTCGATCTGGGCCCAAAGACACACCATCAAAACCTCGTAGCGCCGGGGCTCAATCTTTCTATTCGTTTTACGAAGCAATTCGATGTTCTTGCGAAGAAAGAAAAAGAAAAATGAAATGAAAAAGATCAATCCAAATACTCCAGTGGTCGCTAAAACATTTAAATACTGGTTGTGCGCATGACTCGTGATGTAACCCGGGGGTTTATGCCATTCGGGCCGATCCCAGTATTCGCGATTTCGACGTTGGTTTTCTCCATAGCCAATACCTAACCAAGGGAACTCTCGCCACATTTGAACGTTAACTAGGAAGAGGCTTATTCTTTCTTCGTTCGCCTGCAGGCTGGCACTGCGAGTGATTCGGTCATGAAACTTGGGCCAAACGGCAACGGCGATGATAAAAATGGCCACACCCAAAAGAGCAAGTCGTAGAAGTTTTTTCCATTCAATTAGGGCCAAAATGAAAACGGAGCTAACAACCAATGAAAGCCAAATACCCCTAGTGAATGTCAAAAGCACGGTCAAGGCCAGTAAGGCCGCCGAAACTGGAGCAAAAATTTTCCAAAAACGGTCCAACTTCATAAACGAAAAAAAAAGACTGCCCAGCAAAAGGACCAAAATAATCGCATTCCCGTGGGCATGGTAGGTTGAGCTATTCACAAATCCCGTTAACCTTGTGTTTTCACGCCCCGTTAGAAGATCAAATCCTCTTAGGTACCCGAACAGCGCATAAAGACTGGGAATTAAGGTCAATGAAGAAAGAATCTTTACGACACTGACTAAATTGAGCTGCACAAGTCGAAAAGCTAAAATTAAAAAATAAATATTAATAATCCAAGAAAATTTGATGATTGACGTAGCCCACTCTACGCCGGGCGCACCATTAATGACGAACCCTAATACCACAACAATTAGGTAACAAAAGAAAGCCCACTCGATGCCAATTTTTCTTAATAGAATAAGATTTTTCTTTTTAAAATACTCGTAGATCAACGCCAACGCGGTTGCGACCATGGCGACATCTAATAAGGTCTGCGACGAGACGGCTGCCACTGTATAAATTGAAAGTAAAAATACTAAAACTTGCCCAAAATTATTCCAAGTAATTGAATCGGCTTCTTTTTTCATTCGGTAACCACCGACGGCTTTTTCTCGATCACGACAACCAAGGCCCAAACGAACAATATCAGAATCCGAATCTTTGCGTACTCGAAGCTGACGTCGGTTAAACAAGCTAGAGCAAATTCAATTTGCGCCCATAAACACGTTATCAGTAACGCCCAGCGTTCGGGCGTTTTCACCGAAGAGGTTTTAAAAATCAACTTTATGTTCTTATTTATAAAATAGAGAAAGAAAGATGAAAAGAAAAATAATCCAAACAGCCCCGTCGTTGACAGAACGTTTAAATATTGGTTGTGGGCGTGGCTGATAATATAATCTTCAGGCATCCGCCATTCGGGCTTATCCCAGTACTCTCGGCAGCGGCGAATATTTTCTCCGTAGCCAATTCCAAGAAGCGGATATTCCTGCCACATTTGCAAATTTAGCTTTATAAAGTTGATTCTTTCTCCAGTTGATCCGGGCCGCGACTTTAAATCCACACTTTCATCCATGGCTGGCCAAAATTGCGCCGATAGCCACGCTATAATCAAAGTCGTTAAAACGAATTTCACCATTTTTCTTCGATCTAGAAAAAACAACATGATCGCCGAACTAATAAAGGCAGATAACCAGATTCCGCGCGTGAAAGTTAATAAAATGCTTAAACCTAATAGTACTGTAGAAATAAGGCTGAACACTTTCCATTTCGTATTCAATTTTTTAAAGGAAAAAAATAAGGTACCAACCAGAAATATAAAAAGTACTGCATTGCCGTGGGCATGGTAAGTCGCGCTATTAACTAAGCCTGTTATGCGCACATTGTCTCGTCCGGTAATCAAATCAACACCATGAATATAGCTTGCGAGCGAGTATAAGGTGGGAAGTAGCGTCCCCACCGATAGAACTTTTATAATTTTAAGAGAGTTCACATTGATCGTCTGTAACCCATAAAATAATATATAAAAGTTAAGGATCCAAGAAAACTTGATGGCGGAACGCAGCCACTCGGCATCGCGAGAAGCGTTTAACCAAAATCCTAAACAGACGACAATAACGTATCCGGCAAAGGCCCATTCGATTCCAATTTTTTCAAATATAAAAATTCTCTTATCATGAAAAAACTTGGTAATAAGCCCGATAAAAAGGGCCGCCAAAAGAAGATCTAATAGGGACTGTGAACTTACGGCGGCAGCAGGAAGCAGAGCCAAAAGAATTGGGTTAGCCAGAGAAGTAATCACAAAGACACTCATCTGGGAATTGTATTCTCAAATAAAAATGTATTCAATAACAGACCGTAAATTATGGAGGGGCTAACTCTTTCTTATGGCAATGCGGGGTTGGACTTGCAGCTTTACGAGCCTATCTGATTAAGGCATCCAATCCGACTATTTGCGTCTTTGCGACACAACTTGAAACAGTCGGTAAGTAAAGGTATTTTGAACGCCATGACGACATTGAAACGAACTGTATGTAGAAATACTGGCCCTGGTGGCTCATTACTGATATCGGTACCACGGTGAAATCATTAAAAACATTTTTTGAACGTGATCCTTTTATCAATTATTTTCTCCTTGTAACAGTTTCTACCTGGTTTTTATTTCCAATGGTTTTAAAATCGCTCAACGACCTTTTAGTCAAAGGAACGGTTGCCACGTTGGTCGGCGTTTGCTTATTGTGGGCCTTACTAAAGATTAAAAGAAACAGGATCACATTTCCGAAGGTTTTCAGATATATATTTTCTTTTTGGTTAGTTTACTTGTTCTTTTTAGGTGTTGGAACCTATTTAAGCGGTGACATTCATAGCACAGGGCAGTTCGTCCTGTTCGCGATAAAATTTTTATTTTTATTTTTTTTGCTGCTTTTTAGTGACAAAACGTTCGCGCTTTACAGTTTGAAAATTTATGCCGCCTTGAGCGTTTTTATCTCGGTGGCCGCCATCTTAGTTTTTATTTTGAACTGCCTAAACGTACCCCCCCTAACCACAATAGAAATTTCGGGTCGGGAATATGATTATTATCTTTTAACCTATTATTTTCGCTACTCTTCGATCCTGAAAGGACTTCCTATTTTTCGCATTCAAGGTTTATCAGAAGAGCCGGGGACCTATTCGTTTTCCCTCCTTCCGGCATTCTATTATTTAGTCGTCATGACAAAATCGAGATGGAGACTTTTAATTATTTGTATTTCGTTAGTCTTAAGTATGTCGTTAGGTACATTGATCACCTTATTAGCTGTTCTGCCTTTTTTAAAGTTTTGGCCCGCTATCAAAACGAAACTTAAAAAGTACTCAACCATAACCGCACTATTGATATTTTCCCTCTATCTAATTTCAAGTATTTCGTACAAATTTGATATCTATGCAGGCACCACAACATTGGTTGGAAAGATGCAATCCTTTGAAGCGCGATCGACCGGCCAAGCTAAAGTGTTTGCGTTCTTATTTAATAATCCCTTTGGCGCAGGCGCTTCACTGGGCTCTTCTCGAGTTGGTCATCCCATTGCCGTCGGTTACACCACGGCGGCATCGAACGCGGGAGTTTTCGGAGGACTCGCCTACTTCATATTATTTGGAATAATTGGTTTCCTTACTTTCAAGGAAATCAAAAAAGGCGACTCCGGATTAAATACCTTAGAGACCCAGCTTGACCTCGTTGCCGCCCTAAGTGTTTACTCGATCCTTGTCATGGGTCTGCAGCGTAGTCAACCCGACTCAAGCTTCTGGCATATGTGGATTCTGTTTCTATTTATGGGCCGAAAATTGATTAGACCTCATCTAGAATATAAATTCTAATTGCAATTTGCGGCCGACAAAATAAAGTTTTTTGAAGACAACGAGGAAAAGGTTGATACTTCAAATTCTGGTATCGGCTCATTGCGGACGTAACCGCTTTCAAAAATGCATATCCGTTTTCTTTTTGCATCCTTTAAAAGATATTCTTCGGCAATATTTCCAAACAAGTGAGATATTAAGGGCCCCGTAGTAACGTCAACGTAGTATGAGTCTCTTTTCTTCAGCTCGTTCCCCATAAGGACGTAGGCATCTGATTTTGTTTTGTTTTCGTAAGACAGCGCGCAATCAATCAAAAGAATTGCCGGCAAAGCAAACATTAAAAACTTAATAAAATAGCGTAACTGCTCTTTGTACAATATTATAAAATGGACGATCTGAAAAAAAATAAGGATCAATAAATATCTCTGAACGGGCCTTACGAACGAGTGCAAGAACACCAGTGATAAATAGCTAAATATAATAAAACTTTCTATCTTTTCTAACTTTTGAAACAAAATCCGTTGCAAGAGAAGAACAAAGTGTAATGTTGCTAAAAATAAGGCCGGAACAACGATCTGGAGATAATATTTTGATACATATCTATCGACCTGACCCCCAAAGTTTAATTCTCCAGTGTTCATAAGGGTTTGATCGCCAAGAAAATAAATATAACCCGCACCGGCAATCAACGAAAGAAGAATTGCGAAAGCCTTTTGCCGCTTATTCAGAAAATCCAAAAGTCGATACAAAATGAGTGGTCCCAAAGGAAGCGCGATGATGAAAAAGTGCAGATTATAAAGAATATAGTTTCTAGCAAACTCAAAGCGCGAGAATTGAGCCAAGTTCGAATTATTTTGGGTAAAAGGTACATTATAATATTTCGCCAAACCATAATAACCTAATAACCCCATCACCGGCGCTAACGCTATTAGAAGCCTAGGCGAAAAAAAATCTCTAAAGCCCAATTTTCTATTTCGAAATAGATCGTAAATGAAATGCAGCCCCAAGACTGCAACGATCAAAATCGTGTTAAATTTGATCAAAAATAAAATTGAAAGAACAGAAACTAAAATAAAAATAAATCTTCGATGACCGGTCAGCAAATATTCAGAATAAAGCCCGAAAGAAAGTAACATCCCTAAAATATAGTAGCTGTCAGAAAAAGTTCTGCCGGTAAAGGCCCAAACTGAAGGATGAATAAAGAAATATAAAACAAAGAGCGATGCATTTATATCTGATAGAGAGCTGAATATTCGCCCGAACAGCCTTTTTGCATAATATAGTGCCGATATCATTAGCAACAGTGCGGGAAGCTTTGCAATCAGGAATTCGCTGATCAAGCCTATTTTGATAAGTAATGAGTAAAAAAAAGCAATGATGAGTGCCGTTCCGATTGGATTGGCTTGATATTTAAAGTACAGAGAAGCATTTAAGTCTTTTTTCCCTTGGGCGATTTGCCGGCCTAACTCGAAAAAATTGCCCTCAAAATTCAGAAATCCGGTCGATGCGAAATAAAACTTTAAGAGTAAAAAAAATAAAATTGCAAAAAGAAAGAAATAGCTAGTCCATGATTTTACTTTTACCATAGTTTATAATACTTTAATTAAACATTAATCATATACACTGGATGTCACAATTGGAAAAACGGAGCCTAGAAATTATCGTCCCTGTCTACAACGAAGGCGAAAATATCAATTTTCTATATAAGAATTTATGTTCCGCTTTGGACAACAAAAGTTCGAATCTAATTGATCTACATTGGCGAGCTTTTATTATCTACGATTTTGACCAAGACACGACCATTCCTTTCGCGAAGGCCCTCCAAGAGGTCGATCCTCGAGTTATTCCGACTAGGCAAACATACGGAAAAGGTGCTTTAAATGCACTTAAGTATGGATTCGCTATTATTCATGACGGCCCGGTGATTATGGTGATGGGCGATTGTTGTGACGACCTCGCGACAATTCCAAATATGATTAATGAAATGGATAAGGGAGCCACCATTGTCACTTCTTCCCGCTTTATACGTGGTGGTGGGTACGAGGGCGGTAGCGCATTCAAGAAAATCTTATGCAGAACTGCGGGCCTTATTTTGTCGCTTTTCGGAATCGGTACGAACGATCCTACCAATAACTTTAAAATGTATTCCGGGAAATGGGTTAAATCTCAAAAGATTGAAAGCTTAGGAGGATTTGAAGTAGCTTTGGAATTTATGGTGAAGGCATCTTTAAACAAAGAAAAAATAGTCCAGATCCCGGGAATTTGGAAAGATCGAACTATTGGCGAATCTAAATTTGATCTTAAACGGTTACTACCTCATTATATTAGATGGTTTTTTTTCTTTATTCGCGCCAAAGTTTTTGGCTATTCTAAAACTTTGTAAAAATCCGGATTCGATTTATCAATTTTTTTACTTAATACGTTGATCCACGTTGAGTCCTCAAGGACTTCGAAAGTGTGGCAAACGTGAGGTAGAACGATGAATGCGTCACCAGCATTGAAATGACGAATTTCTATTTGACCAGACCTTTTATCGTTCACTATTTGTTCAAAACTAATCTTCACAATACCTTCAAAGATAAAAAATAGTTCTTCAGTCTCTTTGTGGTAGTGTCCACCGCGTATAGTATTCTTTACCGAGGTTATATAATTAAGTTCTTCCCAACTCCCCGAATTTATTATGCCCGTTATAGAACCTCGTGGATCTTGATGATGAAAATAGGACTCTATTACTTTATACATTCTTGTGCCTCTTTAACTAGGTCGTTGTAGCTGTGCGGACCCTGCGACCCACCGTATGAACTCACTAAGGACAAATCCTGACTTAAGTGTCCAGCGGCGTCTTCGCCTCTGACCTCGGCGATCAGCTCGGTAGGAAAAGAGCTTTTTAACTTTATCGCCAATTCAACTCGAGAATAACGAAGATCCCCGCAAATATGCAAGATTTTATTGCCTCTTCTACCACTTACGACTTCCAAAATAAGATCCTCGATGACACGGCTAAAGTACCCGACGCTTGTCGGTGTCAAAAATGAATTAGCAAATAGACTTAATTTTTTAGGTTGGCTTAATTCAGATAACAACCAGTTAAAAAAGACCCCGCCCTGACCGCAAAGCGATGACGTTCTAACTGCGACGTCTTGACCTTGTTGGCGCATTAAAAAATCTTCGGCCATAGACTTCAATCGCCCATAATACGTTTTCGGATTTTTTTCAGATTGCGGCTGATATTGTCCAACTAATCCATCAAAGACATAATCTGAAGAAATAAAAATAACTTTCGGTCTCATTTTTTCGGGCAAACTTTGGATCTGCCCATAACAATCAACTAACGAATCATAATTGATTTTTTTCGCCAAAGTCTGATTAGCCTCGCACCACTTTACATCTTTGATTCCGGCAACCCACAAGATTACATCAAAATACTTTTCCTTAAGCAATGGTAAGTAATCATTTTCTAAACTCAAATCTAAAAATAAAGCCGAGCCATCAGAGCTTGGGGCTCTAGAAGTAAACTGAACGTTAAAGCCCATATTTTTGCGGAGCTGCTTTAATATATTTTTACCTAGAAAGGAATTTCCGCCAATGACCAGTACATTTGTTATTTTCGTCATTTATTATTTCCACCGTAGCCGATTTTATTTTTTAACATCTGCATCGAATGAGTCGGTATAAAATAAATACACCCAAGAACGTAAGCTAAAATTACCGCAATCTTTGACCCAAATAATAGTTCTTTACCTAAGCCAAAAGAACGAAGGCCTGCAACCAAAATCAAACTTGGTAGTAACACAATTAAAAAGTGCAGCAGGATTTTTTTAAAAGGCAGAACTAAATTCGGACTCACATGTTTTTCAATCGCCTTTGGGATTAGAATAAAAGAAGTAAACACGGTAGCCAATAAAGTTCCGTAAGCAACTCCAGAAGGACCGACCAACCGACATAATAAAAGGGACAATACTAAATTTACGGTGGCTTCGGCCATTCCGATCCACATGAAAGGCTTTGCCTCGTTGACGCTTGAAAGTAACCCGTTTTGAAAATTTACTACTGAAGCCACATAGCCATATCCCCCAAGTGCAAAAACTACGCTTAAACCTGCAAAGCCTTTATCACTGCCGATCCACAGGCGAATAAAGTCGTCCATGAAAGCCATACCCCCAACCCAGATAAGCCCGCCTAACAACGGAAAGCTTATGGAAGCTTCTAAAAATATAGTCTTGATCCATGCCATTTCTTTTTTGGCGTAGGCCCTGCCAAACATGGGCCATAAGGCAGAATTAAGGATAAAGAACAGCGAAAAGGCGATCGTAAATATCTTGTAAGTCAGTGAATAACTAGCCACTTTGTCGACCCCGAATAGATGGCTTAATATCAAGTTGTCGGTGTTCATAATAATCATGCTGGAAAGCCCCGCAAAGAAAAACACCCCTCCATTTTTTAATATGTTACTGCGTGAAGGCTCAGGAACTAGATCGTGCCTGTTCAAGGCATAAAAATATTTGTTCCTCATATAAAAATGCGCCGCCGAAGCTACACAAATAGCTAAATTGCCCGCCCCCACCAACAAAGCTAGCAAAACCAAACCTTCACCCAACGAACGTACAATGATTAACGCAATAAAGTTCCAAATTTGCGGAAGGATTGCTACATAAAGCCTTTCAAACTGGACGTCTTGATGTCCCACAAAGGCCGCAGCCACCGATATAAACGGCAGTCGAAAAATGAAAAAGAAATACAGCAAACAAAAAGCCTTGCTCGTTTCGGTTATCAAGTCAGCCGGCACATCCCCAATCAAAGCCATTATTTTGGAAGGGTTAATATATAAGCCTACTCCCAAAATAAATAGAACGATCGAAATTATAATCAAGATATCAATCGAACGGGTAAAAATAGTCTTATGAATAAATTCATTTTCGGTCTTGGCAATAAGAACGGACGTCACCGTACCTAAACCAAACTGAGAATTTGACAGGTAACTGACAAGCGTCAATAAAACCGTCCAAATACCGTACTTGGTAAGTCCCTGAGAATTTATGAACAAAGGTACCGAAATTAAGCTTAAGGCGTATATAATAATGTTCGCGAAAGAGTAACTAACAATTCCCCTTAAAAAAATACTTTTTTTTAGACCTGCCATGCTCGTTTATAGTAAACGAATTTTACCTTTTTGCATGTATATTATTGACGTTTTTTTTTATTCCAGTTTTACTCGTACACTATGAAGAAAGTGTGCTTATACGTTCAACAGCCTTACCTACAAAACAAAATATTTGAAGAGAACAACCTCCACCTAAATAAAAACGATATTTTGGCGCCCTTCCGGAGGTTACGGCAAATTTTTGAAAAAAATGGCTTCAGTCTTGATACGCAGGATATGACTCCCATTGAAACGGCGGATGCGATTCTTTATTGCGAAATGCCACACCAGTTACCCGATCTTAACATGAAACAAAAATCCTATCTTTTTGCTTGTGAAACCGCGCTCATAAACCCAAACAATTGGATTACGACTTTCCACAAACATTTCAAAACTATCTTCACGATCATACAGTATAAAAATAGCTTTGCGGAATTTATCCAATTAAACTTCCCGCAAAAATTCCGTACAAAACCAAAAATCGTTCCATTTGCGCAAAAAAAACTTTGTACAATGGTTTCTGGCGCTAAGCTTTCCTTCCAAAAAGATGAGCTCTATTCTTCTCGTATGAAATGGATTAATTGGTTTACGAAAAATCACCCGTCAGACTTTGATTTCTACGGAACCGGCTGGAAAAAGTTGATTATTATCGGACCTATTTATCATCGTATTTTAAATAAGGTTCCCTATTTCACGCGTTTATTTCGTCCAAGAATGGATCTGTACCGGGGCCTGGCGGATAATAAGTATGAAGTTTTAAATAAATACAAATTTTCTATCTGTTACGAAAATGTAGATCATGTAAACGGTAACTTAAGTGAAAAAATTTTTGATTGTTTTTTCGCCAACAATGTTCCCATTTACTTAGGAGCGGCTGATATTCTAAAATATATTCCCAAGGAATGTTTCATAAACCCCACTGACTTTGTCAGTTTTGAGCAAATTTACGAATACATTTCGAAGATGGATGAGGAAACTTATAACAAGTATCTTGTTCATGCGGATAACTTTATAAACTCTTCAGCCTTTGATAATCACTCCATTGAAAACTTTTCGAGGACTTTAGCCGAAAAAATTACTCGAGATTTATCGTAGTTATTTCGGAATGTAAAATTGCTTAATTTTTTCTGATATGTAATCTACTTCTTCATTTTTAAGCTGAGTGGCCGACGGCAGCCAAAGACCTTTTTCGCCGATAAGGTCGGCGGCCGGAAAAACTCCAGATACCGAATAAGCCTTTTGTTTATTGATCGGAGGGTACATGATGCGTGTTCCCACGTTATTGATTTTTAGAAACTGTTGTAAAGCGTCCCTATCTTCAACCAAACTATCGATAAACCACGGAACGGTATGTTCAAAATCGTGCTTAAATAGCTTAACGCCTTTTACATCTTTAAGATTATTTTCATATCGTAGGGCAATTTCTTTTTTTCTTCTTACGCGAAATTCCATTTTCTTCATTTGCTCTATACCCAAACAGGCCTGCATTTCGGTAAATTTAAAATTATAGCCGATCCAATCGTGAATATCGTTGCCGCCACCCGATCGTCCAAAATCTTTAAGCCGGCGCAATTTAAAGGCCAAATCGTCATTATCGGTTATTAAACAACCGCCCTGTCCCGTTGAAATAATTTTTGGCGCTGAGAATGAAAAGCTACCGATACAACCCATCGTACCCATATGCTTTTTGTTGGGGTAGTACGAACCTAGCGACTGCGCTGAATCCTCGATCAAAGCAATAGAATGTTCTTTCGCTAATTTTACGAATGCTTCTATGCCTGCTTGGGGATAGCGTCCATTTGCCGATACTAAAATGATGGCTTTCGTTTTTCCAGTAATTGCCTTTTTTACTAACTCAATATCTAGACATAATGTAGTAGGTTCAACGTCTACGAAAATTGGGATAGCCCCAATCATTTTAACTGAATTAGGGGTTGCGATCATCGTGTAATTCGGAACAATGACTTCGTCACCAAAACCTATATCCAAAGCAAGCGCGGCCAATGTCAGACTTATAGTTCCGTTATTAACTACAATGCAGTGTCTGCTACCCGTATATTCGGCAATCATCTTTTCAAATTTTTCGGTGCGTTTGAATTCAGTCATAAAACCGTTTTCATCTAAATATTCGCGAATTGACTGCTTTTCTTCTTCGCCGAACCACGGTTGCATTTGCATTATAAAATCCATAAAAAAGTCCTTTACGCTGAAAAATTAAAAGCGACGTCGATCTAGATCTGGCCCTACATAAGGGCCATTTTTAATTTCTAAAACTTGTGTGCCGTTTTCGATGATGGTGTAGCCATGGCCTCCACGTAAAAGAATGATAACGTCTCCTTCGGAAACAGCGACATCCTCTATTTTATTTTCTTTTGTATCGAAAATATGCGCTGTTATACTTCCTTTGCGGACGTAGATAACTTCCTGTGTCCACAGAACTTCCCTTTTGACTTCATTATGAATGTGCGGAAGTAGTTTTTTTTCAGCATCATATCCCCAAGAGCCTACTTGAATAAATTCTTCATCTTTTGAAAAAAAACTTAACCCGCCACTCCAAGCTTCAGAACTAGGAATGTGTCTAGCTACCACTAAGTCGCCGTCTTTATATTCTTTCATTTGCACTCCGTTTAATTAAATTTGGCCGCCGTTTAGGTTTACAATTTGACCAGTAAAATAGCTTGAATCATCCGCAATTAAATATTGGACCAAACTACCAATATCATTCTCTTCGCCAAATCTTTGCATCGGAATATTTTTTTTGATTTCCACTTTTAATTCATCGGAAACATCGTCAATTAATCCCGCATTAAAATAACCTAATGCTATGGCATTTACCGTAATGTTTTTAGAAGCCAATTCTTTACTCATTGATTTAGTAAGCCCAACTAAAGCTGCTTTGGCGGCGCAATATGAAGAAGCTCCAGCAATTCCGGTTGCTCCAACAATACTTGAGAAATTAACAATACGCCCAAATTTTTTTTCGCGCATACCCGGAATAAAATGTTTACTGCATAAAAATGCAGACAATAGATTGTCCTGTATAACAGACATAAAATCGTCTTTGCTTGTTTTCCAAGACATGCCGTTTTTCGAAGAACCCGCTACATTAATTACGGTTCCTACGAATTCACGTTTGGCATGAATAGCGGAAGCTAAAGCTACGACCGATTCTTCGTGGCATAGATCAGCCTTAAAGGAAATATCGTCAAAATTTACATCATACTTGTTTAAGATATTTTTTATACTATCGGACTCGCCACGGTACTGAAGTACAATATCACGATGACCTTGCTTCAATAAATACGATAAAATCATTCCGCCAATACCGCCATTTGCCCCGGTTATTAATATCGTGTTTTTCATTTTGTATTCCTTTAGTATCCTAGTTTTTTTGCATTTTCGATTATTTTGTCTTTGCGCCTGACCTTAATGGGCCTTGCCGGCGTACCTACATAGATGGTCCACGGCTCAGTTGACTTTGTCACCAATGAGTTTGCACCTATTACAGAACCTTCACCCAGAGTTACCCCGGGTAAGACAATACAACTTGTGCCTAACAAGGAAAAACGGTCGCAAATGACTGGAGAGTAATGAATAGGTCCTTTTAATTCCGCAGGAATCATTGGTCCGGTCAAACCCTCTCCTAAGTACTCGTCACTGACGCAAACGATTCGGCATCCGGCAGAAAAACCTGCAAAATGTTTCATTACTAATAAGCCTTTGGCTCCACCAATGACGGTACAATAAGGACCAACGTGAACGTAGTCTTCAATTGTGGCACCCGACGTACAATAGAAACCAGAATCTATAGCGCTATGAGATCCAACTTCCACTAGGTGAGGCCTGCGAATCTCAACGTTTTTACTAATAAAAACATTTTCTCCAATTTTTTTTAATGTTGATTTATCAAATTGGTCGCTCATTTAATTTCCTCTAAATACCATTTGATGGTTTTCATAATTCCTTCTTTTAAGTCAGTACTTGGTGTCCATTGAAATATTTTTTCGCCTCTAGTCCCATCGACTGTTTTGTAAGGAGCCCCATCAGGCTTAGTGGTATCAAAAACAAGGTCTCCGTCGTAGCCAACCGACTCCTTAATAAGGAGTGCTAAATCCTTAATAGATACCCCAGCACTGACTCCAATGTTGATCGGGTCTAAATTTTTAGGGATCGATAAACTACGCACCATAGCTTGAGCACCGTCATCTACATGCAGCCATTCTCTGACTGGTGAACCAGTTCCCCAAACAACAACTTGAGGTGACTTTTCCTTTTTTGCTTTAACCATTTTCATAATAAGTGCGCCTAAGGCATGAGAGCGCTCTTCTTCGAAGTGGTCCTCGGGGCCGTACATATTTGACATAACAATATTAACTGTATCTAAACCATATTGTTTGGCATAAGCCCAAGAGGCTACAAGCGATGCCTTGCGGATGAGGCCGTAGACCAAAACGGTCTCGTGCATGGGACCATCCCAAATTTCATCTTCTTTGAATAAGGTTGCTTGAGCCGGATAGACACAATTCGAAATAGGGTTTACCACGCGCTTTACGCCGGCCTTATGTGCGGCATAAAATAGATTATTGATCATTTCAGAATTATTTTTATAAAGGTCGGCGGGGTATTTTTGGCCGAATTGAATTCCGCCAACAAAGGATGCACAATTTAAGATAAAGTCAGGCTTCGTAGTTTCGAAAAATCGAATGGTCTTATTCTGATCCCTTAGATCCAAGCCTGAAGACAAAGACGTTTTAATAAATTCTTGCTTTTTTGATTCCAGTAAACGACAAACGCGGCGGCCTAGAAAACCGGTGGCTCCTGTGACTAAAATCATTCCGTGCCACCGTAGGTATCATATTTAAGATCGTATTGAACCATACCGCT
>CAXSEH010000023.1:17561-23304 GCA_964236345.1 uncultured Bdellovibrionales bacterium
AATTTTTATTTTTGGGGACCATCCCAAGTCTTTCTTAATTTTAGCGGGATTACCCCACAAGAACTCAACTTCCGCCGGACGGTAGTATTTAGGATCGATTTGAACGCGCAGGGCATTTGTCTTCGAGTCGTAGCCTTTTTCATCGGCCCCCGTTCCTTCCCAACGAATCTTCACGTCAATTTCTTCAAAAGCCATCTCTACAAACTGGCGCACGGAATAAACTTCGCCCGTCGCGACGACGTAGTCCTTAGCCTCGGGTTGTTGGAGCATCAGCCACATGGCTTCAACGTAGTCACGGGCGTGACCCCAGTCTCTTTTCGCATCCATGTTTCCTAAACTTAAAACCTGCTGTTGGCCTTTTTTGATCTTCGCGACCGCTTTCGTAATTTTTTTCGTTACAAAAGTTTCTCCACGCCGCGGAGATTCGTGGTTAAATAAAATTCCATTGCAGGCAAACAGCTGATAAGACTCACGGTAATTAACGGTGACCCAATAAGCGTAAAGTTTAGCGGCCCCGTAAGGTGACTTCGGATAAAACGGGGTGGTTTCTGATTGAGGAGCCGTTTCGGGTAATCCTCCAAAAAGTTCCGAGGTCGAAGCTTGATAAAACCGAGTTTTAATCCCTAAATCTTTAATCGCGTTCAATAAACGAATGGTCCCCACGGCGTCGACTTCAGCCGTGTATTCCGGGACCTCAAAAGAAACCGCGACGTGAGATTGGGCTCCCAAATTGTAGACTTCATCCGGTTGAATTTTTGAAAGCAGCGTATGCAGGTTACTGGAATCAGTTAAATCACCATGATAGGTTTTAAACCGGGGATGATTAAAAATATTCTCAATTCGGGCCGTGGTGAAAACGGAAGAACGACGCAGGATAGCATGAACTTCGTAACCTTTCTCTAGCAACAATTCGGCTAAGTAAGATCCATCTTGGCCCGTAACCCCCGTAATAAACGCTTTTTTCACAGTACCGTTCCTTTTTTTATAAAAACGTATATTCTCTTGAAACCGTCAATGAGGGCAACAAAATTTTAGGTGTAAAAAAAGCCTCACTAAGTTGATGCAATAAAAACTGTTTTGCCTATAATTAGGTCTGAATGAATACGGAAACATTTTATCAAATTGCGCGGGACTCGGTGTCTTTTTTAAGAGACAAAAAAATATTCGTCACCGGAGGCACGGGATTTTTTGGGAAGTCCCTATTAGACTTTCTGGGTACCTACGCCTCAGAGATTAATTTTGACATGGTGATTCTTTCCCGGAATCCCGATCAGTTTCTGAAATTAAATCCCCAATTTCTAACTTTAAAAAAAGTCCGTTTTTTAAAGGGCGACATCACTGATTTCGAATTCGTAAACGAAAAATTTAACTTCATTTTGCACTTTGCCACTCCTGCGGATGCAAAACTGAATTTGCAACAACCTCTTTTGATGGCCGACATTATCTCGCGTGGGATGCAACGCTGCCTTGATTTTGCGGTCCACACCGGGTGCCAAAAATTATTGTTTGCAAGTTCCGGGGCGGTTTATGGTCCCCAGCCGTCAGAATTGACCCACATTCCAGAAACTTACTTAGGATCCCCGCAGACGACCGCCACCGATGCCGCTTACGGAGAATCGAAGCGCTATGCCGAGATGATTGGCGCGGCGACGGCGATCAAACATAAATTTGAATTTAAAATTGCCCGGTGTTTTGCTTTTGTGGGGCCTCATCTAGATCGCCATGGTTCTTTTGCAATCTCAAATTTCATTCAAAACGCTTTAGATAATCAGGCGATTACCATCAATGGAGACGGCACACCGTTTCGATCTTATCTTTACGCCGATGATTTAATGATTTGGCTGTTGCGGATTTTGGACGCGGGACGCCCCAATGAAGCTTACAATGTTGGATCAGATCAAGACCTTTCAATCAAAGCCCTGGCCGAAGTTGTGGCAAAGAATTTACGCCCTCAGTTAAACGTAAATGTGGCAAAAGCGCCAAGTGAAAAACCGCCCACCCGCTATGTTCCAAGTATCCAAAAGGCTAAAGTCGACCTCGCACTTAATGTTTGGACTAGTTTAGACGAAGCCATACGACGATCCGCCCTATAAGAAATTTAGTTTTCTAGACTCATCGCCTCTTTAAGGGCGTCCGCCGTCATAAAGGGAAACATGTCATGCAGCGGTTTAGATTTCATCGATCCATTCTCTAAACGGACCGACGAAACGGTCGGCGCAATTTCTTGCACTCGGGGCGTGATAATTTCGCAAATAACGGGACCCGCGAAATTTAACGCCTCTTGAAGGGTTGCGTCTAATTTTGCAAGATCCGAAACTTTTAGAAATGGAATTTGAAATGTTTCGGCCGTTTTTTGAAGGCTAGGTATAAAAACTCCCGAATCTTCGCTGGTTCCTGCCAAGTGCCCCTTAAAAAAATTATTCTGAGTATTACGAATGCAAACGTAGCCATCGTTGTTAATAACAAATAATTTAATGTTCAGTTGCAGCTTATGAAAAACCGCAAGCTCATGCAAATTGGTCTGCAAAGATCCATCGCCCGTCACGCAAATGACTTGCGCCGCGGGGTCGCCGATCGCCGATCCCGTGGCTGCCGGCAGGGCAAAACCCATCGCGCCTAAAGATCCGGAATTGATAATGCGTTGGCCTTTTTTCACTCTGAAAGCTTGTCCGACGACGTAGAACGCGGAACCCGCATCGGTGACGACGATCGCATTTTTTAAGGCCTTTTGATCAAGCGCCTTCATAAAATTATAATAGTTAATATGCTCGCTCGATTGATTTGGTTTTTCGGCATAAACCGAAAAATCCTTTTTCCACGTTTGGCACTTTTTGATCCAAGCCGATTGCTTAACGGGTTTAGAGTCTTGCGCTAATCGCAAGAAATCGTTCATAAATTGCGAAGAATCAAGTTGGATTTTATGGTTTACCTTAACGCCTTCGCGCTTTAAGACCCAAGGGTCAGGATCAACCAAAACTTTTACCGCGTGTGGTGCAAACTCGTCTAATTCGTAGCCCGTCGTTGTTACGTGCAGACTACAACCAATTGATAGGATGAAGTCGGCATTTTGGATGGCAAAGTTTCCGGCCCGATCACCTTTCATTCCGGGATGGCCCGTGAAAAGGGGATGTTCATATTCGATCACATCCTTACCAAAACACGTTGTCAAAACGGGAACTTCCAGAAATTCCGCAAAACTTCGAAGCGTTTCCGTAGCGCCCCCGGCCCTGACTCCGTAGCCCGCAAGAATTACGGGTCGCTTCGCCTTTAAAAAAGCCGCGTAGACTTTTTCGACGGCGTCGTTTTGAGAAATTTTCGTCTCTTTGATTTCCGTCGGGTCAAAGGATCTTAGTTTTTCGGGATCAACGAGCGCCCCTTGAATATCAATGGGTATGTCCAGAAAAACCGGACCCGGTCGGCCTTCTTGAGCTAGGTATAAGGCTTTTTCTAAATGATAACGAATATCGGACGGGCTCTTCACCATTTCCGCGTATTTCGTGTAAGGTTTCATTCCCGGAATCACGTCGACTTCAAAGGTACCAAACTGACGCAGACCTGATAATCCTGAACCCTGAATCGTTTGCGAAAGTTTGCTTTGACCCGAAATAAATAAAACCGGTGACGAGTCTTGAAAGGCACCGACCACCGCCGTTAAGGTGTTCGTTCCGCCGGGGCCGCTGGTCGCGTAGCACACCCCTACTTGTCCCGATACGCGGGCGTAGCCATCAGCGGCCATTCCGCTGCATTGTTCGTGATGGTTGCAATAATATTTCAAAGTTTTACGACGGCTAATCGCATCTAATAAATGCATCATGCCGCCACCGGATAATAGAAAGACCGCCTTCGTTCCCACTTTTTCAAGATGATCAGCAATGTAATCGGAAACGCGAATCATGTCGGGCTCGAGGTAAAATTTTGCAGTTGTTTTTTAAGGCCCTGGGCAATGAGGTAAGAATCAACCCCCATCACAATCATGTTAGCACCCAGCCGTCGATAGTGCTTCGACATTTCGGGATCGGATGTCATTAGGCCCACGTATTTACCGGCATCCCGAATTTTTTTAATGCCCGAAACGATGAACTCTTGCACTTCGGGTGAATCCATTTGACCGGGCTTTCCCAAAACGACCGACATATCGTACGCACCTAAATAAACGAGATCTAAATCTTTAATTTTTAAAATTTGATCAAGCTCGCTCAGCGCTTCTTTATTTTCTAAAATAATGCACTTCAAGGCAAAGTCATCGTCGCCTCGAAAGACTTTTGATTCGGGATTTACCGAAAAGGCCCGGTAGCGCGTAAAGGGATTAAAACCCCGTAAGCCCTTCGGCGCAAATTGGCAGAACTGCACGGCCCGTTCGCTGTCAGCGACTCCCCGTACCTGCGGAAAAATCAAGCCGTGGGCCCCTAAGTCTAAGGCTTTTTGGACATCGTTGATTTCAAGTCCCGCAATGCGAACTAAGGGTGAACAACCGTGGTGTTCGATGGCGCGAATGCAGTTTTCAAGGCTTTCAAAATCAAAAGCCCCATGTTCCATATCTAAAATTTGAAAGTCTATACCGGTTTGTGCGCTGACTTCGCATAAACTCGCTGACGTTAACGTCGACCAAGTACCAAACACGCATTCACCCGCGGCCAGTTTTTGTTTCACCGCATTCATCATCATGAGTTTTGACTGCTTTCAAGACGGTACCAATCTACACTGCGCGCGATGGCCTCGTCTGAAGAATAAGTCGGATACAGCGAGAACTTGCTGGTAACTAACGAATTATCGGGAATCATATAATTTGTTTTATGCTGTGCTGAATTTCCCGCGCAGAAAATAATTTCTTTCGACTGTGTAAAAGATCGATTCACCGCACCCGCCGCCGATTTTAAATCAATCGCATCTGAACTTCCTAAATTATACACTTCGCCCGACTGCCCTTCCGCGGTCATCTTTAGAACCCAATAGGCCACGTCACTTCCATAAAGAAAGCTTCGAGTCGTTTGACCGGTGCCTAAAACTTTGATCGCAGATCCCGAAAGTGCATCTTGAATAAAGGTATTTAAAGCCCACGGGCTAGATAAAGTTTGAAAGGGTCCTATCACCGTGAAGGGACGCACGATCAGGCAGGGAATTCGATGCTGTTGACGAAATGCATTCGTCAAAGCTTCGGAATAAACTTTACCCGCAACGTAAGGCGATGAAGAACTAATGACCGACGCTTCACTTTCTTTGATTCCGCGTTCGCGAGATTCAAATTGTCCGTAAACCAGACTCGAACTTAAGTGCGTGAACATCAATAGCTCAGACAAGCGATCTGCCGACTTTAAAATATTTTCGGTACCAATCGCCATGGTCGTTAAGACTTCGACCGGATTTGTACTGTGCATCCGATTATCAGGATGACCTGCGCCGTGGATCACGTAGTGCGTGTCTTTAGGGATTTCTGAAAAATGGCGAACGTCCGCGCGTTGGATGTGAATATCTTTCGCGTTCAGTAAATGCGGCGCGTTTGCTTTAATTCGATCTAAATTAGAATCAATTCCGTTAACGCGAATTTGGGTATTGAGGTTCACATTTAAATAATGAATCACTTCGCACAACCATGTCCCCACGAATCCTGCGCATCCCGTAATGAAGAAGTTTCTATTTTTCAGTTTTTCTAAATTTTTTGAATCGACTTTTGAAAATAACTTTTTTAAGTCTTCCTGAACAAACTGAAACTTTTGAACACTCATGCCGAAATTCCGTTTTTATC
>CAXSEH010000024.1:0-23197 GCA_964236345.1 uncultured Bdellovibrionales bacterium
GATAAAGAAAAATTTTTGGCGGCTGGTGGTCAGGCCAAAGATTTTGAAAAATTAGTTTCAGAATCGGGAATCAAAAAAGTTTTCATGTGGCCGTTTCGAAATAAAACTTCATTAGTAACGGGCGGCTTAGCCGCGTACGGTGCCGACACGATCGCCCTTGAAAAAACGGGCATGTCGTTAATGGACATGTTGGGCCAAACGGCGATGTCTGCCTATCACCTTATTGTGCCGGGCACTGACATCTCTGTTCCTCCGCCCCAAAAGCCCGTCGTCGTCATGGCTACTTCCGCTACTTCAGTGGCCGCCGCATCGGCGGCAGTGGCGTCTAAATCTACCGAGACAGAATCAAAAAAAGAAAAAGATAAAACCTGCCTATTTGGCGGAGTTCCTTCTTATTGGAAAGAATTTGAAGCAGGAGAAATAAAGTGCACTCGACCCGCGGCCGGAGCAAGTGAATCTTGCAAAGCTGAAGACGAGAAATTTAAGTGTCAAGATTACGGAATAAAATTGGCGGAAGGTTCGCTGGAATCTAATTTATGTATTCCCACTTACAGCCTAAATAACTTAACGATACGCTGCTCGGCAGCCTTGGTTTCTATTCTACAAACTAAAAAATCAACTGTTGATCCGACACTATTGGCCGAGTACGTGCAAAAAAACTTTGGTGAAGTTGTCAAAAGTATTGAAGCCGGGGATCAAATGAAGGATCTCGATGGAAAAACAAAATCGATCAAATTGTACTGCGATTCGAAATCGGCCGAGCAGGTTAAAGAGTGCGATGCTATCCGAGAAGTGTTGGCCGTGCTTAAAGATACAAAAGCTCCGACCTTAATGGCGGCGCGGCCGGTGTTAGCCGCGAGCGAGACCTCTGAAACCCCAAGCAACTGGGGTGGCGAAGGTCGTCGATAATTTATTTCTGAATTGTTACTTTGCGAACGATGATCGGCTCAACAGGTTTGTCGCCCGGAAGAGTTTTTACTTTTTGGATCTTATCGATGATGTCGTAACCTTCGACGACTTCGCCGAAAATGGTGTGACCCTTATCAAGCCATGGAGTCGGTACGGTCGTGATAAAAAACTGACTTCCATTCGTGTTTGGGCCGGCATTCGCCATCGAAAGCATCCCCGGTTTTGCATGGCTGTTTTGTCCCGGAATAATTTCATCGGCGAAGCGATACCCGGGATCGCCGGTTCCCGTTCCTGTAGGGCATCCGCCCTGTATCATGAAATCTTTGATCACGCGGTGAAATGTTAAGCCGTCATAAAAAGGACGCTTCGTTTTTTCGCCGGTTTTGGCGTCTTTGAATTCTTTCGTGCCTTCCGCAAGACCGACAAAATTTTCGACGGTTTTAGGAACGCGCTCGTTAAATAATTGAACTTTGAAATTACCTTGGCTGGTTTCGAATAAAGCGTGCATTATTTTTTACCTCGGCGAATTGATTTAATCGTTACGGTTTGAGCGGGAACATCATCGTAGCCACCCTTCGTGATCGTCTTCACTTCACGAATTTTATCAACAACATCCATACCTTCGGTTACTTCACCAAACACGGCGTACCCATAGTTCGATGGTGACTTATAGTCCAAACGTTCATTATCGACGGTATTGATAAAGAATTGAGCCGTGGCCGAGTTAATATCATTTGTTCGGGCCATTGCTAAAGTGCCGCGTTTGTTAGAAACGCCGTTATTGGCTTCGTTGTGAATGGGTGACAACGTGGTTTTTTCTTTAAGGTCGGCCGTAAAACCGCCACCCTGAATCATAAAATCTTTAATTACGCGGTGAAAAATTGTGTTGTCGTAATGCTTTTGATCGACGTATTTCAAAAAATTTTCTACGCTGATCGGAGCTTTATCGGCATTTAACTTAACGGTGATTTTACCTTTTGAAGTTTCGATAACGACAGTTGAATCTGAACCCGTCTTTTTCGTCGCCTCTTTTTCGGTTTTTTTGGTGGGCGTCGCATCTTCGGCGCGCGTGTTGAAAGACCAGGTCATCAGCACGAAAGCCAAAGCGTAAATACATAAAACTAAAACGCGATTATTTTTTAACAAATTTGTTTTCATAGTGAGATAGATCTAGTCAATCCTGGGCGGGTGGTCAAGGCACCCACCCGGCAGCTTAAATCTTACTCTAAGTTTTTCGACCATTTCGGTTTATAATAGTTATAAGAATCATTAGTGACACGGCGCTCTTCAGAACCGTCAATTGTCGAAATATAGATCTGATTTTTGCCAGTCCGATTGCTTGTATAGACGACAAATCGGCTGTCGGGCGAGAAGCTTGGATCTTCGTTGTGTGCGGCCTTTCCGTTTGATTTTTTAGCGGTCGTGACCCGAACTATATTCGATCCGTCTGCATCCATGACGAAAATATCAAAGTGATCTTTATCCTGACCGGCGAAGGCAATTTTTTTTCCGTCGGCGGACCAAGACGGAGACGAATTATATACACCGTCGAAAGTTAAACGTTTGATGCCACTTCCGTCAGAATTCATGGCATAGATCATCGGCCGTCCGCCTCGCTCGGATGAGAACGCAATTTTATTTCCGTCGGGATTTAATGTAGGTTCAA
Source organism: uncultured Bdellovibrionales bacterium (assembly GCA_964236345.1). Classification (GTDB taxonomy): domain Bacteria; phylum Bdellovibrionota; class Bdellovibrionia; order Bdellovibrionales; family Bdellovibrionaceae; genus Pseudobdellovibrio. The sequence continues at coordinate 2,576 of CAXSEH010000024.1, forward strand.
CGTTAATGGCGCCGGCAGGCCCTTTTGTTAGTCGATTGATAACATCTCCGGTGATACTAATTTTATAAATATCGGCGGCTCCGCTTCCCATCGACATTCCCAAGTAAATTGATTTTCCATCCGGAGAAAAGGCGGCGCCAGAGTTCTGGCCGGGTCGGTAAGAGGTTAGCACCCGCTTACCCGTAGCCACATCCAAAACGTAAAGCGACACGTTGGACATCGAACCGCCATCTTTTTTGATGAACTTCGTAAATACTGAATACGCAATTTTTTTACCGTCGTTAGACCAATTCGGAGAAACCGCAATCGAATTGTGATTCGTTAGCTTATCGACTTCACTGCCATCCCAATTCATCGTGAAAACTTCTTTAATCCCCTTTTCACCACGGTCAGAAGTCGCGACGATCTTTGAAAGAAACGGACCCTTAACTCCGGTCAAGGCTTCAAGCACGTCGTTCGCTAAGGTGTGACCGATTTGCTTTCCTTGTTTTGCGGGGGCTTTGTAGCGTTTACCCATGACCAATTTAGATTCGGTTACGTGGTATAAAAACATTTCTAAAGTTATTTCATTTCCGACCATTTCGAATCCGCCACGAATTAAAAATTCTGCGCCAATAGATTTTAAAGGTTCGAATTTAAATCCGTTTGATAAGCCGGGTTGTGGTTTAATTCCGGTTTCAGCTGGGTCTTCCAGGAACGCGGCATTTGAAATCATTTGAAAGTATGTCGACATTTCTAAATCTTTGACGGCGGTTGAGTAGATGTCTCCGGCTATGCCGGTCGCCGGTCCAGAATTGTTCGATCCTTGGTTGTTGAAATAGGGAAAAGCTAAATTACTTTTTTTAGCGCGCGCCTCGCCTATTTTAATGTAGGCCTGATCGGCAAACGCAAAATGAGCTAAAAATAGAACGAACAAAAATAGATTCTTTTTCATAAACACATCCTTTTTACTCTGGAAATCCGATCACCACTCCATCAACGCTAAACTTTTCACTAAATTTTTCTGGAACTTTGGGAAATGGGGCCGCCTCATTAACCGCTTGCAGACAATAATTATCATAAGCGGTTTGCCCACTCGACTGCAAAATTTGGCTGGATATGATTTGTCCGTTCGTATCGAATTTAACGTGGACTTGGGCTTTGTAAGGTTTATTTATCAACCATTGCGGTAGCGCCCAGTGCTGCTTAACTTGCTGATCTAAACCCTGTAGATAAGCATTTACTTCTAATTTATCAAGGCCAGTTATGGAAGTGCCCGCCGAGATGACTCGACCTTTTGCGATGGCCTTGGCCGCGTCTTGATGAATTTTAGTCTGCTGATCTTCGGTTTTAATGTCTTGTTTGATTTTGTCGATGGCCGACAACTGTTTCAATTTCTCTAAGGCTTCTTTTTGTTTATTCTTCGTTTTTTTGAGGTCAATGACGGCGGGGTCAGTCTTCGGGGCCAATTTTACTTTTTCGGGAAGTTTTGCGATTTCTTTTTTTACTTCCGCTTTTGTAGGAGCCGGTTTGGCTTCAGACTTTTCTTGAATTTTATCAGGCAATTGGGTTCGATCGATTTTATCTGGAAGTCCGACCATATCGACTCGAATGGCCTGCGATAAATCTAGTACGGGCTTTTTAAAAAATATCAGATTAACGGTCATTAAAAATACTAAGGCAACGTGCGCCGCAATCGATACGGTCACGCCCCGTTTAAAATATTTATCTTCTGTCTTAACAGAGATATTCAATATTACTCCTTAGGTAACGTGATCAAACTGATATTGAAAATCCCGGCGGCCCGAACCTCACCCATCACTTCGGCCACGATTCCGTAATCAACTTTACGATCTGCTTGTATATAAACTTGTTTGTTCTTACGAGTTTGAAAGATGGCTTTAATTTTTTCTCGCATATCAGCGACGTTCAAATTAACATCCGCCGCTTTTAATTTTCCAGCCGCATCAATCGATAAAACAAAAGGGTCTTCGTCAAGTGCTACCCCAGTTGAAGCGGTCTTCGGCAAATTAACGTCAAGACCCTGTTGCATCATCGGGGCGGTCACCATAAAAATAATTAAAAGTACCAGCATCACGTCAACGAAAGGGGTGACGTTTATTTCGCTCATGACCGCTCGAGTTTGCTTTGAACCGGTTTGCATTTTTAATTAACCTTTAAAAAAGTTTCTTTTTACAATATTTAAAAAATCTGCGCTGAAATTGTTAAGCGATATTTCTTGGCGGCGAATCTGAGAAACGAAATAATTATAAAGAACAACGGCAGGGATCGCCGCCGCTAAACCGATCGCGGTCGTGATAAGTGCTTCCGAAATTCCGGGAGCCACCGCGGCCAAACTAGCGGACCCGGTTCGTCCTATTTGTTGGAACGACCCCATGATTCCCCAAACGGTTCCGAAAAGTCCGATGAAGGGCCCTGTAGAACCAGTCGTAGCTAAAATGGGAAGTCGTGATTCAAGATCAGAAACTTCGGTTTCTACAGCTTTGCGAATAGAACGTTCCAAATTGTCTAAACCAGAAAGTTGGGGTGAATCACTTTCGAGCGTTCCTGTTTTATTAAGCATCGGAGACTCTGCAATTTTTTTCATTTCGAGATAGACCGCCTTAAATATGCGGGCGTGCGAACTTCCTTGATGAAAATTTTCTTTGCTGGCCGCTTTTTCAAAAAGATCATCAAGGGAACTCATTTTCCAAAATTGATGATCAAATAAATCATTGGCCTGCCGAATGCTTTGAAATTGTTTATATTTAGACCAACCGATAGCCCAGCTTAAGATCGATAAACTGACTAAAATTAATATAACAAATTGAACGATGAAGCTGGCTTGCAATAAAGCATCGAGGGGACCCGTACGTAATCCACTTGACGAGACGTTCGTCGAGGTCGAGGGAGGCGCGGCCGCTGCAAGTTGTGATAGAATGATTGTAAACGACATAAGGAGAAGTTTCATTTTTTTCATATCAAAAATCGTAAATCGAATTGGCATTCTGAGCAAGGCTAAACGGCCCTTTTTACTCTCGAGTTTTGCGATGTTATTTTTGGTACAGTGTGCGCAACAACAAAAGAACCAGACGGCCGAGTCGGCGCGTTCCATTTCATCGGTTAATTCAGAAGAACACCAATCGCGATATGCATTTGAAGGCTGCAAAAATGAACGAAAAAACTATTTAGAGGCCGATCTTTTAAGAATGCCGTCAGAATACACCCAAGATCACACCGAAGAATTTAGAAATTATATTCCGATGAAGTGCATTCAATTTGCACAACGAAACTTCCGTGGAAATTTTGGACGCTGCGAAAGTGAAGACTCTAAACCCAACGTTACGGTTTTTCGGCCCTGCATGACCGAGAACTACGTTAACTTGGCATACAATGCCTACCATGACGTCATGGATTGCTTTAACTTAGACCCAAAGGAATTCTACTTACAAATTATGATTGAAAGTGGATTTCATGTGAACGCGTTTAACAAAACAGGTTTTGATTCGGGGATCGCCCAATTCACCGGAAACGGGATTAAACGAATCGTAACCGATAATCGCATCGAAAGGACTCGTCGTTTGCTTTTAGAAAGCTCAAGGCATTCTTGCCAAAGAATTGCCAGCATTGTCGGGGCCTTCGATATTACTTCATTCACCGTGGCCAAAAGGTGTTCGATGATTTCCTTACCCAAAAATCCTTATCGCGGAATGCTTTTCAATTATTTGCACACGATGCTGGATCAAATTGATCTAAAAAAACAATTAGACGACGAGCTCTCTGATTTTAAAGATATTCAAGAAGGCCTAACGGATAAAATAAAGCGTCAATTAGTCTACTTAGCTTACAACCGCGGAATGACCGGAATAAAAAGACTTCTAAAAGGCTATGTAGAAAATAGAAAAGCAATGGGCCAGACTCCGTCCGAAAGCGATTTGGACCTCAATCAAAACTTAACCCGCGCGAAAAAAATCTTGGCGCTCGAACCTGTGAAGCGCGACATTTTGCAAAAAGCGAAAATCAAAAAACTAAGTTTTGCTGAGTATGCAGTCATAAATAAGGCGACTTACGTTGCGGATATGGTGGCCGCCCAAGATTACGTGCGGCGCCATGTGGGCGATGAGTGTAGCCGATTCTAACGAAGCTTGATATGACCTGTTCATGAGAATTTTTTTGGTGACCATCGGGTCCTTACTTGTGTGTTTAATCTGCTTTTGGATCGTAAAGCTTTGGGGCCAATCGCAATCTTACACTGAATATCGACACCCGATGTACTCGGTATCAACAACTCCCATCGAATTTATCAAACCATCTCTGCAAAATTTAGAATCCGACATCAAAGCGAACGAATTTTTATTTCTAGATGTTGCAATAACGTTGGATCAGAAATTAGTCATGTTTCGTCGCCCATGGACTAAGAACGATAAATCAGTTCGGTACAGCATGTACGAAGATATCAAAAAAGATTTGCTGGATCTGCAAGATTTTAAGGAAGAACTCAAAAAGAAAAAGATTTTATTTAATATCGTTGAGAATTCTCAGGCGGCTCACGAGAATTTCTTTTATAACATGCAGCAGTTGGGCTTAGAAAAAGGCGAAAACTTTATCGTGACTAGCCCCTACGAAGCTCCGATTAAGGCTTTGAAAGATTTAGCGCCGTCATTCGTATACGCGTCAACTCAGCCCGAAATTTTAAAAATTGTAGCGATGGGTTCGATGCATTTACTAGGGGCAGCGAATATCCGCGCCGACATCATCCTGCACCCGCTAAAAATCCGAAATCAAACATTCTTCACCGAAGATTTATTGATCGAAGTAGCGCGTCGACACAAAAGAATCATCGTGGGCCCAATCACCGCAGAAGAAAAACCCGAAGCCTTAAAACTAAACCCTTACGCCATCGTTCTGTAGGGTGCCAGGCCTTTTTTCCGCCAAAAGGTGCCAGGCAAATGCCTGGCACCTTTTGGCGGAAATCGGGCCTGGCACCTTTCTGCTACGCTCCCGGTAGTATTTGTAGGAGTTGCTTGTAAAACTGAGTCGGTTTTAGGACTTCGTTCAGGTACGCTTCTAAGTTTTCTGACGACAAGTCCCAAACTGCTTTTTCTTCCTCGGTCGCGTCCTTAGGTACTTCGGTTTTTGCTAGCTTGGCTTTCAGAATCTCTTCGACCTTCTCCTTTGGAACCTTTTCTAGAGTGCCAACCAGTTTAAGGCTTTCGATTGATTCGCGGGCTAGTGAATTTTCCACATTCGCTCCGTAAATAAGATCGTCAATCTTGACTGACGTCGTTCCCGGCAGAAAGCCCTGGTTTAGGATCGAACTAATTCTGTAAACCGAAAACATCGAGCTAATCGATTTGTCTTCTGGGTGCACACGATTCGGATCAATTGAATCATCCGCCATAGTTCTAGCGATGACTTCCTGAAGAGGAGTAATTCCAGAGGCGCGAACTCCCATTTTTTCGGCGTACATCGCAATCGTTCCGGACGAGGCCCCGCGCCTTTCTAGCACGTCGATGATCATCGGCTTTTTAATGATTTGCGTTTCACCCATATCGTAAGGAATTTCAAGACTAGCTTTGGTCCCATCTGCCAGGGTGAAAACAACTTGATCCACGACGTTGTTAGTCATCAAACCTTTTACCGACTCTAAAATGCCGCTTCTGAGTTCCGTGACATTTAAGAAGTTATCTGAATTTTCATCCATGCTTAAAATTCCGATTGTACGAGCGGTCAAAGTTCTTAAGGCTAAGACTTTATCTAACCAGATCCCGCGAACATCGATTTGATCAGCGTAGGCGTTTCGGCTTTCAGGATCTTTTTTCGAGTTAAACATTTTACCGGCTTGTCCGATGATTACGTATTTTGCCGGTACATTAATTTTGAAACAAGATATCGCGTCGGAATCAATTGACGACAAAGGTTGAACGGCCACCACGGTCGTTGGTGCGGTCGCCAAGGCAATCGCACACGTCGTATCGGGAACCAGAAGAACGTTCGCTAAAAAAGCGCCACTTAACAGGCTTGCTTGTTTTAAATCCTTTAAAAAATCGATACTTTCCCATTCAGCTGCGTCGTCGGCTAAACCGTATTTGTATTTAATTTTTTCGACCGATTCCATCATGATTCGCAATTCTTTGAAGATCGAGTTGATTCGAGCGGCGTAAACTAAGTCATCCATTAGACTCATATTAGCCCGACCATCCCGCAAGTTTCGCTTCGTGTAAGCATCTTCGTAATCGGTGATCATGTTCTGCACGATTTCCGTTTTCGTTGAACCAAGATCGAATCGTTTGCAACCGGCGTTGATTCCCGTGTGCTCGTCCGTGCAGTACGCGAAATCTTTTATTTCTTTTTTCTCAGCCGTCAGCGCTTTTTGCGTTTTTTCTAAAGTTTCATCAACTTGTGCGACCGAGCCATCGCCGGATAGCTCGACTTCTCGTAGGTAACCAAATCTGAGGGCTGCAATATCGTACTTTCCCAAAACCGGTAAAGTTTTTAAATCATTTCCGTAGTCCATCACTGAACTAAATGGAATGACGTGGTCTGAACCCATTGCTTGCAATTCTTCTTGGGTTGGGTAGTTCACTTTATCTTCCGACGCCGCGAAATTATGTCGTAGTCCTAAGTTATGACCCATTTCGTGAATTAAGGTCGGAACCCAAATTTCTGGTAAAATAATTGCGATGGCGGCTTCTTTCTCTGAATCCGTCAATTGCTCCCATGGTTTTGCATCAGCAGAAAACTGGTTTTGCAGTTTCGTGGTGATCCCACCTGAAGCTCCTTCTAAGAGCGGCACGTAAGCGCAGTTTTTCGCTTCTTGTAAGTAACGCAAACGAGTTTTAGCATCATTGCCCGAGTATTCTTGGTTCTTAACGCCGGTATATTTTTTTAAGCTCGAACCAAGTTTCGCTAACTTGTTAGCCATGCCAATTTTATCCGCCGCTTTCGTCTCGGTAGATTTGCTTTTCGACGTTTTTCCGATGGCGATTCTATTCTGGATCTTGTCGACTAAAACCTTAGATCCAAAAACGTGTCCGGTAGATTTCATCGATGCAACCTTCGCCGCTAAACTGGGAGCCAGGGAAATCTTTGGCAAACTTTTTTCAGAACGCTTAGTTCGTACAATTTCATCATAAGTGTACTTAACATATTTTTTAATCGTTCCTAAAAACATAACGGTTCTGGCCGAAATAATTTCGCCGGTGACGGGATCTTCCGTTTGCGGTCCGTAGCCGATTACGCTTGAAGCAACTGGGTCTTCAACCAGAACGATCATACTGTTACGAATGTCCCCTGGTACTTTTCCTTCGGGGTCTTTTAGTTTCATTCGAAAATTCACTCCCGCTTGAGCCAGTCCTAAATTCAAGTTAGCAAAGGTCTGCTGGGTCAATTGTTTCACCAGACGATTTTCCGGCTTATTAAATTCGTCACTTAGGTAGTAGACGATTTCTTTTCGGTTTGGATTCCATCTGTTCATGACCTGAATCGTACTTTTGGTCGTGTTATTGTTATCAACATCTAGCACGTTACGCGCCGTCGCGAAAAATCCGAAAGTTTGTTCGTCACTTGAACCCTGAGGGTAAGACACTGTTTTATAATCTTTAGAAAGCACCGAGCTCGCTTTAACTAAAGAGTAATGATAAATGGCGCTAATCGAAGCGTCCGATAAGGTTCCGTCCTGCATACAAGCGAGCTTGGTTTTGAAAACGCGCTCAATTTGAAAGTTTATCGCATCCGTGGTGATATCCGAACTGACTAAACGCGAAGAGACATTCTCGTAGCAATCATCCCCTTCGCTTTTGTTAGAAAGAATTGGAAGGATTTCTAGCTCACCTGATTTGACATCTGCGAGCTTAATTCGAATGGCGTTTCGTTGCTCCCATCCGACGTTTGATGCCTCTTCTTCCTTGTTCGTACATTCACCATATTTGTCTTTTGCGCATTGGAATTGAACGTGTTCGATCGGAATTTCCAGAACTAATTTATCATTGGTTGAGTTTCCGGCGAAACGTTGATCACGCTCGGTTTCAACAATTCTTAGATTTTTTTCTAAGATCTGAAGTTTAACCCGTTTATTTTCGCCCGAAGAAAAAGGAAATGCATCGGCCGCTGACCGACTTCCATTCTGTTGTTGCGACGAATAGATGAATTCGGATTTTTGGTCTATCAGGTCCTTACTAATAACCGTCCTCTTAGTTTCTACGGCCGCATCTTCGTACTTAACCTCCTTAGTGCACGAAGCTAAAAGCATCGCGCCTACCGAGGCCAGTAAGATTAAGACATTTTGTTTTTTTTGCTGTATTTCTTTTTTCATAATTCCTCACTTTTTTTAAATCGTTTTTCTTACTATTAAAATACTAAATTTATTCCGGCTCGGGTGACGGAAGAGTTGTCGTTGTAGGCGGTAATATTTGAATCAACCCCGTTTGACTTCAACGAACTTCCTTCGTTAGACGTTCCCAAATTGACGCTAAGTTGTTTTAAGATCTCGTAATTCAAGTCGGCGTGAATTTCAAAAGCGCCACGATCAAAGTTTCGGTAAGTTTTTCCTTGTCGGTAAAGGGCCGTCGTCGAAACCGAGAATTTTTCATTGATCGGAACTTCAACTGAAATAGAGTTGCTAAGGCGGTACTCAACATTGGGTTCACCTTCGGGATTGATATTGAACTCATGAAAATTTCTTGAAAGTCCTAATTTGTACTCGATGGTGCCTTGCGTTTTAGTCAAACGCAGGCCATTCGTAATCGAGACGTTCCCTTGAAATCGATCCTTTTTACTTTTCTCACTTGTTGGAATGGCGCCCCCAATACTGTGAAGAGATTCCAATTCGTTCGTAATTTGAACTCCTTTAATCCCAAGGCTAATCTGCGTATCCGACATCAAAGTTTGGCGCGGGCCCGAGTTCTCTTGCGAAACCAGGGTTTTCATTGAGGTACTCACCAATTTCGTAATTTGGTAGGTAGGAAAAATCGTGTAGTCGGTAGAGCTTTCTCGTGCGCCTCTTTCATCGACCGCGATTTTCTGTGAGTACTCCATCGCGAGTGCCATCGTAAAACTTTTCAGCGGCATTTGTTCCGGAGTTAAGTTTGTAACGTTAGTTTGGGTTTGCGGAGAAGCATCGTTATTGGTCGCGACTTTCACAACGGAAGTTTGTGCGACTGCCGTAGAAGCCGCTACCAGCAAGGAAAAGAAGAATGGTCTCGTCGTCAATTTCATAAGGCCCCCTCAGGCTTCGATGAATGTAACCGATCTCGGCAATGATTAAAAATCACACTAATCGATCAAGCTCATAAGAGTTTCTTATGCATAACGGGCTTATAACAAAATTAGCCGAATAAGTGTCACTTTAGCCCAAAGTGTTCCTTATGGTGCGAAATGTTCCTAGGGTGCCAGGCCTTATTTGTGCCAAAAGGTGCCAGGCATCAGAGTGCCTGGCACCTTTTGGCAGAAATAAGGCCTGGCACCTTCCCTTCTTCCTTTTCAATTGCTTTTCATTACGAAGTGGATTATTTTTTCCGGCGTATATACGTTAATTTTAGACGTATTTTAATAGGTTTGGATTTTATAATATAAGTCCTTAAAATCATTGGATAGTTTATGAACAAGATGAGTAAAAAAATGGAGTACGCGCTGATGGCTTTGCGGATTATCTGCGAAAAGCCCGACGGGGTTTTAACCTCGGCTAAAGAGGTTTCGGATCGTATGCACATTCCGTTTGAAGTCACCGCGCGGGTCTTACAAGCCCTTTCATCACGCGGCCTTTTAAAGGCTGAATACGGAGTTGCCGGTGGTTACAGTTTAGCGCGGCCCTTATCTGAAATTTCGATTCATGATCTAAACGAAATGCTTGAAGGACACGTGGTTCTAACAAAATGTTTAGGACAAGATGAGCCTTGCGAAATCTCTGGCACCTGTAATATCACGTCTCCTATTTCTAATTTAAATTCGAAAGTTCAAGATTTTTATAAATCGATTTCTTTGCAAGAGGTTCTGCATGTCTGAAACTTACGAATATAAATATGGTTTCACGACCGATATCGAAACAGAATCTTTTCCGAAAGGCTTAAGTGAAGACGTCATTCGCTTAATTTCGGAAAAGAAAAATGAACCGCAATGGATGTTAGACTACCGATTAAAATCTTATCGCCATTGGCTGACGCTAACCGAACCTACGTGGGCCCATGTCTCTTACCCCAAAATCGATTTTCAAGATTTGACATACTACTCGGCTCCGAAAGAAAAAAAAGAAAAAACGTCGATGGACGAGATAGACCCCGAGCTGATTAAAACTTTCGAACGGCTGGGCATTCCTTTAACGGAGCAAAAAAGAATTTCAGGAGTCGCGGTCGATGTCGTTTTCGATTCGGTCAGCATCGCCACGACCCACCACGAAGAACTCGATAAGGTCGGAGTCATCTTTTGTTCTATTTCAGAAGCTTTAAAGAACCATCCCGATCTGGTTAAAAAACATTTGGGCACGGTGATTCCGCCATCAGACAATTATTACGCCGCACTTAATGGCGCCGTTTTTTCAGACGGATCATTCGTTTACATTCCGAAGGGCGTTCGCTGCCCGATAGATCTTTCGACCTATTTTCGGATTAACGCAAAGGAAACCGGGCAGTTTGAAAGAACATTAATCATCGCCGAAGAAAATAGTTTCGTGAATTATCTTGAAGGTTGCACGGCCCCCCAGCGTGACGAAAACCAACTTCACGCGGCCGTCGTCGAACTAGTGGCCTTTGAAAATGCCGAAATAAAATATTCAACAGTTCAGAATTGGTACACTGGCGATAAAGAAGGAAAAGGCGGAATTTATAATTTCGTCACCAAACGGGGAATCTGTAAGGGTAAGCACTCGAAAATTTCGTGGACTCAAGTTGAATCAGGTTCTGCCATCACGTGGAAATACCCTTCAGTCATATTACAGGGCGATTATTCGGAAGGCGCATTTTACTCGGTCGCCTTAACTCACGACTACATGCAGGCGGATACCGGCACAAAAATGATTCACATCGGAAAAAACACGAAAAGTACTATCATTTCAAAAGGGATTTCGGCAGGCCATTCTTCAAATGCCTATCGCGGCTTAGTGAAAATTATGGCGTCGGCTGAAAATGCCCGCAATTATTCACAATGCGATTCGATGTTGGTTGGAGACAAAGCCAGTGCGCACACGTTTCCGTATATCGAAGTAAAAAATAAATCGGCCACCTTAGAGCACGAAGCGACGACGTCAAGAATTTCGGAAGATCAATTATTTTACATGCAATCGCGCGGGTTAGATAACGAAAAAGCCATCTCGATGTTGGTCAATGGATTTTGCAAGGAAGTGTTCAAAGAACTTCCGTTAGAGTTTTCCGTGGAAGCCGTTAAGTTGATCGAAATGAAATTAGAAAACTCAGTGGGGTAATAGATGTTAGAAATTAAAAATTTACACGCAAAAGTTGAAGAGAAAGAAATCCTGAAAGGTCTTTCGTTAAAAGTTAATGCTGGCGAAGTGCACGCCATCATGGGTCCAAACGGTTCGGGTAAAAGCACCCTTTCCAAAGTATTGGCCGGTCACCCAGCTTACGAAGTGACATCGGGCGAGGTTAAGTACGAAGTTAACTTTATCATGCAAAACCTGTTCGAGCTAGCACCGGACGTCCGGGCAAAAGAAGGAATCTTTTTAGCATTTCAATATCCTGTGGAAGTTCCGGGGGTATCTAATTTTAGTTTTCTACAAACTGCGTTCAATTCGATTTTACAACATCAAGGTTCTGAACCTATGGGAGAAGGCGAATTTCGCGAGTTCTTATATCAAAAAATGAAAGTCGTGCAGATGAAGCCTGAATACTTAGACCGTCCAGTTAATGTGGGGTTTTCTGGAGGCGAAAAAAAGAAAAACGAAATTCTGCAGATGGCGGTCCTTTCACCAAGGTTAGCCCTATTGGATGAAACCGATTCGGGGCTAGATATCGATGCATTACGGGTCGTATCTGAAGGTGTTAATAAACTTCGCACGAAAGAAAACGCCATCATATTGGTAACTCATTACCAAAGACTTCTTGAATATATTAAGCCTGACTTCGTTCACGTGCTTGCCAACGGTAAAATCATCCAAACGGGCGATGCCTCTTTAGCTCTAGAGCTTGAGAAAAAAGGCTATGATTGGTTAATGTAATGAGTTGGGAAAATAATTACCTTCATTTTAAAGCAGAGTCTAATCTTGATAGCCGGGAAGCTAGTCAGGCGAGACAAAACGCCTTTGAGCGGTTTCAAAAGCAGGGATTACCTTCAAAAAAACAAGAAGCGTGGAAGTACACTTCGTTAACCGATTTTAAAGAGACAAGTTGGGAAACGTCTGCGGACGGCGAACAGGATTTGTCGCACGATCAAATGCAAGTTATCTCTAAAAAACTTCCGGCCGAATTTATTAATTTGGTTATAATTAACGGAGTTCTTAACAAGACTTTGTCCGATAATTTGTCGGAACGAGTTCAAGTCGTGCAGGTTGATGACACCGATTTCCAAAACAAGGAAGGCCACGTTGACCAGCAACTTTTAAACCTGGCAGACGCTTTCTTAGCGAAAAAAGTCTTGATCCAAATAAGTAAAAACCAGGTTTTTGATAAACCTTTACAAATTATGCTGCTGCAAAGCTCAAAAAAAATGGTGTATCAAAGTCAAAAAGTTGAAGTTCAAGTTCAGGAAAATTCGGAACTGACTTTAATTGTTCACTCGGTCAGCCTAACAGACGCAAAAGCGAAGTCGCAAAATGTGAATGTGACCTTAAACGTAGCCCGCGATGCAAAGGTGAATTACGTGCAGCTTCAAAACGAAGATCAAGCGACTTATCACTTTTCCCAAACCGAAATTTTTTTGCAGTCGAATGCTCAATTTAATTCATTGGTTATGTCTTTGGGCTCGAAATTGACGCGCAATTATTTACATCTGAACTTTTTAGGAAGTCATGCGTTTGCGGGCGTTTATGGTCTAATTATTTTAGATTCTGAGCAACATGTCGACAACTATACCTTTATCCAGCACGCCATCGGCGAAAATCAGTCAGTCCAACATTATAAATCGATTTTATCTGGGTCATCCACTTCAGCATTTCGGGGAAGGGTCCGCATTGAGCGCGATGCTCAAAAGGCCAATTCACAACAGCTGAATAACAATTTACTTCTGACCCGTGAAGCACAGGCTAATAGCATTCCTCAACTTGAAATTTACGCGGACGACGTGAAAGCCGGCCACGGGGCTACGATTGGACAATTAAATAAAGATGAAATTTTTTATTTTCTAAGCCGCGGTATTAATCAGTATGAAGCGGTAAAAATGCTATCGTATGGTTTCGCCAAAGAATTAATTTATAAATTTGAAAATGAAGCCGTTCAAAAATTTATGATTGAAGCTTTACAATCTAAGTTAGAAAGAATGATTCAAAATGCTTAACATGGACGAAATTAGATCTCAATTTCCGGCGCTAACCCAGAAAGTTCATGGGCATGATCTTGTTTATTTAGACAGTGCCGCGACAACTTTGAAGCCAAAGGTCGTTATAGACCGTATCGCAAAGTTCTATTCTTACGAAACTGCGAACGTTCACCGCGGGGCTCATCACTTGGCAGACGCGGCGACCGGCGAATTTGAAGCCGCCCGCGAAACGATTCGGCAATTTGTCGGCGCCGAATCTACGGAAGAGATTATCTTTACGCGGGGAACAACCGAAAGCATCAACATGGTGGCGGACACTTACGGCGCCCATTACTTAAATGAACGCGACGAAATCGTGGTGACCGAAATGGAACACCACTCGAATCTAGTGCCGTGGCAAGTCTTAGCCCAAAAGAAGAAATGTGTTTTAAAATACATCGAAGTTTTAGCCAACGGCGAACTTGATTTAGTTTCACTCGACCAAGTCATTACGAAGAAGACGAAGATTGTTGCCTTTACGGGTTGCTCTAATATTTTAGGAACTTTAACGCCGATCGAAACAATCGTCAAAAAGGCAAAATCGGTTGGAGCGGTAACGCTGCTAGATGCGGCCCAGTACGTTTCGCAAAAAAAAGTAGATGTCAAAAAGCTAGGCGTTGATTTCCTAGTTTTTTCGGCCCACAAATTATTCGGACCCTTCGGATTTGGGGTTTTGTATGGTCGGAAAGAAATTTTAAATGAAATGCCGGCTTACCAGTATGGTGGGTCGATGATATCTACGGTTGATTTTCAAAAGACAACTTTTAACGTTTTACCTTTTAAGTTTGAGGCGGGTACTCCGCACGTTGAAGGAGCGGTCGGAACCAAAACCGCGATTGATTTTTTCAACCAAATTGATAAGACAAAGTTATTTGATTACGAGCAAAACTTGATGAAGATGGCCGAGGCCGAATTAAATACTATCGAAGGCCTGCACTTGTTTGGACAGGCAAAAGAAAAAGCCGCGATCGTCAGTTTTAATTTTAAAGGACTTCATCACTCTGATTTGGGGCAAATTTTAGACCAATACGGAATCGCCGTTCGCGTGGGAAATCATTGCACCCAACCTTTGTTAAAAAAGTTCGGTCTGACCGGAACGGTTCGGGCCTCTATTTCAATTTACAATAATCAAAATGATATCGAAAAACTGATCGATGGCGTGAAGAAGGCCAAAAGGATGTTGACATGACCGAGCAAAATTCTCATTCAGAAGTTCTTATACGGGTTCAAGCCACACCCAATCCCAGCGCGTGGAAATTTGTTTTGGATCGCGCCGTTCTGAATGATGGCAAGGCCACCTATTCGAACATTGAAGAGGCGTCACACAACAATTTGGCTCATTCGCTGTTTCAAGTTGACGGAGTTCGACAGGTTCACTTTTTTCAAAACGTGATTACGGTAACCCACCAGTTCGATTACGACAGTGACGAAATTCAGAAGCAAGTTTGTGCGGTTATTCAAACTCGCATGGCCGTTCACAATCCAAACCAAACTATTTTTGACGAAAAGAAAATCGCAAGGCAAAATCTTTCGCCCGATTTACAAAAAATAGAAGAAATCTTGGATCGCACTATCCGCCCAGGCCTACAAGGGGATGGCGGAGATATCGACGTATTAAAATATGAAGATAAAAAAGTTTACGTTTCTTACCAAGGCGCCTGCGGCACATGCCCTAGTTCTACGACGGGTACATTAATGGCCATTGAAGGTATATTAAAAGATGAGTTTGATCCGGCTATTGAAGTGATTCCGCTTTAAAAAGAAACTTTGTCTATATCGATCGGGGATTTTGCACTTGGCTTTGCCCATTTTTTTAAGCCCTTTGCTTCTTCGATCGCTCTTTCTTTTTCGTGTTCTTGAACTACGTACTCGAATGAGTCTTCCGGTCTAGAGGAAACCAAAACATCGCGTTCTATTTGTTTGTTATCTAAATTGCCCTTAACCGTAAAACTAATGAAATTTCTGACTTCACGTGAGTAGCCCTTTACTTTAAGGCGAAACTCCTTCACATCGTGAGATGCAAATCCTGCCAGTGGACCTGCGAGATCTCCTTCAACTATCGTCACGGTATCTGGTAAATTCCAATTATAAGTAAGACCTTCGGGAATACTTTTTAAAGCTTCAATATTGACGTAGACAACAGAAACTTCGTCTTTGTTCTCGGCTAAAGTTTCGTTAGATATTTTTATTTGAAATAGGGTTTTTGAAAATTGTTCGGAGCCCAATTTAGAGTAAGTAACTGAAGCCAGGCCTCGATTGCTTTCGTTTGGTTGATTGAAATATTTTACCAACGAATAGCCTAAGAAGGCACCTAGGCATATGACGCATGTTGATTTTAATAAGTTGGTGACGGGCATAAGTAAGCTCCTGATTGAGTCGTTAATGTGTAATTGTAAAGGGTTGAAGGGTTGATGATTTTGTTTGCGGTAAAGGCACGCACGTCTAACATGTAAAAAGCTGATGTACTTAAACCCGCCATACCCGTAATTGTTTTTGTATAGGGTAGACTAGGTGAAGCGGCGACGCTGCGATCGGAAATGACCATATCGGCCGAAGTACTTTTTGCCCATGACGAACAAGCTCCGCTAGAGTTGATTGTACAATCTTGGTTAAACCGGAATCCGTCGTTATATAAAATTAAATCGATGTCCACGTCGGACCCAGTAGACTTAGTTGCGGAAAGAGTTATTTGGTTCACTCCTGGAAGTACGGACATATCAATAACGAAGTAATGATTCGAGTAGCGGTGATCAGAAAAACCGTCCGTTAAATTAGCGATTTCGGTACGCGGTTGCATTTGTAATGGATTGGTACATGGTGTGCCGCCATTAGAAATTAATTTGATGGCGTAGGGCGGCCAGATCCGCTGACCACTTACAACGTAGCTAGTACTGACGTCTCGTTGTTGGGCTTCGTCGGTATTTAAAATATTATCAATCGCGGATGTCGATGGGCCGGGCAACGCTGCGAAAAGGCGATTGTAAAACCGAACCGAACTTCGAAATGGATACTGCATCTTCCCCATGCCGATTCCGATGGGATCATTTTCGAAAGCTTTCCAGTAGTACTCAAAATTACTGGAGTTTGAACAATAAGTCGTACAAGTATTGGTGCCTTTATAAAGACTACGCGAAATTGAAACTTCGCGCGTATGGCCTTCCCCCGGGTAGGTTGTTGAATCAACTTTGTCGTACCATCTAGTACCGCCCGAAGTGGCGATGGCCTCGGGGCTTGAACCTGGTTTAATTAAATTCAAGATAATCAAGCTTGTGCCCGAAGTTGTTGATCCTTCATTATAACCGCTCGTATCTAAGTATTGATCCCAGCGGGTCCCGGAAAGTTGCGCGGAAAGATCCGGATTCAAGCTTGCGATATTGTTATGAACAACGTGCGCGCCAAAAAAGTTTCCCCAACCTTCAGACCAAGCAAAGCGGGGATCGATACGGTAGAGTCCGTAATGAGAACCCCCAGGAGAATCGATCTTACCGCAAACGTCTTCAACGTGATGGCCGAGTTCGTGAATTATAACCGTGTCATCAAAATGATCGGTGTCTTTTGAGGACACATTACCTAATACGCCGCCGTTTATAAATAATTGATTATCGCTTCTGACGTAAAAACTAACCGTAGGAACATCGTTTGGATTTGATGAAGGATATAGATATTGTGCGGGATTAAATCCAGCTTTCCAGTAAACGTGCAGTTTTGGATTCATGCACGCTAGGTTAGAAAATCCAGTATTTTGCGCTAAGTATTCGTAGGAAACCAAAAGGCTATTATAAATATTAAAAGCTCCGCCTAAAATTTCACTTGATTCTGATTCCCGTGCGTAGGCCGTTAAAGAGGTCGACACACTTCCAACGCCTGATGAAGTTACGGCTTGCGATAAACGGTAGGGTTCGTTTGAATAAAGATCTTTTTTAATCGAGACGTAATAGTTAAAAGGATTTTTCCCACCCGGAACGCTAAGGGTGTGGCTACTTCTGGATATAACTTCGACGGTATAATTTCCGGGGGTGTTTGGAATCGATAGATTAGAAGTTCCGTCTAGAGCTTTTAAAGCGCCGACCGAATTTGTTTTGCCACATTGAACAACGGTTCCGGCTGAATTTAGAACCCGGATTTCCGCAAACTTAATCGGGAGGGCCGTCGAAATCGGCGCATCTAAAGTCATTTCGGTAACGGCTCCGCCGGATTTTGTTACTGAAAGCCCCCGCTTGTAAAACGATGCCGTCCCGGTCACGGTTACCTGCGACGCGTAAGCCGTGCTTGTTGTGCAAAAATCAATTTCGGGACTAACCGGAGTTGCCGAATTTCCAGAGCCGCCGCTGCTGCCTATTCCGCCACAGGCGCTCAAAATAAAGAGCGCTGATCCGCAAACAAAAGTTTTCATTAATTTCATTTATGCGCACCGGTTTTTTTAAGTTTTAATCGACCCACATTTTGAACGATATCTTCAAAACTATTTTCTTTTTGGGATGAGATAAGGCCGTCCGCGAAAAGGCGTCGATCGTTGCGCTTACCCCATACTTCAAATCCGATATGCCTTAAATTTTCTGCACTGAACCCCTGAACAATAATTTTAATTTTTGAGACCTGATCCTTTTGAAAACCTGGTCCCACCGTTCCTTCTAAGTCGCCTTCTTTTAAAATGACATTTTGTCCTAACGTCCATTTATAATGAAGTTCATCATCGAAATTAAAGGGCAGACTTAGCGAAGCCATGATTTCGGCCTTCATTGCGGCATCCTTAGACTTCAAATTAGACGTTTCAATTTTTAGATCAATTAACCTGTCAATAATTCCGTGAGCGGAATATTCCGAAACGACGGGCTGGCTAGAAAAACTTCGACGTATTAAAGTTTGCGGTTTCGTGAATTGGTATAACCCGAAGCCGATCAGCATTATAGTTAAGAATATTAATTGAGGTTTTTTTATGGACATATCTTTTGCCCTGCCTGATCTGTAATGACGTACGAGTAGTCCGTGTTGGTGGCGATCGTCTTATTCGGGGTGTAGGCACGAACATTAAGAATATATTTTTTAGTCAGATCAAGGGCCCGCAAATTCTTGATGGTTTTAGTTAAAACAGTTCCTGAGCGCCGATCACTCCGTACGACATCTGATGAAGTGGTGCGCGACGGCGCGTATGAGATACATGTTCCGGTAGAATTGGTTGCTCGGCATGCATAGTCAGAATTAAAGAAATAATTTTCAACAAGTAAAAGTATATCAAATTCTGTATCGGACCCGCTTACCGTTTGCTTCGTAAATGTAACGTTAATTTCATCAACGGTTGAAAGCGCGCTTAAGTCTAAAGTGTAGAAGTGGTTTGAATAACGTTGGTCCGAATTAGTTGAAGTCAGTACGGGATCATCAGGTCTGGGCTCGATGAACGTTTGTCCAATCGGGCAAGCCCCGCCCGTCAATGTCGTTAAATAGGTTCCGTACGGCACCCAGCGATTTACGCCGGCAAAAGTGTAGGCGCCATCCGAAAAAAGATGTAGAGCTTCGGATGTTTGAGCCCGATTGAAATTAGCATAATTCGTCGCCCAGGTTCCGGGCACGACATCCACAAATCCTTTTACCTTTTCTAAAAAGTCGTGCGAGCCCTTGAAGGCAAAAGCCCTTTGACCGACACCGGTTATCTTGTCCATCGCCTTCCAAAAATTTTCAAATGTGATTGGAGTTGAGCCAATGCATGAGCCACCGCAAACGTTCGCTAATTTAAATAAGCCCCGCGTGACGGCCCCTTCGCGGAAGTGACCTTCGCCAGGATAGCGGGAGGGGTCAACTTTATCGAAAGAATTTCCCATATAAGGTCCGTACTGCCACGTATCAGGATTATTGCCGGGTTTTTTCAAATCAAACATGAATCCCGAACCGTTACCGATATTTTGATAAGAATCCGAAAATCCTTTCGAACCGAAAAAATAAGTCCAGCGATTCGGAAGACCAGCCGCTAAAAGTCGAGGGCCGACTTCGGGATTAATAGTGGCAATAGAAGTCGAATCGTATAGAACTTCGGCCGCGAAGAAATTAGCCCAACCCTCTGACCAGGCTAAGCGGGGATCGACCCTTGCCAATAAATAGTGTTGCCCTCCCGGGTTTAACAATTGACCGCATTTATTTTCGATATGATGTGCCAGTTCATGGATGATAACGTAGTCGTCAAAGTGGTTTGTAATATCGATGCTAATGTCGCCTAAGCGACCTCCAGTAATGAAAAGATTTTTCTCGTCACGATCGTAGAAAGATCCATTGGTGAGGTAAGACGGGTCGCTGGCGGGGCTTGTGTACTGAAATGGATTGAAGCCAAGTTTCCAATACACATTCAGTTTGTCATTCAAACAAGAAGCATCCACCGATCCGGTATTGTTTCGAACAAAGTCGTAAGCGGTAAAGATAGAATTAAGGATATTAAAAGCTCCGCCCTCGACCCCTAATGAATCTGTCTGTCGTGCGTAAGCATTTAGATTTACATTGTTTACGTTATCGACCCCATTAGAATAGGCCATTGTTGAGATGAAATGAATTTCGTTCGTGAAAAGATCTTGCTTAACCGCGACGTGAACTTTCATTTCAGGTTTTGCAGGAGAAGCGGCCGGCGCCGTTAAAGAAATATTCATTCGCGCCAAAACTCGAATTGTGTAATTATCTGCCTGGGCCGGAATGACAAGATCGGCTACGCCATCCACACCTT
This sequence comes from uncultured Bdellovibrionales bacterium, assembly GCA_964236345.1. GTDB lineage: Bacteria > Bdellovibrionota > Bdellovibrionia > Bdellovibrionales > Bdellovibrionaceae > Pseudobdellovibrio. Next base: position 22,719 of record CAXSEH010000024.1, read on the forward strand.
TTAAATTTCCCACCGCGTTGGTTAAACCACACTGAACAATTTCCTTCCGAGAATTATACACTACAATCTCGGCGTAACGAATAGGAAGTCCCACTGCTAAGGGGTCTCCGAGCGTCATGTTTTTTAGCGCGCCGGATTCGACGACCAAATTGATTCCGCGCTTATGAAAAAGCGCAGTTCCCGTTAACGTCGTTGAAGTTGCATAAGGATAATCGGTTAGGCACTCTTTCGCTTCTGACCTTAACGTCGAATAATATTCATATTGCGAATTTTTCATCGGAGAACAGGCCATTAAAAAGAATGTAAGTCCGCAAATTATTTGCAGTTTTAAGTCAAATTTCACACTGTATTATTCGGCTTTTTCCCCGGTTTTCTCGAGGGGGCAGGTCAGGGATTTTGGTCTAGAAGTGAGAACCAAAAAATAAAAAAAAAGGCTCGTAGACCACTCTGAAAGATAAACCTCGGGTTGCAAGGTGGGT
>CAXSEH010000025.1:0-23178 GCA_964236345.1 uncultured Bdellovibrionales bacterium
GCCGGAGCGATCACGGGAGCCGCCGGCGCGATGACCGGTACCGGTTTGATCGTTGGCATTTTAACGATTTGTTCCGTAGAAATTTTAGCAATATTGGTTGAAGGCAATGAGTTTAGTATTGGGGTTTGTTCACTACCATCGCGGACTTCGTAAGGTGCGAAGGCTGGGCCTTCCGCATAAGTAGGCGCACCAACATCGTACGCAAAAATTCCGTTTTGATCTAGCTCGGGAAAAGCCGGGGTGATCGAACCGCTGATGCGGTAAACAGTCTTCCCGTTACGGGTGCGACTATTAAGTTGTTGGGTTGCCTTCGTCCAAGAAATGCGAAGTCTTTGAATGATTTCTTTTTTCTGCGCAATGGTCGTTTGATCGGAAACTAAACTTTGGAAAAAGTTTTCCATTTGCAGTTTCTTTCTGGAATCATTAAATGCAAATTTCCAAATCGGACCAGGCAAAAGTGGCGAAGGTGTGTTGAAACCGAAAACCGCTAATGCCTTAGGGAATAATCGCTTCATTTGATAAGGCATATTGTACATGTGCTGTCCGTCCCATAGACCAGAATCAGGTAAAATTCTTTTAACATAGAATGTTTCACAATGAAGTTTATTGGCAGAATCATAACAAACTTCTTCGTCTGACTTAGAGGTGTAAGATCCTGGATACACTCGAACAAGGTCGTCGCGATAGCCCTGAAGTCCCAGGCCGCTAGCCGAATCACCCATCATTAGATCTTTTTGCCCGTTCTCAATCTTGAATTTAATTTCCGCGGGCGTTAAAGCCCGTCCCGATTCGCCGAATTCTTTAGGTTCTAAATTAGCAAGTCCCTCACAGCCGCCGATAAATACTAATTTAATGTTATCAAAAAATCTGGCGATGACCGGAAAATGAGATCGACTTTTGATAATGGTGGGCATGTATAAGCTTCTATTAGCAAGCTCGATGGTCTCTCCAAATTGGCTTTTTGCTTTTGTTTCCCAAGTATTGTCGCTTTCGAAACCCATACTGACAAGATGGTGGCCATTGACGATGAATACTTCTGGATGAATATTTTTATTTTCTAAATCTTCAAACCATTGAATCATCTTTTCTGTCATCAACGGGGTATTTTCATTTTTGATTTCATTTCCGGGCCGGGTTAGACCGGTTTGGCGACCCCATTTACTAACGGCGAACGGATTTTCTTGGACATCGACATCAGGTCTTAATACAACCACGGGTCTATTTTGAAAAGCCGGGTTCGGCCTTATTAGTTCTTCCACGACGTTTTGGGCAAGCTGGTTATTTCCCAAACTTACATGAACGACGTAAATGGGCTTTACAGTTTGCGCGCTTAACGTTACCGCGAAGGTTAAAGTTAATAGGCTTGTTATAGTCTTAAACATATTTGTTCTCGTTTCCGTTTTACCCTGATAACAAAGGTATTGCAGAAACGGGTCCATGGTCTCGTAATGTGGCGTCTCATTTTGAGACGTTCAGACAGACACAATTACCGATTATAATTTCGTAATTTTTCGTTTTCGAATTCAAGAACTTTAACCAGAGTATTCACGTCGGCGAGTTCTTGTTTCAAAGATTGAATTTGATTTTCTTTTTCGTGAAGAACCTGAGTGTAAGCTTTTTTCAAATCGCTTAATAAACGATTCGCGGCGGTTATTACAGATTCCCCGCCTTCATTTTGATTCGCGGTCGGCGGAGATGCAAAACTTGCGTGACTATTCTTCATAATCGGATGAGCGGCCACACTGGCTATCGCTTCATTTAAAATCAGGTTATGCGCCGACTTAGGCTGAGCATCACGACTTAGGGAGGGGCGATGTTCATCGGCGATATCCTGATTCGTAACTTCATCTTCCAGGATGAAATACTTGCCATCATTTAAGCGGAATTGGATATCCTCTGCTTTAATGCGGCGGCGAAGAGTTGAGATACTCACTTGGTGTTTCATTGAGTACTCAGCTAAAGGTAACCAACTGTTCGTTGACGACATATTTCTCCTCGACTATTCAAGCCTAGCCAGGCCGAAATGCCTTGTCAAACGTCGTATTCAAAATAGTCTTAAGTCTTGCTTACCCAGATATTTACAGTGTTAAATAGGGCTATCCCATGAATATTCATAAGAAAAAGAAGATAGCACTGGTCTTAAGTGGAGGCGGAATCAAAGCCGCGGCTTATCATATTGGTGTATGCCTAGCTTTAAAAGAGAAAGGTTTTATCTTTGCCGGGGGTTCTAAAGAATGGGTCCGCCAGAAATTTCCGGAAAAACCGAGCAACGAAACGGATAATCAAAAGCACGTTATAAAATTGTACGTAGGTTCAAGCGCTGGCGCTTTCGTTGCCGCGGTGTTGGCTTCGGGAAAATCCCTCGAATCATTGGTCACGGCTTTTCAAGTTGGAGTAGGCAGTTCACCGTTTTATAATATTCCACCTGAAGAACACGTGAAGCCCGTGGGTTACCGACACATTTTTAATTTGAATTCACGGCGTATGCTAAGTTGGCTACCCGAATCTTTACTAGAAAAATCTTTGTTAACCGGGGGTCTAGAACTTTTTCTAAAAAAGGGTTTCAAATTAAACGGACTATTCAATGCAAAGGGTATTGAACGGTACTTAAGGAAATATATTTTAGATGAGAACGAGTTTTCGCGATTAGGGGTCGAGCTTTACATCATAGCTACCCAGCTTAACCATTCGCGCAAAAGCATTTTCGGACCCTTTTTAGAAAGCACGAAGACGCCTACTATAAAATATATTGGCTATTCGAAGATTTCCGAAGCGGTTGCGGCCTCGACCTCGCTTCCTCCGGTGTTTGCTCCTTACCCCATTATGAAACCTGACGGTAAAGAGATTTACCATTACGATGGAGAGATCCGCGACACTTTGAGTACCCACGTGGCGGCTGATCACGGAGCCGATTTGATCATCGCATCTTATTCGATGCAGCCTTACCATTATTCGAGCGAAATGGGTAGTCTGCACAAATTTGGGATGCCCGCCATTATCAATCAGGCGTTATACCAGATGCTTGAGCAAAAGGTGGCTAAGCACATCCAATTTCAGAACCAAAAAAAAGATACCTACGTGGCCATGAAAAAAGCCTGTGAAGAACTCAATCTATCAGTAGAAATTAAAAATAAACTTTTAAAAGTGGTTAAAGACAAGCTAGCTTTTAGTCCAGAGGTTGATTACATCTACATTTCGCCGCGCCCGCAAGATTACGAAATGTTTTTCGCGGATCATTTTTCACTGAATTCAGAAATTTTAGAAAGAATCTTACGGATTGGATTTAGATCCGGGCTACAAGTTTTACGAGAACACCTGTAGCCCTAACTTTTTAACCCAGGCCTTTTTCAATCATGTCGAAAAGGGGACCACTCGCTAAACCAAGAACTAAAATCAAAAGGGCGGCGACAACGATCGTAACCGTCGTTCCGAAATGGGTTTCTTCGGACACGTCGCAATCACCATCACGCATGTACATGATTACGACGGGTCTTAAGTAATAGTATACGCTTATGACCGAATTCAAGACGCCCCATAAAGCTAACCATAATAAGCCTTCGCTAACGGCGGTGCTAAAAATATAAAACTTACCGAAAAATCCCATTAACGGCGGAATGCCCGCTAACGATAACATGAAGATCGTTAAGCACAGCGCCAAGATCGGTTGATTTTTTGCGAAGCCCGCCAGGTCTTCGGTTTGGACGACGGAATTTTCATTTCTTTCAATCAAACTAACAACCGCGAAGGCTCCAAAAGTCATAATCGAATAAGCTAATAAGTAAAATACGATGCTGGCCGCGCCGAACGCGGAACCTTGGCTTACTCCGGCCGCAATTGCACCCACTAAAACGTAACCCGAATTTGAAATCGAAGAATAGGCTAAAGTCCGTTTAAAGTTTGTTTGAACTAAAGCGGCAACGTTTCCTAACGTCATCGTGATGACCGCAAACCATTGCATAACCATGAATAAGTTTTCTGAACCTACTAGGGGTTTAGCAGCCATAAATCGTAAGAACGCGGCAAATGAAACCGTCTTCACTGCCGTCGCCATAAAAGCCGTGATCGGAGTTGGTGAACCTTGGTAAACGTCGGGGGTCCACGCATGAAAAGGCGCAATCGAGACTTTAAAACAGAATCCAAAAATAACGAACGCGGCGCCAAACATGAATAACTTGTTGGTTTTAATTAAAACGGCTGAAGTTTCCATTAAATCCAAAATATTAACCGTACCCGCACTTCCGTAAACAAACGATATTCCGTAAAGGAAAAGCGCCGAGGCAACCGAACCTAAAACGAAGTATTTAATCGCAGCTTCCTTTGAAACTTTTTGTTCGTGAGACATCGCGATCATCAGATACAAAGCTAACGACATTAATTCAAGGCCGATGAATATCGTAATCAAATCAACGGCTGATACCATAATCAGCATGCCGACGACTGAGTTCATCGCCAAAAAAATCAGTTCGGAAAATTGATTTCCCCGCGTCGACGGATTTTCGTACATTAAAATCATGGCCCCACTGGCCGCTAGGATTGCGATTAAACCCATCCACCGAGTTAATCCGTCAAAAACAAGCTGTCCATTGAATGCCGCTGGCACGGTGGATTGCGCACCGCCCGCTCCGGCAAAGATAATTAATAGGCCTGCCGCTAAGGCCAAACCAATTAACGCTTCGGTAATCGTAGCGGTCGGGCTTTGTTCAACGTTGCCGCGTAAAACTTTAATCGTAATGGGTAGTAAACTAAATAGAAATAAAACGATCATCGGCGAGATAAGAAGAATATCTGAAAGCCCGACGCTAACGGCTGAAAGAGCTGCACTTGAGTTCATTATTTCTCCTCAACTTTGGCGGTGATCTGTTTGCCCGGCGTTGCCGCCTGATTCGCGTTTAAAGGAATCGTGTAATTCTTTTTATTGTTAATTAAATTCGCCACGCTGACTTTTGAAAAGTCCATGAAGTGGTTAGGAAAAATTCCCATCCAAAAGATCATTATAATCATCGGAATAAGGACGGCCATTTCGCGAAAACTTAAATCGTGTAATGCGTGTTCTTTGTTGTGTTCTGATTCGGTAACGATTTCACCCTTAGGGCCGAAGAAAACTCGCTTTACCATCCACAACATATAGGCCGCGCCCAGCACCACCCCGGTCACCGAAAAAATCGCAACGACCGGAGAATACTGATAAGCACCTAGTAGAATTAAAAATTCACCAATGAAGCCATTCGTTAAAGGCACCGCAATCGATGACATCGTAACGATGACGAAAGCGATCGTGAACAAAGGAAGGGCGCTAGCTAAACCGCCGTATTTTGAAATTTCTCGTGAATGCGTTCTTTCGTAGATCATCCCGATCAGTAGGAAAAGCGCACCGGTCGAAATACCGTGATTCAACATTTGGTAAAGCGCGCCGTTTACGCCATAGGCATTCATCGCGAACATTCCGATTAAAATATACCCCATGTGTGAGACTGAAGAATAAGCGACCAGTTTTTTTACGTCCGGTTGAACCATGGCAACCAGGGCCCCATAAATAATTCCGATCACGCCCACCGCAATAAAAATCCATGCGTAATGCTCGGAGGCATCCGGAAATAATGGAATGACCCATCGTAAAAAACAATAAGTTCCCATTTTTAGCATCACCCCTGCCAGAATAACGGAACCCGGCGTCGGCGCCTCAACGTGGGCGTCGGGCAACCAAGTATGCAGCGGAAACACCGGCACCTTTATGGCAAAAGCCAATGCGAAAGCAAAAAACAAAAGCGTCTGCGGAGTTAAGAATTCGCCGCTAACAAATGGAATCGTGATCTTATAGAAATCCAGGATGCTTGCGCTCATCGCGCCCCCAGTTACTTCTGGAGTTAAACGCATTAAGAAGATAATCGCTAACAGCATCAACATCGAACCGGCCATCGTATAAATAAAAAACTTAATGGTTGCGTAGATGCGGCGCGAGCCGCCCCAAATGCCCACGATAAAATACATTGGAACCAGCGATAATTCCCAAAATACGTAGAATAAAACCGCGTCCATCGCAAGGAATGAACCTAACATCGCCATTTGTAATAAAAATAAAGCGGAATGAAAGCCTTTGATCTTTTGGTCGATTGATTTCCAAGAGGCTAAAATAATGATGGGCACTAAAAAGGTCGTTAACATCACCAGCATAACCGAAATTCCATCAACACCTAGAAAATACGAAATCCCAAATCTTTCAATCCAAGGAGTTCTCTCTACTAGCTGTAGGGCCGCAGTTCCAGAATCAAATCTTTGCAGCATTCCCAACGACAAAACAAATTCGATCAATGAAAATCCCAGTGCAAGGTGGCGGACCGAATCCTTTTGGGGCCAAAGCGCAATTACGATTGCAAAAACCAGAGGTAGAAAAATAATTCCCGTTAAAATCATACTGACCTCATCAAAACGAAAGATAGCGCGATGACGACCCCGAGGCCGAAGTACATGGCGTATTGTTGCATGTTTCCATTTTGAAGCGAGCGAACGAAAGTTCCCCCACCCCGCACTAGATCGGTAATCTTGTAAGTCGCTTTATCAATTAAATTGACATCAATATATAGCCAAAGGTTTTTGCTTCCAGAAATAATAGGATTAATGATTCCGGCAAAGTACATTTCATCAACGAAGTATTTGTTATTAACCAAGTTGTAAACCGGACCAAATGTTTTCGCGACCTTTTCTGATGATCCTTCTTTTTTGGTGTACATGACATAAGCCGCTAAGGCTGACAGTGCGGCGACGCCAACCGAAATTGCCATCAATCCAAACTCAAGCGCTTCTTGTGATTCATGCACAGCGCCTTCCGCTTGGGGTAATTCGCGAATCAGCGGCGACAACCAATGCTCCCAAAGATTTGGTACGTGCCCGATGTATTCGGAAATCACGTGGGGTATTCCCACCCAGCCGCCGATCACCGACAGGACCGCTAAAACCATCAGTGGAATCGTCATTAAAAGTGGGCTTTCGTGAGGATGAACTTTTTTATCGACGCGAGATTTTCCCCAAAAGGTAAGGGCCATTAACCGGGTCATGTAAAAAGCGGTCAAGGCGGCACCGATAACTCCCGCAAGCCACAGTAAAGGATGTCCAGCCGGAGACGAAAAAGCGTTCCACAAAATTTCGTCTTTCGAGAAGAAACCCGCAAACGGCGGCATTCCGATAATCGCAAGCCATCCTAAAAAGAAGGTCGCGTGCGTAATCGGAAGATACTTACGAAGACCGCCCATTTTTCGAATATCTTGTTCCTCGTGCATTGCGTGAATGACTGAACCAGATCCTAAGAACATCAAGGCTTTGAAAAATGCGTGAGTCATCAGGTGAAACATTCCCGCGCCAAAAGCGCCAACACCCACCGCTAAAAACATGTAACCAAGTTGAGATACGGTTGAATAGGCCAAAACTTTTTTGATGTCGTTTTGAGTTAGACCGATTGTCGCCGCAAGAACCGCCGTGGCCGCGCCGATGACGGCAATAACCATCATCGTATTCGGGGCCGCGACAAACATAGGGTTCAATCGAACGATCATGTACACGCCAGCAGTAACCATCGTCGCCGCGTGGATTAAAGCCGAAACCGGGGTAGGACCCGCCATCGCGTCAGGCAACCAAACGTAAAGTGGGATTTGCGCTGACTTACCGGTTGCGCCTACGAATAACATCAAAGTACCCAAAGTAACCGCACCCAACCAGCTTGCTTCAAGCACCGTTGGCGCTAAGGCATTTAATTCGTGAATATTTAGCGTCCCGAAAGTCGTGAATAAAATAAACATCCCGATTAAAAATCCCGCATCACCGATTCGGTTGGTGATAAAGGCCTTCATTCCCGCTGCGGCCTTAGCTGAATCATTAAACCAAAACCCGATCAGTAGGTAAGAGCAAAGACCGACGCCTTCCCAACCCACAAACATGGTTAGTAAAGAATCGCCCAAAACTAAAATTAACATATTAAAAATGAACAAATTCAAATAGGCGAAATATTTTGTAACGCCCTTATCGTGGTGCATGTAACCGATCGAGAACAAATGAATTAAAGAGCCCACGCCCGTGATAATCAAAATCATGATCGAACTGATTTGATCGACAACGAAACCTGCATTGATTTTGAATTTATCAACCGCGATCCATTCAAAATAGTTCGCAACAAGTCGCCGACTTTCAGGTGGCAGCCCGACAAGGTCCAAAAACAAAATCAATGAACATACGAATGAAATGGCGACCGCTAAAGTTGCTATCGTTCCTGCTAAAACATAATTCGTGCTTCTGAAGCGAACCCCATTTAACAAAAATCCAACGACGGGGCTTAATAAAAGGATGGCGATTAAGACTTCATGACTCATTGATTATCCCTTCAGATGCTCGAAGAAACGAATATTAACTTCTTTAAAACGTTTGAAAATGGAAACCGCTAGGGCTAAACCAACTGCCGCTTCGGCCGCCGCAATTGTCATCACGAAAAAAACCATGATTTGCCCTTGAGTATTGCCGGAATGATTTGAAAAAGTAACGAAGCTAATGTTGACCGCATTGAGCATCAACTCGATCGACATCAATAACACGATCAAATTTCGCCGTAACAAGACCCCCGCCATTCCAATAGAAAACAAAATAGCGGATAAGACTAAGTAATGTTCCGGTCCAACGTTGGTGATGATGTTAATCTCTTGCATGAGTTCCACCTTTACTTCGTGATAAAGCCACGGTCCCAACGGCGATAACCAGTAAAAGGACGCCCAAGGCTTCGAAGCCAAATATGTTTTTAAGAAATAGGGTTTCAGATAATGTACGTACGGTATCTACACTGTTTTTCGCAGAAGCCATTTCCGCTTCCGGGGATCTTTCGGCTAAAGTTAAACCCATCGTGACGGCACCTACAATGAGGCCTGATAAAATTCCAACCGACGCGATTTTTAATGCGCCCGTCGCGCGCCCCCGCGTGAACGCCTGTAGCTCGTGTTTTAAGTCGAATAACATCAGAACCATGACGAATAAAACCATCACGGCGCCCGCGTAAACGATCAGTTGCACGCCCGCAATAAAGTAGGCATTTAACGTAACAAAAATTCCCGCCACGCTGACCATTGTCATCGCAAGCGAAAGGGCTGAAAAAATCGGATTGGTCATCAACACAACGGACAGGGCGCTAACCACCGTCGCGAAAGCTAAAAACCAAAATAGAAAAGCGTCTGCCGTCATTTTTACTCCTGACTTCGGGATTAAAACTTATAGTACGTTGTTACAAAAATAATTGTGGCCGTTACCATGGCATTGCCGAGGGCCCATGGAAGCATCGTCTTCCATCCTAAATCCATCAGCTGATCGTAGCGAAATCGCGGCAAAGTCCACCGCACGTGAATAAATATCCACAAAAAGAACGCGAACTTAATGTTGTAACAAAGAAAGTGAAGAACGGTATTGAATATGTTAGCGGCCGTTTCGTTTCCAAAAATGTTCATTCCCCATTGATAAACTTCAGCAGGCGTCACGTTCCAGATACTGTAGCCGCCAAAGAAAAAAGTAACCATTAGGCCCGACGCGATCATCATGTGACCGTACTCACCGATGAAGAACATCAACATTTTGAAGCCACCATACTCGGTGTGAAATCCGGCAACTAACTCGGCTTCACCTTCGGCCAAGTCAAAAGGTAAACGATTTGACTCTGCAAAAGTGGCGGCAAAAAATATGATCATGCCAAGGGGCTGATAAAATATTCCCCAGTTTGGAAGCCACGACGCGGACACGGTGTAACCAAAAGCTTGAAAATTTAAAATCCCCTGCTGAGCGTGAATCATTTCGGTTAAATTAAAGGTGCCGTACAATAAAATAACGCCCACAATGGAAAGTCCTAAAGCTAATTCATAAGAAATAATTTGCGCCGATGCACGAAGGGCCCCCATCAGCGAATACTTACTTCCCGATCCCCAGCCCGCCATTAAGATGGTGTAAGCTGCTAATGACGAAATTCCCAAAATAAAAACGATGCCCACATTAATTTCATAACCCTGAATCAAAAATGTAGAGTCACCAATTTTTAAAGGGGTCGACATTGGGATTGCCATGTAGGCAATGGCTGCGGGGATCAGGGCAAATACTGGAGCCGCGTAAAACATAAAGCGATTTCCCTTTTCGGGAGCAAAATCTTCCTTCGTCAAAAATTTTACCGCATCAGCCAACAGCTGCATCAAACCCAATGGTCCGACACGATTAGGGCCGAACCGGTTTTGAATGAAGGCCGAGCCACGACGCTCGAGCCACACAAGAATAGGCACGGCTTGAACCATTAGTAAAAAAACTAAAACGGTCTTAATTAAATTAACCGTTATTTCAAAGGTTGTTGTTCCCATGGATGTCATGATTAGTCCCACTCCAAAGCTTTAGATTTAATTTCCCACCAAAGGCCAAATATAAAAATGGCCAAGAAAACCGCCATAGACGAGAAAACAAAAAGTCCAACACCCGAAGCTAAGAACTGTTTGAAATTCACGGCCCACGGGTACATAAAGATAATTTCGATATCGAATAGTATGAAAAGAATTGCCGTAAGGTAAAACTTAACAGAAATTTTCGTGTCTTTTTTTTCTTCAGCCGGAATACCGCACTCGTATATTTCGAATTTAGATTGGCTTGTCTTTTTCGCCATTCCGCCCGTCCATCGCGCTAGAAAGATTAGTATTGTTCCGAATGCTGCGATGAACAGCGTGATGAAAATGACTCCACCTAGTGGCATGAAGACTCCTTGTTGCAATGCTTAAGTTAATTTTCAATGCCTTAGTTATACAAAGCTCGCGCCGAAAAACCAAATAAAAATAAAGCTTTAGACCCGCTTGTGCTAACAAAGGCTAGGTTCTGTTTTTCAGTGACGTTGATCTATATTTAAAGCAATATCGCCGAATTCCTTTTATGAAACTGCAAAATATAAATACGCGACTTGAAGATCTAATTACATTTGGATACTCAAAGCACAAAAATCTTTTCAATATCCTCGGCACTTCTTCGTTGGCGGGGGTTTCTTATTTTTTGTCTCAAACTTTGTCTAAAGAAATTAATAGCTTACCCAAGGTAATAGTTGTTTCCAGTTTACAGGCGGCGAATGAGTTAGAACAATCTTTAAGCTATTTTACAAACCAATTTCGCTGTCATATTCTACAGAACTTTGATGTTTCCCCTTACTCGGGACTGTTTCCTTCGCCACAAGTCAGTCGCTCGCGCACCCGATTTCTTTACTGGGCATCGCGCGCTCAAAAAACGGACGTTTTTATCGCGCCGGTCTCGGCACTAATGCAGATGTCAGTTCCCTATTTTAATTTTTCAAAAAGGTGTCACTTGCTTAAACAGGGAGACGAACTGCCTTCTAACTTACCCGAGTTCTTAAATTCACTAGGCTATCAGTCCGCGCCATTAGTCGAAGATGTTGGGCAGTACAGTTTACGGGGTGGGATCGTCGATCTGTTTTCACCGGCCGAAGATTTTCCGATTCGTCTAGAGCTTTTTGGAGATCAAATTGAATCCCTTCGAACTTTTTCTTTGGCTGATCAACGAAGCCTGATCGAAGTTTCTGCAATTAACCTGGTACCAACTCTCGAAGTAGAATTTACCGACGAGAACATCGAATTTATCATCAAAAATTTTCGGACCGAATTGAAAGACCGAAAAGTTCCGTACGCGGAAATCGAAGAAGTCGTACGAAGCATCTCGTTAAAAAATTATTTTCCAGGAGCGGAGTTTCTTCTTCCGCATTGTTATTCTAAATTAAACAACGTTCTTGACCACTTCAGTTCTGGATTAAATCTTTTTTTAATTGATCCAAGCGAGGTTTCGCGGGCAGCCGATGAGTATTACCAAGAACTAAGTTCAGACTACCGAAGCGAAACAACGCACGTGTTTCATCCACCCGTAAATAAAATAATATCTCCATACGAAGAAATAAAGTGGCCAGATGAGTCGACGGTATTTCAGTTTTCCAGACTAACATTTTTAGAAAATGCCTGTCCAGATGAAGAACGAATTGATTACGCCGCAAATCCTTTGACTGAGTTTTCACTTCTGGCCCAGAATTTGACCCCGGGTTCGGACGCCTGGATTTCGGCCGCGCTTCCGAAAATAAAATCTTGGCTTGATACAGATTATAAAATCTTTATTTCCATTAAGAATCAGACACAAATTGATCGCTTGAAACTGATTTTGCAGAAAATGGAGCTTCCTTACCTGGTAGCGCATGCGGATGAGTACTTGTGGGAAAGTTGGCTTGAACATAAAAATCAGCTTACAATTATCCCGCGAGTGCTTAATGAAACGGTTTCGTTACAAGAAGAAAAAGTTATCTTTCTTCGTGTTGACGATTTCTTCGGGCGAAAGCAGCGGGCTAGTTCGCAAAATGCCTATGAACAGTTTTCGGCCAAGGCAAAAAGTTTAGCGTTTGGCGATCTTAAGCCGAATGACCTTGTCGTGCACATCAAACATGGCATTGGGGTGTATGAAGGCCTAAAGATTATGAACATCGGAGGCGTCGAGTCAGAATTTATCCAGGTCGCTTACAAGGATAAAGATAAACTTTATCTACCGGTGTATCGGGTGGGCCAACTTCAGAAATTTTCTGGTGCCGGACAAACAAGTTTGTTAGACAAACTGGGCGGAACCGGTTGGGAAAAAACGAAGATCAAAGTAAAGTCGCATTTACGCGACATCGCGTCGGAGCTTTTACAACTTTACGCAAAAAGAAACGAAATTACTCGCCCGCCAGTGCCTCTTGATGAAATAGCTTACGGCCAATTCGAAAGGGCTTTTCCATTCGACGAAACCGACGATCAATTAAAAGCAATCAATGATATCCAGAAAGATTTCCACAGTGACAAGCCAATGGATCGCTTAGTGTGTGGGGATGTGGGTTTTGGTAAAACTGAAGTCTCTATGCGTGCGGCGTTTCAAGCCGTGCAGGCCAAATCACAAGTTGCGGTTTTAGCGCCGACAACGGTGCTTACGTTCCAACATTTAGAAACATTTAAAAGGCGTTTCGAAGGTTGGAATTTGAATATCAAATCTTTAAACCGCTTCGTCTCGCCGGCAGATCAGAAAAAAACATTGGCCGAGCTGAAAGATGGCAAAGTAGACATATTGATCGGCACGCATCGTTTGTTAAGCAAAGACGTCGTTTTTAAAGATTTGGGTTTACTGATTATTGATGAAGAGCAAAAGTTCGGCGTCACCCACAAAGAAAAAATTAAAAAATTTAAAACCGAAGTCGACACTTTAACATTATCGGCAACGCCAATTCCGCGAACTTTAAATATGAGCTTTACCGGTATGCGCGATCTATCCATCATCAATACCGCCCCGGTGGATCGTCTTCCAACCAGAACTTTTATTTCGAAATTCGATACCGAGCTTATTCGCAAAGGCATCCATTCAGAAATCGCGCGCGGCGGGCAAGTTTATTTTATTCATAACCGGGTACAAAGTATTTACGGAATCGCCGACGAATTACGACAAATTCTACCGGACGCACGAATGAAGGTGGCGCACGGACAGATGAATGAAGAAGATTTAGAACAAGCCATGCTTTCATTTTTTAATCATGAAATTGATGTCTTGATTTGCACGGCCATCGTCGAATCTGGAATGGATGTTCCGCGCGCGAATACGATGTTCATCGATCAAGCCCAAATGTTCGGGCTGTCGCAGTTGTATCAATTGCGGGGCCGAGTGGGGCGTAGTAAAGCGCGGGCTTTTTGCTATCTGCTTTTACCTAAAGATAAAAAAATCGAAAAAGACGCGCAAGAGCGTTTAAAAATCATCCAAGACAATTCGGCGCTGGGTTCGGGTATCCGCATCGCTCAATATGATCTTGAGCTTCGCGGCGCAGGAAATATCTTAGGTGACGATCAGTCGGGGCATGTAAACTCGGTCGGCTACGAACTTTACATGGATTTATTAAACGAAGCTTTGGCCGAAGCAAAAGGGGAACCCTTAACCGATCGCGAGCTGGATCCAGAAATTAATTTGCGCGTGCCGGCTTTGATTCCAGACAAGTACATCGCGGATATACGAATCCGATTGAGTTATTACAAAGCCCTCGCCGATATTACATCCCAAGAAGACCTAGATCGAATCGAAGACGAGTTAAAAGATCAATTCGGCGAAATTCCTGAGCCGGTTATTAATTTAATGGGCCTTATGCTGATTCGAAAACAATGTAAAGACCTTGGAGTGCGAGATATCAGCGCGGGCGCAAAAAATATTTCACTTATTTTTACCGAGCGAACTAAACTCAAACCCGAAACGGCCATCAAGCTCGCAATGCGCGAAAACAAAAAGTATTCAATCACGCCGGACCAGCGACTGAATATTAGGATGAACACAATTACCTGGTCCGCCGTGTACGAAGAGCTAAATTATTTGTTGGGACTCATTTAAAACCCGAAAGTTCCGTCAGCCTGAAACGAAAGCTGTGAATTCGGAAATTGTTCGTTAGACAATTTTTGCATCAACTGAAATGCCGAATGCCGTAAGTCTAAATCGATCCGCTGAGGATCGCGTTTCTGAATGAACGAAACAATTTGTCCATGCCGAAAGGCACCGGTTTTATTCATCTGAATTCGCAATAGCGGCGCTAGTTTTGAATTACCATCAAGCGCGATTCCTCGACCGGTCATAAAATTTCCAAGACTATACGCGATTAATCGATCTTTGTAGATTTCCATTCCTCGAGGAACATGGGGACCGTGCATGATAATAACGTCGGCGCCGTAATCGACGGCCATGTGGGCGAAACCGATCGAGTCTCCGCGATTTTCTCCTAAGAAAATTTCGTTTCCTGGTTCGATTATTTCGGCGCCCGATCCCTCGGCGCCGGCGTGTACGGAAACGACCACAAGATGACCTGCGGCTTTTAACTTTTGAATTTCAACGTAAGTCGTCGCGGGCTCAACAATACTACGCGGCGCTTTGTAAAAATCCGCAGCGATCAGTGCTACTGATGTCTCTTCGATATTAAACATCGCGACTTCGCCCGCCTTACTTGAAAACTGAATGCCGGCGTTTTGCAAAGTATCTTTGGTTGATTTTATGCCGGCCTGACCGAAATCTTTGACGTGATTATTTGCTAAACTAACGACATTAAACGAAGCCTCGCGAAGCACTTCAACCATGTCGGTAGGAGTTCTGAAAAGCCAACGGTTGGGACCCGTAGCTTTGCCGTCACTTTGTGGCGGGCCATCAAAGAAAGTTCCCTCGAAGTTTCCGAAGCGAATATCTGAAGCCTGAATCCATTGATCGGCCGGAAGAAATAAACCGTTTCCGTTACGCTCTGGAAGCGCGTCGGCGGGGAACGACGTACCTATCATGATGTCTCCGACAGCCGTGATAGAAATTAATTCTTTTGCAATACTAGTATTTGCGAAGAAAAAAATAAGGACCCAGATTTTCAAGTTACCGCCTCTGTCTCCGGGTAAAGCATTTTTAGCGCCATCGATATACTCAAACCAGCTTGATCTACAGTGGTTTTTGACGAAGTGTTTGACACTGGTTTTTGTAAAAAATATGAAGGGTTTTTTGACCGAATAACCCCTGATTGGGGCAAATTTCATAATTACATCTTATGAATCGCTCCGTACACCAGTTTCCAACGGTCTTCTGATTGCAACTACCCTTTAACAACCCAAGGAGATTTTATGGAAACAGTAGACAGAACCTCGCAAGATTTTCAGAAACTTGAAAAAATATTAGAAAAAATTAAAATTGGAATGTTAACGACGATTTCACAGGAAACCGAGTTACACAGTCGGCCGATGTACTCACAAAAATTCGACTCCGAAAACGCTACCCTATGGTTTTTCTCGGCTAATAATTCGGGTAAGGTTGTCGATATCGAAAAAAATCATCACGTTCACGTCTCTTTTGCGGATCCTAGCGATAGTTCGTTTTTAAGCATCTGCGGACAAGGCGAAATTGTCGATGATATGGCGAAAAAGAAAGAATTGTGGAGTGATGCTTTGCTTGCTTGGTTTCCCGATGGACTAAAAGATCCAAACTTAACTTTAATTTCGATTAAGATTCACACGGCTGAGTATTGGGATTCGGCCTCAAAATTGGTTAAGCTCTTTGGATATACGAAAGCCATTTTGACTGGCGAAAAATATAACGTCGACCGTTCAGAGCACGGCAAAGTTGCGCCTAACTAAAATTCCAACTTAAGGCCAACTCCCAGTTCAAGTTCAGAAGCCAGATCTGGGTCGCCTTCGGTCTTATCCGGGTCCTCGGGGCTGTATGTCTCTGAAGACGCCAAGTGGCTTATCATATAAACATCGATGAAAGTATTTTGCAGACCAGATGAACGCAAGCCATCGATTTGAGTGCTCGGGTCAATGGACTTTTCAATCCAATTTAATTGAAACAATAGTCCTAATCGGTAGTTCAACGCAAATTGAGTGGTCTTGGATCTGCTGTCTGGGGTACCGTCCGCATTAAATTTTGAAGCGTCGTCTTCTAGAACTTGAAATTGATGAATTCCAACTTGGCCATAAGGCACGACCCATGGCTCTTGCATGAAATTATCTAGTGCTAGATTTAAGGAAGCACCATAACGCGAAATAGATAATTCTCTTTCATTGGTCGTAGATTCTACCAACCCCTTTTTGGAACCTTGAGCGTAGTTTCCTAAAAGGGCCACCGAGCCTAATTGGAAATTAAATTTATACCCCAACTCTCCACCGACTAAATCGATGCTGTCGGTACCAAGAAATTTTTCGATTTTCATGTCGTGATATTGTGAATAGTAATCGGTCGGATAAAATTTTTCATAATTCAGCGAAAATAAGATTCCGTGGCGCCCTCGTCGCTCTTTGTAGCTTTTCTGAAAATCGTTTTGCATTTCCAGTACGACATCGCCCGACTGGGGTTCTTGCGATTCGTTAAAATCCGCCATGGCCGATGAGGCTGCCGGTACTTCTTGTGGAGTTGAAAAAGACATATCATCGCTCGGAGAAACGCTAGTACCCGGTGTGCTGGATTCTAGCGTGGGATAAGTTTGCGGCGTCGGCGTTAATTCTAATGAAGGATCGGCAAATTCATCGCTACCATCTTGCGCGTAAGCAAAACAAACAAATGAACTAGATAGAAAAATAGATAAAAAAGAAAAAAGGATGAACTTCTTCATCCTTTTAGTATGACTTCTTTTTATTTACAGGGAATCTAGCTTTAGTCTGGTTTTAACTACAACTGGATCTATGCCCCCCGGCAGAGATTGCCGGGCTAGTCACCTAACTAGTGCTTAAGCAAATTCATCGAAGCTCGTGCCTTTGCTACTTCATTCATTTCGTGTTCGAAAGAAGCGTCATCTAATACTTCCGTGACTAATCTTTTCTCGGCCTGTTGAAGACTAGCTTCAGCTTTTTCAACGACAACTTCTTCAGGAGTTTGCATAAACTCAGCTAAAACATTCACTTCGCCAGGCATTACTTCGCAGTAACCCCAACTTAAAACGGCGCGAAAGGTTTTGTCGACGCCTTTTATTTTGTACCTTAAAATGCCGGTACCGAGGGTCGTGATTAAGGGCGCGTGTCCAGGCAAAATGGTCATTTCCCCAGAATAAGCGGGGACCGTGACTTCGGTAATTTCCTGGTCAAAGACGGCTTTTCTTTCTGGAGTCAAAACATTCAATTTAAACATTTAGGCCTGCAATTTCTTCGCTTTAGCTACGGCTTCTTCAATTGTTCCGACAAGGTAAAACGCCTGCTCTGGAAGAGCATCATGCTTACCTGATAAAATTTCGCGGAAACCTTTGATGGTGTCTTTAATATCGACGTAAGCGCCCGTTAAACCGGTAAACTGTTCCGCCACGAAAAATGGCTGCGATAAAAATCGCTGAACTTTACGTGAACGAGCCACGACCAATTTATCTTCTTCAGAAAGCTCGTCCATACCTAAGATCGCGATGATATCTTGCAACTCTTTGTAACGTTGTAAAAGAATCTGAACATCACGCGCCGTTTTGTAATGCTCTTCGCCCACAACTTGTGGGTCTAAAATTCGCGAAGTTGATGTCAGTGGATGAACGGCAGGAAAGATTCCCATCGCCGCGATATCACGATCTAAGTTTGTCGTCGCATCTAAGTGAGCAAAAGTCGTAGCCGGAGCTGGATCCGTGTAATCATCCGCGGGAACGTAAACTGCTTGAACCGAAGTAATCGATCCTTGCTTCGTTGAAGTAATGCGCTCTTGCATGACCCCCATCTCGGTCGCAAGCGTTGGTTGGTAACCAACGGCAGAAGGGATACGACCTAGTAACGCTGATACTTCGGCGCCGGCCTGAGTAAATCGGAAAATATTATCAACAAAGAAAAGAACGTCTTGTTTTTCGACGTCTCGGAAATATTCAGCGATGGTTAAGCCCGTTAAAGCAACGCGGGCGCGGGCTCCAGGAGGTTCATTCATCT
The DNA here is from genome assembly GCA_964236345.1 of uncultured Bdellovibrionales bacterium. GTDB lineage: Bacteria > Bdellovibrionota > Bdellovibrionia > Bdellovibrionales > Bdellovibrionaceae > Pseudobdellovibrio. The sequence continues at coordinate 18,450 of CAXSEH010000025.1, forward strand.
GACCGAAAACCAGAGCGGTCTTTGCCAGTACGCCTGAATCTTTCATCTCGTGCCATAAGTCATTACCTTCACGCGTTCTTTCGCCGACGCCGGCGAAAACTGAAAAGCCACCGTGTTCGGTTGCGATATTACGAATTAATTCTTGAATCAAAACGGTTTTTCCAACGCCCGCACCACCGAACAGTCCGATTTTTCCACCTTTAGAATAAGGGGCTAAAAGATCGACGACTTTAATGCCGGTCATTAACATTTCTTGTGATGTTGCAAGGTCTTCAAATTTTGGAGCTGCACGGTGAATAGGCCAGCTTTCTTTTGTTTTTACTTCGCCCATTTCGTCGATCGGCTCGCCGATGACGTTAATGATTCGACCTAAAACTTCACGGCCAACCGGAGCCGAAATCATACTACCGGTATTTTTAACTTCAGTTCCACGAACCAAACCTTCGGTCGAATCCATAGAAATGGTACGAACAATTCCATCACCTAAATGCTGAGCCACTTCAAGAACTAGGTTGAAGTCTTTGTCCGAAATAGTTTTGTTTGTTGCACGTAGGGCCGTATTGATAGCGGGCAAGTTTCCGCCATCAAATTCAACGTCCACAACCGCTCCAAGAACTTGTTTGATTTTACCGTTAGCCATTTTCTACCACCCTTTATATCTCTATTAAAAATTTATTTTAAAGACTCTGCGCCACTGACGATTTCAATGAGCTCTGTCGTGATTTTTTCTTGTCGTGCTTTGTTGTAATTTAAAGTCAGCTTCGAAATCATGTCGCGCGCATTGTTCGACGCGTTTTCCATAGCGGTCATGCGGGCCCCGTGTTCTGAAGCAACCGATTCGGCCATCGCCCGAAAAACTTGAAGATTGAAGTTCTTTTTTAAAAGATCTTCGATGATCAACTCTGGGGCCGGATCGAATATCATATCTGGAGCAATTTTTGCGTAATTTATTTCTGTTGGGTGCACTTCAATTTCGACCGGCAACAATGTTTCACAAACCACTTTTTGAGAAATAGCTGACTTGAATTCATTGTAAATCAGGCGGATTTCGTCGTAGTGCCCCTCTTGAAATTGCGCAATTAATTTTTCCGCAATCAAATGAGCAAATTCGAACGAGATATCTTTGTCTAGTTTCGTAAAGTTTTCGACAGCCTTCACGCCTTTGCGTGAGAAGTAGTCGATTCCGCGTTTCCCGACGAAAATAAAATCGATCTTATCATATCGTGAACGGTTTTCAGCAATGTAGCGATCCGCAAACTTTGTTATTCCGCTGTTGAATCCGCCGCACAGTCCACGGTCCGAAGTTAAAACAACCAAAAGAACCGTTCGTGGATTTTGTTTTTTTACCATCAATGGGTGTGAAACTTTTTGAGTGGCCGCGATATCCGCGATGACATGTTTAAGCGTAATCGCGTAAGGACGCATATTCTGAATTTGATGTTGCGCTTTACGCAACTTCGCCGCGGACACCATCTTCATCGCTTTCGTGATTTGCTGGGTGTTCTTCGTCGAATCAATTCGTATACGAATTTCTTTTAAATTAGCCATAAATTCCTTAGGCCCCCGAGGGCCCTGCTTCATCCTTATTTAGAAGTTTGAAAAATCGCCGCAAATTCTTTTAAGGCATTAACAAGTTCTTTTTTAATATCATCGCTAACTTGTTTTTTCTCTTCGATTGTTTTTAAAATCGATGAGTATTTTTGCTTCAAGAATTGAATCATTTCGGTCTCATAACGTTTTACGTCGGTGTCTGGAATTGAATCTGTGTAAGCATTCGTAACCGCGAAAATGGCCGCGACTTGCTCTTCAACTTTTACCGGTTGGTACTGACCTTGTTTTAAAAGTTCAATTAATTTACGACCGCGTGATAATTGTTGTTGAGACGCTTTATCTAGATCCGAAGCGAAAGCCGCGAAGGCCTCAAGCGCTCGGAACTGGGCTAATTCAAGTTTAATCGGTCCCGCAACTTGCTTCATCGCTTTGATCTGGGCCGAACCACCCACGCGCGAAACGGATTTACCAATCGAAATAGCCGGACGAACACCTTTGTAAAACAGATCAGATTCTAAGAAAATCTGTCCATCAGTGATCGAAATCACGTTTGTGGGAATGTATGCAGAGATATCTCCCGCTTGAGTTTCGATGATTGGTAAAGCCGTTAAAGAACCGGCACCTTTATCATCAGAAAGTTTCGCAGATCGTTCTAACAAACGGCTGTGAAGATAGAATACGTCCCCGGGATAAGCCTCGCGACCAGGAGGGCGTCGTAATAACAAAGACATTTGTCGGTAAGCTTGCGCTTGCTTCGTTAAATCATCATAAATAATCAAGGCGTGGCGACCGCTATCGCGGAAATATTCGGCCATCGCGGTACCAGAGTAGGCCGCTAAGAACTGCATCGGAGCCGGATCAGACGCGCTCGTCGCAATAACTGTCGTGTATTCTAAAGCGCCGGCCGCGCGAAGTTTTTCAACAATCACGGATACCGTTGATTGTTTTTGCCCGATTGCCACGTAGAAACACTGAACATTTTGTCCTTTTTGATTAATGATCGTATCGATTGCGATCGCAGACTTTCCGGTCTGGCGATCCCCAATGATTAATTCACGCTGGCCACGACCGATTGGTACAAGCGCATCGATGGCTTTGATGCCGGTTTGCATCGGTTCGTGAACGCCTTTACGGTAAACAATTCCGGGGGCCTTTAATTCAACCACGCGTGAATGAGGAGTGTTAATCGGGCCTTTGCCGTCGATTGGACGACCTAAGCCATCAACAACGCGACCTAATAAAGCCTCGCCCACTGGAACAGATACGATTTTTTTAGTTCGTTTAACTTGGTCGCCTTCTTTAATTTGACGATCTTCTCCGAAGATAACCACGCCGACTTGCGCCGACTCTAAATTCAATGCCATGCCTTGAATGCCGTTTGGAAACTCAACAAGTTCTCCGGCCATAACATTTTCTAGACCGTAAATTCGGGCCACGCCATCACCAACAGAAAGCACGCTTCCGGTTTCGGCCACTTCCGCGCTCTTATTATATTTAGAAATCTGTTCCTTGAGAATTCTGCCGATCTCGTCCGCTCTGATTTGCGCTTCCATATGAATTAACCTCTCTTGTGTTAGCCTTTACGGGAAATATCTTCTTTTAATTTATTTAAATGAAACTGGGCCGAGTCATCGATTGTCCAGCTATCAACCGTAACTTTATACCCCGATAACAGGCTTGGGTCGTGCTGAGCCTTTAAGGTGACTTTCCGCTTTAAAGACTCTGAAAGCTTCAGCTCTACCTGGGCTTTGAAAGCCTCCGTAGGTTCAACCGCTGAGTACAAAACTCCGTGTGATTCGCCGGACTGAGAGCGCGCCAGGGTTTGAAAATGTTCGTTAATTTCCGACACTAAACTAAGGCGATCGTTTTCAACTAACATGACGAAGTAATTAAATACTTCTGGTATGCATCGGCCTTCAAGCGCGGCCTTAGCCACGGCCACCTTTTGTTCAGTCGTATTAAATGGGCTGCTAAAGAACCCTTTTGCTTCGTCGGTTGAAAATATTTTCGTGACGGCGTCAATTTCAAAAGCCAAAACTCCGGCCTTCCCCGCAACCGTAATTTCAGAAAGGGCTTTCGAGTATTTTTGGATGATTGTTTCAGAACTCATGCTTTTACCTGCGCCACTTGTCTTAAAAATTCTGCCTCAGAATCTTTTGTTACTTGAGCTTTCTGATCCGATAACTTTCGGGTTGTCGCCGCTATCGCTCCACCCATAATAAGGGTGCCGATTTCGTTTTTTGCTTTTTCCAATTCGGCCGCGATCAGCATTTTTGATTCTTCTTTTAACTTAATGGCTTGGGACTCAGATTCTTTGATCAGATTGGCTTTAACAAGGGCCGCTTCTTGAGTTGCTTTTTCTAATGATTGTTTTTCGCCCGCTTCTAACAGGCTAATTTTTGATTTTACGTCCGATAACGCTAATTCAGCATTATGAAGTGCGCTTTTGGTTTTTTCGGACTGCTCAACAAATTGTTTTCGGCGGTTGATAAATGCTTGCTTGATCGAGTCTTTTGTAAAGTAGAACAATGCCACCAGCAGAATTCCTAAGTTTAGTGCCTGTAAGCCAATCTCTTTTAAGGGGATGACCCCTTCGTCGTGCGTTGCGGCTGCAGAGTTCGCAAGCGCCAAAGTTGTCGTTGCCAAAATGGTTACGAAGATCATCTTTTTCAAAGCGAGGCTCCCGTTAATTTTTTTGTAATTTCTGAGGCAACATCATCTGAGATATTTTTAACAAGTGATTCCGCGTTCTGCTTTTGGCTCGCAATATCCGCACGCGCTTTTTCGTTTGAAGTCGTAACGGCTTCCTTTGTCTGATTTAGCACAATTGAACTGGCATCGGATGCTTGTTTGCGGGAAGCATCAAAGATAGTTTTAATTTTTTCATTAATTTCTCGAGCGCGAACTTGGTAGATTTGTTCCAATTTTTTCGCTTCGTCTTGGGTTTCGTTCGCGACGTCTTCGGCGCCTTTAGTGAGTTTCATTCTTTGGTCGTAAGCTTTGTAAAATGGGCCGTAAATAACAATGGTCAAAAAAGAAATAGAGATAATGAAAATCAAAAACTGGATAAATGCAGTTTCATTAGCTCCAAGCTGTAATAAAATTTCCATGATTGCCCTTACTTTTTAATAGACAATCTGGGATATCACTTTTGGCTTTTCTACGTCAAGCTGTTAGA
>CAXSEH010000026.1:0-23080 GCA_964236345.1 uncultured Bdellovibrionales bacterium
ACGGCTTCGTAAAATGAATGCGTGACGAAAAGGATCGTCATTTTTAATTTTTGCTGGATAGATTTTATTTCGTCTTGAAGACCCAACCGGGTAGGTTCATCTAGCGCCGAAAAGGGTTCATCCATAAAAAGAACTTCAGGTTCGGTGATCAGGGCGCGCGCGATAGAAACTCGCATCTTCTGACCCCCTGAAAGTTCAGAAGGGTACTTCGAAAAACAGTCCGAAATATTTAAAAGGCTAACGATCTGATCAAATAAAAAGGAAGATGGACTTTTCTGCATCAGAAGGAAAGGTAACATAATATTTTCTTCAACCGTTTTCCATTCTAACAAATTAGCTTCTTGAAAAACAAACGAAGCTTTTAAATCTTCATAAAAATAAGCATCGGCATCAACTTTCTGTAGTCCCGCAAAAATCCGAAGCAGGGTTGATTTTCCGCAGCCAGAAGGTCCTAAAAAGACCGTTAACTTTTGTGGTGTAATTCGCAGCGAAAGATCGCGAAATAAAAAGTCTTTCCCGATCGGCTTATTTGATGTCTTAAATGAAAAATGAAGGTTTTTTATTTCCATCCGTAGTTAAAACTGATGCTCATTCGGGGTTTTCGACTGGTGTTCCGAGGGACCTCGTGCTTAAGCCAACTTTCGAAAAGGATCAGGTCACCGGACTGCGGTAAGATGGAAAAAAATCTTTGGTTTTCTTTCGCGGCTTTCAGTTTTGGTACGGGCGCATTCATAAATAGACCAAGGCGGGGATCTTCGAATTTGATGGCGCTGGCCTTCGATGGCACGTCGACGTAAAAACTACCGCTGATGACCGAGTGCGGATGAAGATGAGCCGTGTGCGACGAGCCCGGGGGCATCACGTTGATCCAGCAGTTATTCATTTGTAGGGCCTTCGCTTTTATTTCAAAATCTAATTTCTTAAGATAGAATTCGACATGCACATCAATTTTTTTTTGCAAAGTTTCAAAGGTGGAAGACATTTTGTGCAGCTGATCCCACGACCCGTAAGAGGTATAACCATTTGCGTAGTTCTTTTTCGACCAACGTTGCCCCGCAAGATCGGCGCGCATCGTTTGGTCGATTTCTTGTTTTAAGTCTTCCAATTGAAAGGCTAACTTTTTCTGGTAAACCTGGGTCACGAATAGCTGATGCATAGGTTTTTAGATTACGAATGATCATCAGAAATGTCACTTATTGTTTAACCTTTGGACACCGTCTCGGACTGGGTCGGGGATAACGACGGTAGTGTTTATCGCGGGTACGGACATTGGCCTTGGCCTTGCTTTAACAATGGGTAGGAGATTCAAATGAAAAAGTTATTAATATTATCAGTCGGGTTTTTAATAGCAGTCAGCGCCACCGCTAAAGTGGGCGATTTTAACAGCTTGATCAACGAGAACTCAAAGGCCCAAAACGAATTGCACCAAAACTTGAAGCAGGATTTAGAAACGACCCGCATGGCTTACCAGCATGACAAGGTTGATAATTTCATCGTCGATAACGAAACGAATTCGATCAACGTTCCGACAACGAAGTCATTTCTAACGTTTAAAAAAGAAAAAAAATATTTCAGAGCCTCTGAAGAGCAAAAACAAAAAAGACTTGCCGAAGAGATGAGCGAAGCTCAATAATAAAGGCTCATGCGAATGAGCCCCTTTTTTGCCTTAGTCATTTTTTTCCATTTCTTTTTACCAATCTTCATTGGACTTCCCGTTCAAGCGCAAAATTCTAAAAACAAATTCTTCGTTCCACAAATTTCCGTAAAGATGTCGCTCGATGGCGACATCAATGAAGCCTATCAATTCGCCGGACCCCTCGGTTCGCGATTAAAAGGGGCCGTTGAGAAACCCGATTCTGTTTGCGAAAACGAAAGCTCTTTTCGGCAAGTTTTGCACGCGAAACAAAAGTCGCTGGAGATTTGGATGCGTCTTAAATGCACCTCGAACGGGCAAACATTCGAATATCAGCCGAGTCGTTTTTTCGTCAATCTAAAGGCCCCTGAAAAAGTGATCGTACTTCCCGTGCTTTCTGAAAAATTTCGAAAAATTTCGGTGAGCCTTTCGGATCTTCAAATCAAAGACAAATACAATAAAAAATAGTTCCGCATGACTCTGTGAATAACGGCTAGTCTTTTTCGGCAAAACTGACAACACTTTGGGATCAGTCTTTTCAGAAGGAGTTGTCTATGGGTCCATTCGAAATGATCTCTCAACATGGAGATCACGAACAAGTTGTATTCTGTCATGATAAGAATGTTGGATTGAAAGCGATCATCGCCGTTCATAATACGGCCTTGGGACCGGCCCTTGGCGGAACCCGCATGTGGAATTATAAAACCGAAGAAGAAGCCCTGACGGATGTATTACGACTTTCAAAAGGTATGACTTACAAGGCCGCAGCAGCAGGTTTAAACCTGGGTGGCGGTAAAGCCGTCATTATCGGTGATCCGAAAACTCAAAAAACGGAAGCTTTATTTAGAGCCTTTGGCCAATTTGTGAATTCTTTAAATGGCCGCTACATCACCGCTGAAGACGTTGGTACGGGCGTTAAAGATATGGAAAATATTTTTATGGAAACCCCATGGGTCACGGGCATTCCAAAAACGTTTGGGGGTTCGGGCGATCCGTCTCCTTATACGGCCCACGGGGTTTTGATGGGCATTAAAGCATCAGCTCACGAAAAATTAGGCACGGATTCTTTACGTGGAATGCGAATTGCCGTTCAAGGACTTGGAAACGTCGGTTCTAACTTGGTCAAGTACTTGATCGAAGAAGGGGCTAAAGTAATCGTCGCCGACATTGATCCCGCTCGCGTAAAAATGCATCATGATCAGTACGGAGTCGAGGCCGTTTCTCCTGACCAAATTTTATTTGTTGATTGTGAGATTCAGGCGCCGTGCGCGATGGGCGCTATCATCAACGACCAGACAATATCAAAATTAAAATGTAAAATTATATCTGGGGGAGCCAATAACCAGCTGGCAGAACCTCGGCACGGCGACCAACTTCGCGAACTCGACATTTTATACGCGCCCGATTACGTCGTTAATGCGGGCGGATTGATGAATGTTTTCGTTGAGCTTGAAGGCTATTCTCCGGAATTAGCTTTCGAAAAGACCAAAAAAGTTTATGATAACGTAAAGAAAGTATTTGAGATCTCGAAACGTGATAATATCGGAACGCACACGGCGGCAGATCGATTAGCTGAAGAACGAATGGCCATTATCGGTCGTTTGAAGCAGCGCCACCCGGGTAAATCAAGTCGCGCGTTCACGACTTTAAAAGAAGTATTTAATCGTTAAAAAAGTTTCACTGAAAGGACTTTGAAAATGAATTTTATGTCTGTGCTAGAAAAGCAATGGAAGCTGATCGCCGGAGTGTTCGTGTTGTTAATCGTCGGGGGAGCAGCCTTTGCGCTGTTGTCGATGCAAAAAGCAAATAAGGAACAAACCGCCCAATCGCATTACTTTTTGGCGGAAAAGAAATATTTCGAAGCGAAGACGAAAGCCACGACTCCTGCGGTTGCTGGAAAAAACGCAAAAGATGCAAAAGTTGAAACCGTGAAGACGACGCCGGCCGACTATTCTGGGGCCAAATCTGATTTCGAAAAAGTGATTGCCGATTATCCAGGATCAAAGGCCGCCCAAATGGCGGCATTGTATCTTTCGGATATTTTATTGAATGAAAATAATAAAGCATCTGCACTTACGACCTTGCAAAAAGTTGAAACCAACGACACCGGCTTGATCAACACCCTGGTGCAACAACAGATTGGTCTTCTTTTAGCTGATCAAGATAAATGCTCTGAGGCTTTAACTATTTGGCAAAAAATTATTGATCGCAAACAGGCCCAGTTCATTCATAATAACACGCGCATTCAGCAAGCACTTTGTTATAAAAAAATGAATGACGGGAAAAAGGCCGAAGAAATTCTAACGAATCTAGCGAACCAAAAGCCAGACGGAAGTTTAGAGACTTCATCAACGTCGAAAGAAGCAGAAAAGTACCTGCGACTGATCCAATTTAAAAAAGCGAGCGGGACATAACTTGAAACACGCGCAAAAATTTCTTTTAGCATTGGTTATGATTGTTTTAAGCGCGTGCTCATCGGCCCCAGTTGATAAAGAAGATCCTTTAGCCCGCATCGAGCTTTCATCTTTTTGGGTCCAAGATACTTTAGCAAAACCCAACACGGCTTTTCGTAAAATCAACCGCATGTCGCCGCTTATTTATAAAGACCAATTGATCACCGGTAATTCCATCGATGGTCTTAATGCTTACCGAATCGAAGATCATTCTTTGATCTGGAATTTACCAATTCAAAACGGCGTCGAGGCGCCCGGTCTGATCATCAATGATCGATTGTTTGTCGGAGCGAATAACGGAAAACTTTATTCGGTCAATTTAACGAACGGTCAAATCATTTGGAATTTTGATACAAAATCAGAAATTGTCGCCGAACCCATTTTGATTGAAGGCGTGTTGTATTTTCTGTCGGGGAGTCAGTCTGTGTTCGCCGTAGATGCCGTCAGCGGAAAGCAGCTGTGGACTTACAACCGTCAAGACACTTCAAGCCTGATGACGGTGCGGGGCGGTTCAAAGCCTTCCTATGCCGCCGGCTTTTTATTTGTTGGTTTCAGTGACGGCTCGGTCGTTTCTCTCAATGCGAAACCGGGGACTCCTCAGTGAGAAATTACGTTAAATCGTAACTCAAGATTTAAGGATATAGATTCAAGTCCCGTCATCGACGGCGACCTTTTATTTATCAATAGCTACGATGATCAGATTTACTGCCTTTCAAGGGCTAAAGGCGAAATCATTTGGAAGGCTCCATTTGGGGGCTCAAGCACGCCGTTAATTTTAGGGGATCGACTTTTTACGACGTCCTCTAAGGGAGATTTACTTTCTCTTTCAAAAAAAGACGGAACGGTTTTTTGGAAGAAAAAAACGTCGAACGGAATTTTTATCGATCCGGCCGCCTACAAAGGTTTAGTCGTTACGGCCGAAAGCCAGGGCCGTCTCAGCTTGTTTGATAGTTTGACGGGCGAAGAAAGAGCCTCTTTTGAACCAGGCCGCGGAGTTTTCTCGAAACCCACCGTCGTTGCTTCTAAAAACCAAATTTATTTTATGTCGAACGAAGGTAACGTTTACGGGCTGAAAATAAAAAAGAAAAAAAATGTTTCGTTATATTATTTAAGATAAGGATGTTATGAAAATCTTAGCTCTTTTATTAACCTGTTTCGTTATTGTCAGTTGTTCCAACCAACCTTGTCGAATTGAAGAAAGGACGGATAAAGTGTTAACCGGTAACGAAAAACCTTCATCAGATGCAAAAGACTTAACCCAAAAAGTTTATATCTATAAAGCCGACGGATCTTTACAATGCGGACTGGGTCAAAAAATGGACCCGTCCGAAATGAAAAAACAACTTATTGGCATCGAGACCTTCTCGGCCGAAAATAAACACGATGGTTTAATGCGCGTTCAAATGTGCGGTCAACCAACGGGTTCATGCAACGTGTTCCAGATCAAAGCCATCGACCTTGATCAAGCGATGAAGCTTGGTTTTAAAAAATGGACCCGCGACTAAGCGTTTCACTCTAGAACGTCATATTTATCAACACTCGTTAGGTTCGCGATAAAAGTATTCTAACTCACTAATTCAACTTCGTATTTGCGTCTTCGTCTCGTGATGGGCCACCATAATCCTAACAGTCCAGTTGTCTCATATCGTAAATAGACCAGACTCTGGTCAGTTTTTGATTGGTCTCAGACTTGCTTTATAGTCTGGTACAAGATCAGTCAGCGTTAACCAGGGGGAATACGATGGAAAAATTAATTTACGAAGCTAAACCTTACTTTTACTTAATGGTTGCAGCTATTTCACTTTACCTGGGTAAAGGATCGACGCTTCTAACAATGTCGGGCGTATTAATTGGTCTGAGTGGTATTGCGGTCCTGATGCTAAGACGTGATGGCCGTAATGATGTCAATCAGATCAATCGCAAGTTACAGACGAAACCCCATGATGGTCAGATGCATATGGGTCAAAAGACTTATCACATCTAAGATCATTTCAGATCCATTGTTGATGTAACATAATATAACTTATCAGATAAAACGAATATCAAAAAAAGGGTGCCTCACAGCACCCTTTTTTCATTAAATACAAACTGTTTGAACGTTTGATTTGATGTTTTTGTAAAGTTCTAAAGCCGTTGCCGCCGGAGCCACAACTTGATTGTAGTTCTTTTGTAATTGCTGACCAACTGCCGGCGCAGCAGATTGGCAACCCATTGCGGTCGCTAAAGCCGTCACGTATTCGCCTTCGCCACGAGCTAGATCTGACTTAAGGACTTCAAAATTAGTCGCTACGTAATCAGCGGCTTCTTTATCGTTCTTACCGATGTCTAATTTATCGCAACCTAATGTTCCAGTCGTCATACCGAAAGTTTGCGGAACAAATGCATTCGTCGTTCCACGCGTGGTTGTTGCGGTATAGGTTTTTTTGTCAGTTACTTGCCATCCAAGTCCGCATCCGTCTAACTTGTCAGCTCCGGCAACGCCTGAAGTGTAAGTTGTTGGAGACATTGCTTTGCCGGCGCCAAAAGCAGTGGCAGATACTACAGAAACAGCTACCAATAATAACATTTTTTTCATAATCGAATCCTTTCGTGAGTTCGTGATAAAATGGTGTTTTCATTACGATTTTAAGTCAATTGAAAAAGTAAAGATAACTGAGCTGATATTTTTGTTCTTGAATTTGGCTCTCGAAAAAAAGTTGACGATAACTATTGGTGTTTCTAACTTCATGATTTCGAGCGAAAAAGATTGACTGGTTGAGCTGATATTCGGACTGCATTTCGCAACTTCGTGCCTGGTTGATGTTACAATTGAGTTTGACCAGCCCCTGAACTTTATAGCGGTTCGAAAAATCCATTAAGTAACCGGCTTCAAGGCCAGGAAGTAACCTGTAACCTTTTTCAAATTCACGAGCGGCTTCAATGTTCGTTACCGCCAATAAATAAAGGCGTTGATCCGGAAACCCTAAATGGGTCGTCAGGCCGAATCCAAGCTCGCCGTTTAAATAATAAAAATCGCGATTGAAATAGTCGTAGTGGTCGATCGTTATTTTTGTTTTAAATGAAATCGGCGTTTTAAAATGTGAAACAGGACTTAATGAAATGGATTGTAAGCCACCGATTTGATCGACGCGAAATTTATTTTTTGAATCAAGGCTTACCTCAATCCAGGGAAAATCGATTTCCGAGAACTGCGAATACCCCTTATCGGAACTTAGCAGATCATGGTAGGCCGACTTTAATTTAAAACCCAAATAAGTGCGTTCTTCCCGTTGGTCTTGGTCGACGTTTCGGTGACTACGAAAACCAAGACTCGGCTGAATCGAGTAAGAATCGTGGCCCAGGTCGGGACGGGTGATGCGGCTTTCACTCCCCGCTTGTTCGGTAACCGGCGTTTTCGCCGAAAGCCCGCGGGTTGCGCGCTCGGTGCGGAGCGATTTTTCGAAAGGGATCCAGTTTTCTTCAAATTTCTTATCTTGGTTCCGTTTAAAATCCATTTCGATCAGCATCGTGTCTAAGGCAAGTACCGAAAGTTCTTTAAGCCGACCCGCGGCCTTTAAGCTTAGCACTTCGTCATATTGATTTTTTTCATTCACGGATAAGCCATCGTAACTTGCCATCGCTTTTTTGAATAAGGAAGGGCGGTACCTGACTTCGCGAACGGATAAAGGCTGGCGAGTTAAAAATTTTACGCTTTCGCCGGGAATCACGTAGATCGTATAGTTAAGCAAATTCCAATCGGGCCTAATGGCTTCAAGGCTTGCTAAAATCTGGAAGGAACAATTCTCGTCGAAAAAAAAGTAATCTGAACCAGAGTTATTTTCAATTTCCCAAATGTGATTTAAAAACCTTTTGACTTCGGAAGTGGTGAAATTAATTTCGTACTCCCATAAGTCCCGGCTTTCGAAATTGACGTAATCTTGTACCTTTACGTAGTAGGGTTGGATCGACCAATGGCCTTCGTAACCACCCGTCACGCCGAACCAGAAAAAGGCGAAAGGATTTTCGTTGTCCGCTACGGCGGCCGCGTAATTCAGTCCCCCATCTAAAAGATCGGTTTGTCTTTTGGAGTGAACTTTTAGGAATGTGTGTCCGAACATCGAAGCTGGATTATTTGGGTAAGCGCTTGAAAAAACCAAACTGATTCTTTCGGGATCGTTGAACTGTTTTAGGTAGCGATCATGCAATTCGCATTTCTGCGAAAGGACTTCGTCGCTTAAAAATACTTTTGTATTTTCTAATACGAATCGGGTTCTTTCTGGAAATGAGCAAAAAACAGTTTGTTTTAGTTTTCCGACAATGAGGTTTGCCTTAAGCGCTTTAATGAACGCTATGGCCTCGGCCTCAGGATTCGTTCGCCCGTCTTTCGCGAAAAAAAAATCACCACTATCGATCGTACTGCTTTCATGACCGAAGTGGCCCGGGCGATAGTGTAAAATATTTTTCCAAGGTTTTTCGTGAGTCCAAGCAAGATCGGCATCGTCAGCCATTGCGAAAGAACTTGCCGCCAGAAAAAAAGCAAAGATAAGATAGCAGCCCGAGGTCCGCATGCGCTTTTTTTTATTCATTTTATTTATTTTAACCACTTCATGCAGCCATCTTTTCTATCAGCCAGATGCGGTCCTGTACACCGATAAAAATAAATTGCAAAAATACTTTAACGAAATCCGCATCCCCGGCCCCGAAGGCGACCTGATCGCTTGGCAGTTTTCAAATCCCGCACTGAATCCCAACGAAAAAAAGAATGTTCACATCTTATTTTTTCACGGGAATGCCCAAAATGTATCCTCGCATTTCTATTCGCTGTTCTGGATTTTAAAGTATGGCTATGACTTTACCATTATCGATTACCCCGGTTACGGCGGAAGTCAGGGAGAACCCACCCGTAAGACGACAACCGAAAGCGCCTTGGCCGCGTACCTTTGGGTAAGGTCGCAAAATCCAAATAAAAAAGTGCTGATCTTCGGTCAAAGTCTGGGTGGTAATATCGCTTTGCACACCGCCGCGATGGTGGTGAAAGAAACGCCCGACCCGCAATTCTGCGCCGTTGCCGTAGAATCCACATTTTTATCTTACCACCGGGTTGCAAGACGCGTGCTTTCGCGCCACTGGTCGACTTGGCTTTTTCAGCCATTAGTCTACGTGTTAACAAGTGATGCCTATTCGGCAGATGACGAAATTAAGAATCTAAAATCTACACCCTTACTTGTTCTGCATGGCGACCAGGACCCCATTATCGAATTTGAAAATGGCCGTGAGGTGTACGATGCGGCACTCGATCCGAAAACTTTCGTAACGGTCGAGAAAGGAAAACATATCGATGCTTTTACTTTCGCTAATCGCAATAAGTACCAGAAATTGTTCCTTCAATTTATCGAAAAAAATTGCAAGTAAGATGAATTAATTTTTTTTCTGCGCGATAATATTAATAACCGTGGGCGCGATCCAATAGGCTCCGGTGGATTTTTTAGATTCTTCCCATTCTGAAAAAAAATCTGCCACTTGCTTTGGCGTTAAGTAGTTTCCTTTTTCTAGCCGTGGTAAAAAACTTTTGTAGAAAGACTCGGGCCACGCGCACAAAGGTTCATCAGATCGCGCAAATTTTGCGACGGGCTCGATAAGGGTGACGTTAAAGCCAGCCTTTTCAAGCCAGTAGGGAAGTTTTTTACCGCGGTTGGGGTCACCACCTTGGTCTCGCCAACTTTTAAAAATGGCATCAACAACGGGGCGCATGTGTTTGGTATCTGGAACTAAATCCATACTGTCATAACTTACGTACTCTTGAAGGATGAATTGCGCGTTTGACTTAAGGTGGTTGTAAATGGCCAGGATGGCCTTTTCGGGATCCTGGACGAAGATCATAAGCCAACGGCAGAAGGCAGCTTCGTACTGCGTAAACGGAAGACTTAAGTTTTCAATGTACGACATGTGGGTCCCGATCGTTTGGCCCGGGGCCAGGTCGTTCGATTTTGATTCTAGATATTTTAGGAAATTTTCCGAGATGTCGACCGAAGTCATCTGGCACGGGTGACCCACATATTTCATCAGATCCAGACTGGTGAAGCCAGGCCCGCAGCCCAAATCAAGAATGTGGCTCGCCGACTTGATTTTGGATTTTTCCCAAAGTTTTGTGAGTTCAGACTTCCACAGATCATGTTGAAGTTTTAATCTAGAAAGTTCTTCCTGATCATTTCCTAAAACGTAATCTGTAGCCATGCATTCACCTAAGTATTGTTTTAATTTGAATCCGGATTCGATTCATCTTCTTATAGACTAGTAAAATAATCATCACAATCCCCGCAACGACGCTTATCTGAAATTGGGATGACATGTTAGACTGTCGACAGAAGCCGATCACGGTCGGGGTTAATAACGCTAGAAACAACATCATACAAAAGAAGTAAGAGTTCTTTTTTTCTAGTCTTTTTTTAAGTTCAAGTTTTTCCATCGGGATCATTACGTTACGAACTGGGGCTCGGGTTCGTCGAATTTAAAAAGGCTGTTCGGACCAAAACTGGACTAATGCCCATTTTAATGTGCATGATTTCCATACAAAATAAAGTCATGAAAATAAAAATCACCCTCGTTGCGTTTTTACTTATTTCCTTAGCCAGCCTTGCCGGACATGCCGAATTTACCCGCGCGAAATGTTCTTACGTGCTGACGGGCTCTGGAGAAATTCAGATCAATCGCCAGTGGGATACCGAAGCCGGTTTATGCATGCTCGAGATTCACCCACGTAATGTCGTTGATCTTAAATATCGCGATTTTTATTTCGACAACCTTGGTCACTTTATGGTTTTTAATTCTTACGGAGACGGACCCGATAATTTGATGACGGCCGCGCGGGAATACTTTGTGTTTCCAATTGTCGAAGACTATCCCGATTTTTCGATCGAAGAAAATGGCGATGTCATCGTGAAGATGGTGTCCGGACATCTGTTTAAGATTTCGGCCGCGAATTTTTCGGTTCTAAGTCTGACTCCGGGAACGTTTACCGAAAAGCCCCTTTCTCCCAACAATGCAGGAGGCCTTGAGTTTAAACTAACGACGGGCTTCTGGATCGACGGTGGATTTAAAAAAGGTGGAAGCCGACTTTCAAGCCCCTCATTAAGTTCTTTTGTTAAATCGGGGAATTCTGCGGCTTCTTGTTCAATCGTAAATCGAACTTTCCTTAACTATGAAGCAGATGGTAATTACACTTTTAAATTTCAAAAAGAAAATTTACTTTCGTTTCTGAAAACGAAGTGTCCTACTTTACCTCTTTAAGACCGGCCTTACTCTTTTAAGACCGGCGTAATTTCAAGATCAACCAGTTTACCATTCCGAAGCACGCTTAATTTCGTGACCTGATTTGGTTTAACCGCCTGTAAAACGTAAACGTAATCATACAAATTTTCGATTTTAGTCTTATCGAATTCAACTATAACGTCGCCCGTCCTAATCCCCGCTTTTTCGGCCGGAGAATTTTTCGAAGCGCCCGAGACGCGCACTCCTTTTACGCCTTCCTGACTGTAGTCAGGAATTGTTCCCAGATAAATTCTGAATTGCCGGCCCTCAAGTTTTTGGCCCTTGTTGCCCTCAACTTTTTCATATTTCAGAATTGGCAGTGCAACGTAAGAAATTTTTTCGGCAAATTTTTCGACCACGTTGATGGATTTCACAAGCCCCGGATAATTGAGGGTTTCTGCCGTGTCTCGTGGCGAATGATATTCCTCATGGGAACCCGTAAAGAAAGAAATCGAAGGCACCTCGGCTAAATACACGCTCATGGCGTCGGTTGGTAAGTAAGGATCACTTGTTAGAGTGAGCGGAACCCCGGTGATGAGCGCGATTTCTTCAGAAAGCCCCGCCCACTCGTTAGCCGATCCAACACCTTGCACTTGCAGCTTGTCTCGGAAACGGCCGATCATATCCATATTGAGGCCCGCTTCAAACTGACTTTTGAATTCGGATTCTTGAGTTTCGTTCCAATTTTTAACGAAGTAATTGGAACCCAGAACGCCAATTTCTTCACCCGACCAAACCGCAAAGTAGATCGGCTTCTTCAGCTTCTGGCGGTTCACCGGCGACGCAAAATAAGCGGCGAGCTCGATCACGCCGGCGACGCCCGAGGCATTGTCATCCGCTCCGAAATGAACTTTATTTTTTTCATCGGCGCGCGCGAGTGAAGAGCCGGTGCCTTCGCCTAGACCTAAGTGATCACCATGGGCTCCGATTAAAACTGCTTTATTCGGTTTCTTGCCAACCGGAAAAAGGGCCCCGACCACATTTCGGCCGGTGGATTTTTGAAAAGTTAAATCAACTTGCGCCGATAAATATTGAGATTCGAAAGCAAAACCCTGGGTTTGTTTTAAGTTTTCAAACCCGCTTTTCAAGTTGGCGTATGATTTATATTCGGTTTCTTTTAATAGTTTATCAATGAGCGTGGTTGAAATCTTTAAGACCGGTAAGGTGGTTTCAGAAAGACTTCCTTCAAATTTCACCTCGTCTTTAACTCCCCGTTCGGAAATAAAAATGACGCCACTTGCACCTTTTGTTTTAGCGACCGTAATTTTATGCTGCGGACGCGAGTAAGATAAAAGATTATGTTTCACATCTTTTTCGGGATGCTCGGGAATTCCGTCCAGCATGACAACCCATTTTCCATTCACGTCGAGGTCTTTATAGGAATCCATCGCCGGAATTTTATCGGTCGCGGGTGCATTGATGCCGTAGCCCACAAACACTAACGGAGCTGCCGGAAACGACCCCACTTTAGAATAAGAAAGCACCTGATAATCTTCGCCACGTTTTAGTTTCAAATCTAAGCGACCTTTTAGGTCGGCTGCGTTTTTTTCGTTAGCCGTAACCCCCGACGTAAATTCGAAAGTCTGAATCATCTCTTTACCCACCGCAGGTTTAAGACCAAGTTGTTTGAATAACTCGGCGATCTGCTTCGTGTAAATAGCTTCTTCAGGCGAACCCGTCATGCGGCCTTGCATTTTTTCCGAAGCTAAATACTGAACCGTCGCGCGAACATCTTTCTCGGTGATGTTTGGGTCGGTCAGTGACGACAGCGTGTGGCTACCGTCGCCATCAAGCCCTAAAAGCTTCAGGGCCTGTTGATGATCCCAGTCGGCTAAATATATTTGGCTGTCACCCTTTTCGCTACGATGCGACCAAGTCATGGTTTTTCCATCTGGGGAAAAACTAGCAAGGCCATCGAATCCATCGGCAAAAGTGACCTGCACCGGTTTGTGAGTACCCGCAGCGTCTACGATAAAAAGCTCAAAATTCGAAAATCCCAAAACCGAAGAAGCAAAAATGATGTATTTTCCTGACGGATGAAAATAAGGCGCCCAAGACATTGAACCCAGATTCGTGATCTGCTTCTGATCGCTGCCATCGACATTCATCGTGTAAATCTCGGCCTTCGTACCGTCGGGTGAAAAACGGCGCCACGTTAGTCTTTTGCCATCTGCGCTGAAGAAAGGACCACCATCGTAGCCCGCGGAATTTGTTAACCGTTTAACGTCGCTTCCGTCAGCTTTCATGATGTAAATGTCCATCGCAAATGATGCATCTTTTTCCAGAAACTTTTTTTGTTCATCGGTGAACGTGTCGGCAAACGGACCGGGGTACATCGAACGATTCGACGCAAAAACGATCCATTTCCCATCGGGCGAATAGGAACCTTCGGCATCGTATCCGGGTGACTTGGTTAATCGTTTAACGTGCTTTCCGTTAAGGTCCGATTCATAAATTTCAAATTGGTCATCGAAGCTCCATGAATAACGGCCCTTCACGGGTTTTTTACGTTCATCAAATTCTGCGTTCACTTTTTTTGCGGTCTCGGGGTCCGCATGAGTTGATGACCACATTACTTTTTTTAAACTGGGATGAATCCAACCGCAGGTCGTTTTGCCGACTCCGGTTGAAACTCGCCGCGTGCCGCCGGTTTTAAGATCCAGGACAAACATCTGGTAAAAAGGATTTCCGGGTTCACGTTCGGACTGAAATATCATTTTCGAACCGTCGGCGCTGAAGTAGCCTTCACCCGAGCGTGGTCCGACGAATGTAAGCTGGCGTGAATTTGAAATAGCTGTGTTTTTTTCAGAACTAAAAGAAGTATTTTGAACTTCTTTCTCGGCTGATATAAGAGTAAGCGAAGCGAAAATGATCGCAAAAAAAGGCAAGGATTTTTTCATTTCTACAAGCTAGTCAGGAGCTGGACCCATGTCAATATTCGAAAGGCCTTATGCCTGAAGTCACGTGCACCTATTTTCCTTCGTGCCGAGGCTGCGATGATTGGGATAAAGCCTATCCGCAGCAGACCTTCAATAAGCTTATACGCCTTCAAGAAACGCTTAATCTTGACGAAAGCTTTATCACTGCAACAAATTTTCTATCGGCGAAAGAATGGGGTTTACGGCATCGCTTCGATTTCACCTTTGAAATGGGTCCAGAACAAAAACTGGGTTTTTACGGACAAGATCGAAATTTGATCGACCTTGATTTCTGCCTTCAGCTATCAAAAGATCTTCAGAATATTTATGAAGAATTTAGAAGTTTTAAGATCAATTCGGGCGCCACTCAAATAACAAAAGGTTCAATCCGTTTACGGGTTGGACCCTCTGGACAAAAGGGCTGTTGGCTTGATTTTGCAAATATTGATATCAAGAACTTACTTGATGATTCCGTTTACTTAAATCAACTTCTTGAAGCGGGTTTTCATGTCGAGATCGGACAGAAAAGTAAAACTCTGCGACGGGTGAATGGTCAACTTGGATTGCACGACCCCGAACCGAAAATTTGGTTTCGAACCAAAGAATTAGATTTAAAAAGTTACGTCAGAGATTTTACTCAGCCCTCTTGGCTGACCGCGAACCTGATGGTTGATCAGGTTTTAAGTTGGATAAAGGATGAAGAAATTTCAAGCGTAATTGAATTTGGCCCCGGTATCGGACAATTCACGCTTCCCTTTTTGCAGAGGGGACATTCGGTTCATGCTTTTGAGAATAATTTAAAAGCGATCGAAGTCTTGAAACTAAATGCTGCCGAGCATGGTTTACAGGAAAAGCTAACGATTCATGCTGGCGATTTTCAAATCAAACCTTTCGCGAGCGCGGACCAGCGCTTTGATTTAGTCTTCGTCAATCCGCCCCGCTCGGGCCTAAAGAATTTCGTTAATACGGTCATTGAAACTAAAAGCCCTTATTGCATTTACGTTTCGTGTTTTCCCGAATCGATGAAAGCAGATATCCAGCATTTAAAGATGGCCGGATACAGAATTGTCGATGCTAAAGTGGTCGACCAGTTTCCGCAAACGCACCACTACGAGGCCTGCGTGTTCCTTGAAAAATCAAACGAGTGAATAAATTTTAACCCCGGTGATCTCTCCCGCAATGTCTTTTTTCAGAATCAATGATAACAGCGGAATCAATATGATTCCGGTTGCCATGATTAGCGTCGTTCGAAATAACACTTTCAGAACGTAACCGGGTTGCAAATGTTGCCAAGGCTGACCCAGGCGTAAGGAACAAGTCCATTCACCGATCGTTGCGCCGTTAAACCCCCGTAAAAAGATTAAATACATCCAAAAGCTGACTAAAAACGCGGCGGCAAACAATTTCATTAAAGTCATATCTTGAAAAATAGAATGCAATACTTCGCGGGCCTGGGTGCGCATCAACATCGAAAAAGCGATCACGAAAAAGCAACTCATCGCCGTCATCATGAGCGCATCGACCGCAACCGACAGCCATGTCCACAATGCTAGTTTAATTCCCGTTCGCTTCGACGATCCGCCGTGAAATCCTAAACTTTCTTCCGTAAAATCGACCCGCTGAAAAAGATTTGATCTAATGGCTGAAGGGATGGACGCAGGACCGCGCTTTTGGGGCTGGGGCTGGTTTTGCGGCTGCGGGTTCGTTTCGGTATTTTGATTTAAAGTCATGCATCTAGAATAACACGCTTCATTCAAAATTTAAGTCCCGCTGGACGATCGTCCAAAAATAAGATCCAATACCCCACACACAGGAGTTCAAAATGAAACAAATTATTTTATTAGCCGTTTTATCGATCTCGACAGCCACTTTCGCGAAAGATTATCAAGTCACCGGGCCCGTCATCGAAGCCACTGATTCAAAATTTATCGTCGATAAAAAAGGCGAAAAATTCGAAATCGCGCGCACCCCTTCAACGAAAGTCACTGGGGATTTGAAAGTCGGCGACAAAGCGACCGTCTACTACTCGATGACGGCGACTGAAGTCGAAGTGAAAGCGGACCCGAAGGCAAAAGCAAAAAAGAAATAAAACCTCTTAAAAATAAAAAGGCCCGGTTCTCACCGGGCCTTCGTTTTTCTAAATCGAAAGTGAATAATTACTTATTTGTTCTTGAAGGTTGCGCCTTCGTGGCACTTGGCTTTTCAGGACAGTTAAGATCTGACGTTCCCTGCACCGTTGATCCATCCCAGCACTTAATCGTACGGGCCGGGCACGCTTCAAGGCTCGCCGCTTGATTAACGCCATCTGGACAAGTAATCATTCCTGACGGAGGCGTCACCGCACCCGTCGAGCACACACAGGTTGTCGCATTTGCAGATTGACCAGCCGGGCACTCCGCACACGTACAAGCCCCCGCAGATGCATTCCAAACTTTAATTCCGCAGGCTTGAACGCACGATCCACCGTTCGTTGTTCCATCCGGGCAAACATCTTTCGCCGGATTCGTCTTCACTTTTTTCGGAGTTAATAATTTCCAAGCGGCAAACGTAGTCCCAATTCCTAGAGCAATGAGTAAACCATTGTTCTTTAAAAACTGGCCGGTCTTACATAAAAAACCGCAGTCTTTGTCATGGTCTTTATCTCTATCGGCACCGGATTTTTTTGGTACGCATTTGTAAACACTTGGGCCGTCACCATCGCCGACTTCAAGCGCCGGAGCAGCACCGTTCGGGCACTTACATTGGTCGTTTAGACCGATTTCGCCGTACTTTTCACAATTTTCCTTTGGCGGAGCCGGCGGCTTTGGATCGACCGGAGGTGTAACTGGGCCGGGAACGCAAACTGGCGGAGGGGTTACAACGATCGGAGTAGGAGCCGGCGCGGGACAGATCGGAGGAGTCACGCCACACGAAGTTCCTGGTAAGGCCTCAGGTAAAGGAGTGGGACAAATACATTTCAAAGTATCTGGATTGATCGTTTTAGTTCCGTCTTTACATCCCGGTGTATCCTGAAGAAATTGAGCCACGTTCAAATAACGACGATGAAGTTGATCACAGGCGCCCCAAAAGTTTTTCTCATTCGTTTTGTTGCCGGCCGCGATCTTGCAACTTTCGCGGGCCTTACCGATATCATTGTCGAATGCCGATTTGATATTTAAGATCGCACGCAAACTGTCGTCCGTAAGTGGCTTTGTGAAATCGATTCCGGCAGACTTATTGTACGCGATCAAGCCATTTAAATAATCTTCGACTAATTTTGGATTCGACTTTTGTTCTTCCTTAAACTTCTTTTCTAGTTCTTCTTTAGAAAGAATGTTGCCGCTACCATAACGTTCACCATTCTTAATGTCTTCTTTTAATATAGTAGCATTGGATCCTAAGCGACTTTGTAAATCACAAGGACCGTCATAATGGGTTGCGACCTGAAATGAAGGATCCGACGTACTGACGCAGATTGCTTTGCCGCCAGGTGTTCCGTAGACGTATGGATTACAAGCGATTTGCGATCCACCGCAGGATTTATTCGCTGAATCAACTAAAGGATCAATCGCGCCTGACGAATCTTTGTAGCTATCTTTCATATTTTCAATGCCGCACTTATTCGCCGAATATTTAGAAACGTAACCGGCAACGATGCAGTTCGCACCACTAACAAAAGCGCTAGAACCCGCATTCGCTTTGACCGTCGGAGCCGTTCCTTTAGGGATCGAACTTGATGGCACTTTATCTTTTACTTGTCTACCAGCCGCCTCGACCTGTCCGATCATCGCAAAGAAATTATCCAACTTTTCAAGGTTTACATCTAAAGCTGATGTCTTACGTCCTTTGTTTTTTAATTTATCATTTTCGATTAAAACTTTACGGGCATCGTTCCAAAGTAAGCGCATGTTCATGACGTAGGCCATGCGATTTTTTTGGCTCATCGCTTTCCAAGTTTCATTTGTGATTGAAGGGTAAGTCCCCACATCTTTCTGAGAAACTTCAGGAGTAAACTGTTTACGAATTCTTTCATCGCCGTTCGTGACGCGCGTAAATACGTCATTAAAATTAGCAAGGTCCACTTCGGTCAGGTTTGTGTTTTGAAATTTGACGTACTTATTTTCTTCGCCGAACCATTGAACGTTCAGCAATTCGTTGCCTTGCGTGAACCGCATGTTTGGAACATCGCGGCCGTCTGAACCTTTTGCCATCACGATTTCAACCTGAGGCATCATCTGATTTTTGTTGTTCATCATCATCGGTTCGATTTCTTTTTGAATGCGCGCCGGGAACAGGTGTTTATTTTTATTGTAAAATTCGCCGATCGTAATTTGCTTATTTAAACCCATTTGGTCGAGCACATTTTGCATTTGCACTTTCGAAAAATTTTCGACTTGTGCGCCTTGGGCCACCGGAGCCATCACCATCGTGAATAAAGCCCCGAAGCTTGCGATACCGCGAGCGATTCTTTGCAGAATTGAACTGTTAAAATTCTTTTTCATAGCGCTAACCTCTTTACTTAAAAATTAACTGGAACCTATTTCTTCGCGGCACCCGTTGGGATACCACCGCTGCACGAAATCACTTTTCCGGCTGAGTCATAACATTTTTTATCGCCAGATCCGCCTTCAGAACTCTGCGGACAACCGCCGGGTCTTCCGACCATGGGTTTTGTCTGTTCTGAACCATCCGGACATTTAGGACACGAAGCCGCGTTAGGTTTTGAACTTCCGTCAGCGCAGATGATCGGCTGCGGAACGTTCGTACACTGACAGGTATCGCGATCATAAATCTGTTGGCCGACGACGCAGGTATTTGTCGTTGGACAGAAACACGCCGGGTAAACTCCCATTTTGGGCGCACACGTTGTCGGTGGGTTCGGGTCGCATTTACAGCTTGCGGGATTTAAAGTTGAATTACCGGTACAAGAAAGATTACAACCGGTCGGTGGGAGCGGTGGCGTCGGCGGCGTCGGTAGGTTTGGACGTTTCGGGGTCCGATCTCGACCGAAGATGGCAAATCCGACAAGAAGCGCTAAACCACCACCGATGACCCATGGTAAAATGCTTGATTCCTTACAAACCATTTTTGCGGGTTTTTTCTCTGACTTTGTAATGTACTTCGAAATGAATCCTTGTTCATTTTCATCTTTGAGTTCGCCTTTGATACAAGAACATGTCTCGTAGTCATAGTTCGCATCACCAGCGGGGAAGTCACACTTCGTTTTCGGTTTTGAACATACTTGCTCGATACCTTCTAGGCCTACCAGGCGGATGGCTTCTTCGATTGGAATATTCTCGGTTGAACCGTTACACGCGCATGATTTTTCTCCAACCTGAACCATGCCTTCCGGGCAGCGGGTCGTGTTATCTATCGGCGCGCCGTTACAACCGTTTGGTTCGTTGAATTTAAGAAGCGGTCCGTTGTTAGGACATTGGCAAAGTTTTGCGTTGGCATCCACTTTGTTTTTATTAGCGGCGGCGACCCCGATTTGGTCGGCAGAAAGTTTACCGGCGTCTAATTTCCAAACGTAAGTTGAACCATCAAGACAAGAGTTAGAACGGAATTCAGAAATCACACGTTCGGTAAATAACCAGCGTCGGTGTAACTGATCGCAGGCCCCTTTTTGATTCTTATCGACGTTATCTTTGCGCGCGATACTTCTTTCACACGACTGAATGGCAAGACCAATTTCAACTTCAAATTGCGATTGGACATCGATCAACATGCCGTCGATTTCTGAACTCCACGGCTTTTTACCTTCCAGAAGGTCCGCAATTGAATTCGCACCGGTCACGTTACGATTTTTCAAGACGCTATCTAAATAGTCTTTCGTTAATTTGTAAGCTTCATTTTTTTGATCCGCTTCAACCCGCGCGATTTGGGAACGGGCAACTTGTTCTTTAATATTTCCATCATCGTCGTAGCGTTTACTATCTTCGGCGTATGACGAATCGGTTAGTTTTAATTCGTCTTTAATTTGACTGGTTGTTAATTGCGAGCCCTTATCGCAAGGGCCTTCCCACCAAGTGGCTTTTTGGTAATTTCCCGCGGGTGGCGCTCCTGGATCTTTTTGTGATTTATCGACACAAATCGGTCCGCCACTTTGACGGTTATAAGCATACACTATAGGATTACAGGCTACCCGTCCTTGAGTTTCACACGTAGATAAGGCCTGTTGCATGATCGCAAGCTCGGGAGTGCCGGCTTGGTATTTAGCTTGCTGCGATGCGAGGATATTATTTTCACTGCAAGTTTCGCGTTCGCCCGCGTAGTTCGTTCCCTTACCTTCAGATGATGTCCAGCCCGCCACGATACATTTTTTAGAATAAGGATCGCTAACGACTTGCGCGGTGGGTCCCACAACTGAAGGCTCAGCCGGAGTCTTTGACCGAACGTCTGAATCCTGAGAATTTTTCGTCGGCAGTTTTCCCGTCTTCTTTTCGGTTCCTTTTCCGGCCGCTTCCGCATCGTAACCTAGTAACGCTTTCGAAAATTCTTCAAAAGATGAAAACTTCTTTGTGGGCTTTGCGGTCGGGTTTTCCTTACGGGCTTGGTCGACGCGCAAAACTTTACGGGCTTCGCGCCACAGTAAACGCATGTTCACGATGTAACCGGCGCGTTGCATAGGGGTCATTTGCTTCCACTGAACCGGAGTCATGCGGGGGAAACCTTTAAACCGCGCAAAATCTTGAGTCACTCTTGCGTTTTGTTTTTCGGTCGCCGCGCTGACCGGCGCTTTCTTCGCGCCCCTTGATTCTAAATATTTATCGGCCTCTTTTTTAATTCGAATGTCACTGGCTTCTAATTTCTTAAAAGCGTCACCGACATTTCGCATGTCGTTTTCAGATAAAACAACATTATTAAACTTAGCCCATTTATTCTTTTCATCAAATATTTGCAACGTGTCGGTTTTATTTCCCGTTGTCATTTTCAGAACGGTCACCGGGCTTCCGTCGACACCCTTCATCGTGCTGACGTTCATTTGCGGCATTCGGAGATTCTTGTTTTCTTGCGCGAATTTTTCTAAGTCTTTATAAATGAAACCGGGATAATAAATTTTAGTTTTTTCCCAGAATTCGCCAAGCGTCGTCTTTTCGTTTAAGCCAAACTCTTGCAAATAAGTTTGTAGTTTCTTTTCGTTTAAGTTTTCAGCTTCGCGACCCATCGCAACCGGTGATAAGACCATGGTTAAACAGGCTAGATTAATGGCGGACCATCTTACGCAAATTTTTAGAGATTTTAAAAACATATTTTGCCCTCTTTTGATACGATCACTTTATCTTTTCGGTACATTCCGCAGAAACTAAAATCATTATGTTACGTTTCATTCTGAGACGACTTGGCCCGACCTAAGTTTTACCGTTCAGTTTGTCGCGACGATCTCTTTCTAGACGTTCATTTTCACGACGATCATCCGTTGGATCTGATGAAACCCATCGCGTGCGGCGATCTAAATATGGAAAGCGAAAGTAAGATGATATGACCAACAAACTTAAGGTGCAAATAACTGCGAGGACCGAAAAAACTTTCAGGAAATTAGGATCAATCGAGTTTTGATCAATGTTAAACAAGCGGTATGCATTGATGAATAAAACTAGCAGCAGCGTGACGATGGCTAAGCTCCAGGTCAATTTGTGCGGGCGAAATAGTAAAAGCCCCGTGATGAATAATAATCCGAGCCAGAGCCAATCTAAGGTGGGAATGGTTTGCGCAAATGGGACAAAGACATTGGGGTTGTACCATTGACTGACACCCGAACCGGCAAAACTAATCAGAATATTTCCGATGGGTGCTAGTAAAAAAAGAAATGCAATCAGGTAAACGCCGGTCGGCTTTTTAAGAGGGGTGGTCGTCATTCAGTTCTCCTTTAAACCTACATAGTTTAAAGCAGTTCAGAAGACTTGACTACCTTTGGTCTAGATCAAAGTCCTGGTGTTCTGAAACATCGGGCGTCGAATCTGAAACGGCGCTGATCGGAGTCGCCAAATTTGTTTGTTCCAACGGGCAAATCTCGACGGTGATGCCTTCATCGACGTAAGAAAAGATTTCTTCAATCTGATGATCTTCGACGGCGATGCACCCTTGAGTCCAATCGACGCGAGGATGAATCTGCGCGATCAGAAGCGGATCTAATCCATCGACGGCCTTCGGAGGCAGCCCATGGATCATGATACTACCACCGGGATCGACTTTATTTTTCTGCGCGAACTCAACATCGGCGTCATTCGGGTACGACACGTGAAGTGCTTTCGTGTAGCTGGATTTTATTTTCTTTTGATCGATAAAATAAAGTCCTTCTGGTGTGCGCCCATCCCCGATTCGCGATTTGGGTCCTTCAAGCGAACCGAAACCAAAGGCTACCGGGTATTCGTTGATCACGGCCCCCGCGCTTAACAAGTAAAGTTTTCGTCGCGACTTAGAAACAACGATGCGGTCGGCTTTTAATGATTGGTTGCTGCGGTCGGCCGGCATGGCCCGGTCAATCAATGAGTTCATTTGGCTGCAGTAGAGGGTCTTTTCAATCGACTTTGGCGGCATTTGTCGTAATTTATTCTTGGCTTCAACTGCGGTTTTGATAAAACCGTATTCTTCGGCGTGGGCCGAGAAATTCAAAAAGAACAGTGGAATCGTTAAAACCGCAATAAATTTATTCATGGTCACCTACACATAGATTTATCATAAATGAGGGCGTGATTCTGGGATAAAAAACGAAGTTGTAAAAACTCAATAACTGTCTAGAGTCTTTACAGTCTCAACGTCCTTTCTTCTTTTTGTGGATCACGTATTTTCGTTATAAAGCCAGGATA
>CAXSEH010000027.1:0-23043 GCA_964236345.1 uncultured Bdellovibrionales bacterium
CGACGACCGAAGGCCGCACGGTTTTTGAAGAAATTAAATACCGATCGCAAATTGGCTTAGATCGACGCTATGAAGAAGCGATGCAGAAGGGTGAAACTTTCACAACGGAAAAAAAGACCGAATACCAAACTCGGCTTGATTACGAACTTCAAGTCATTGATCGCATGGGCTTTAACGGCTATTTTTTGATCGTCCAAGATTTTATCAATTGGGCTAAGAATAGTGCCATCCCGGTGGGGCCGGGGCGGGGATCAGGGGCGGGCTCGTTAGTGGCCTATAGTTTACGTATTACCGATTTAGATCCACTACCTTATTTTTTACTGTTTGAGCGTTTTTTAAATCCCGAGCGAGTGTCGATGCCCGATTTCGATATCGATTTTTGTCAGGACCGCCGGCAGGAAGTCATTCAATACGTGACCGAAAAGTACGGCGCCGAATCGGTTTCGCAAATTATCACCTACGGAAAATTGCAATCGCGCGCGGCCATTAAGGACGTGGGCCGCGTATTGGGAATGTCGTTTGCTGAAGTTGACGCCGTTTCGAAATTAATTCCGGATAAACTAGGCGTGACCCTGACCGAGTCTCTCGAGATGGAACCACGCATGCGTGAGATGATCGAAACCAATCCGACGGTTGGAACTTTGATGGACCTTGCGCTGAAGGTTGAAGGTATGGTTCGGCATGCGGGAATTCACGCGGCCGGCGTCATCATTGCCGATGGAAGTTTAACCTTGCACGCCCCGATGTACCGCGGGGCCGCCGATGAAAATGTCGTGCAGTACGACATGAAGCATGCCGAAAAAATTGGTTTGATCAAGTTCGACTTTTTAGGATTAAAAACTTTAACTCACATTAATAAGGCCCTGAAATTAGTCGAGAAAAACCGCGGCGTTCGCATTCGTGAAAAAGACATCGACATTAATGATCCGAAGATTTACGAACTACTTTCACGCGGTGATACCGCCGGGGTGTTCCAGTTCGAGGGCGAAGGAATATCGGACGCAACCCGCAGAATTAAGCCTTCAAACTTTAACGATGTAACCGCGATTACTTCATTGTACCGACCCGGTCCGATGGCGAACATTCCCGAATTCGCAAAACGTAAACACGGCGAAAGTCCGGTCGAATACATCCTTCCCGAAACGAAGGCGGTCTTAGCCGACACCTACGGGATTATGGTTTACCAAGAGCAAGTGATGGGGATTGCGGCCGTCATTGCCGGTTATAGTTTAGGCGAAGCTGATATGCTTCGACGCGCGATGGGTAAAAAAATCAAGGCCGAGATGGATCAGCATCGCGAGCGTTTTTTAAAAGGCGCCAGCGATCGCGGTCACGATAAGAAAAAATCGGAAGAGCTTTTTGAACTGATGTACAAGTTCGCCGATTACGGTTTTAACAAATCGCACGCGGCGGCCTATTCGGTCATCACGGCCCAGACCGCTTGGGTAAAGCACTATTACCCAGCGGAATTTTTCGCGGCGCTGCTGTCAACCGAAGTGGGCGATACCGATAAAGTCGTTAAGTACGTGAAGGATGCGCAAAAGCGGGGCTTAACGGTCAAACCTCCACACATTAACTTTTCTGATTACCTTTTCACGGTCAAAGGCGACGAAATTTATTTCGGACTTGGTGGTATCAAAGGAGTCGGGGAATCGGCCGTTGAAGCTATCCTTGAAGCTCGCGCTAAAATGCCCGATCAAAAGTTTGCGAGCATCGAAGAATTTTTTAACGCCGTCGATCTTCGCCGCGTAAATAAAAAAGTCATCGAGAATTTAACAAAGGCCGGAGCCTTTGATTTTTTTAATTATCATCGGGCGCAAATTTACACCGGCTACCATCAATTTTTAGATCGCGCTGTCGAAGTGCAAAAAGACCGACAAGTCGGCCAAGTTTCGCTATTTGATTTAAGTTCAAAAGAAGAAACGGCGGTCACGTTACCGGACGCCAAGGTCTGGTCGCGGATCCAGTCCCTATCTTACGAAAAAGAAGCGATTGGTTTTTACCTGAGCGATCACCCCTTGCGTGGATTTGAGAATTTTTCGAAGGTTTGGGCGTCTTCAACGGTTGCTGATTTACCGGCTTACTTTGCCAAGCACCCCTTAGGCGAAGCCGCGAAATCGAACGAAAAGCCGAAGTGGGGCGAGCCTAAAAATAAACTGCGGGTTATCATCGCCGGGCTTATTTCGGAATATAAAGAGTTGATCACGAAAAAGGGAACGCGCATGGCGTTTGGTAAAGTCGAAGACTTAACCGGCGCTGCCGAACTTGTTATCTTTCCAGATACTTACGCGAAATACATGCACCTGTTAAAAGAAGACCGGCCGTTACTTGTGGGCGGGGGCCTGGAAGTTTCGGAAGGACATTCAAAAATCATCGTCGATAGTTTCGCGTTGTTCGATGATGTGCTTCGTAAAACAAAAAATATTTCAATGCGTCTTGATAAACTCGACATCGAAGACTTTGCAAAGCTAGAAAGTCTATTGGGTGAGTTTAAAGGCGACACCACCGTTCGTCTAGTTATGAACATCGACGGAAAAGAAATCGAGATATTTCCTGAAGAACCTAGACATGTGCAGATCTCGGACGACTTTTTTGAAGGAATTCATCAGCTTTTTGGTCGTACCGACTTTATCGAAGTGCAGAATTAGGGTAGGCTTAAACGATGACTACAAAAATAACTTTAGCCCTTTTGTTTTTATCCTTAGCGGCCTGCGTGAC
The DNA here is from genome assembly GCA_964236345.1 of uncultured Bdellovibrionales bacterium. Taxonomy (GTDB): domain Bacteria; phylum Bdellovibrionota; class Bdellovibrionia; order Bdellovibrionales; family Bdellovibrionaceae; genus Pseudobdellovibrio. The sequence goes on from CAXSEH010000027.1 coordinate 2,719, forward strand.
TAACCGGCCAACCGAACCCGTGGCGCCCGAGCCGCCCGTCCAGGAAGACGTCGTACCGGTTATTGAAAAACCGACGACGCTGAAACGAACCATCAAAGATTTAAATTTAAAAAAAGCCCAAGATGACAAATCGCCGCGTAAGCGGGTCGTCGTCTTACCATTTTTAGATCGCAGTCCCAATCGCCCCGCGGAAATTTTAATTCAGGCCCGTACCGATTTCATGAATGAACTTAACAGAACCCCAGATTTAGTCGCGCTAGATTCAAGTGAACTTAAAATCGATCTTACGACTTATCTTAAAAAGGGTGAATACGACTTAACGGCTTTAGGGCAGGCGACGCAAAGTGCGGGGGTCAGCTCATTATTAGAAGGTAAAGTGATCGACGTTCGATTTAAAACGAAAAATGAACCCGATCCCGCCACCGGTTTGAAGAAAGCCGTTTTTGAAATCGTCGTGAAGGCGCGAATGGTCAGCGTCCGCACCGGACAGGAACTTTTCAATATGGTTAAAACCGTAACCCTGGAAGAAGAAAATACCAAATTACCTGAGAATCTGACATCGGAAGTCTTTTTTAATAAAAATCCCCAGCTTGTCCAATTGCTGGTGAAAGATGCCTTTCTAGATTTTACCAGTCAGCTTTCTGAAGCCATGAATCAGGTCATTTGGGAAGGGCGCATCGCGGCCCTTCAAGGAGAAAAAATATTTCTTAACGTGGGCCAGGTCTCCGGCTTACAAATAGGCGATATTTTAAAAGTCGTGGAAGACGGTAACGAGGTCTATGATCCGGAAATTGGCTATCATATCGGGAAAGTTCCTGGAAAAGTAAAAGGCACTTTAGAAGTCGTCGGCTACTTTGGACAAGATGGCGCCGTAGGAGTCATTCACTCGGGTGCAGGCTTTAAAGAAAATGATCGCATCGAACTGTATGAATAGACATTTTGAAGCTTCGTACATTGGACGGCTTGAATATCAAAAAGCGGTCGCCCTTCAAGAAAACCTTTTTTGGTTAGCGAAAGAAAAAAACTTACAATCCGTCATCGGGCTTGAGCATCCGGCCGTCATGACCCTCGGGCACCGTTCCGCCGAATGGAATTACGGCCAGCTTGAAATGCCGGTTGTACGTAGTTCGCGCGGTGGCCTGATCACGATTCATTCTGAAGGGCAGTTAGTGATTTATCCAATCTTGGATTTGAGGGCCCTGAATTGGGGCGTCAAACATTACGTCACGATCCTACTCCGAACGACGAAAACATTACTGAAGGAATTTAACATTGAAAGTCAGTGCGATGAAAAATCGGTAGGCCTTTACACTGACGCCGGAAAAATTGCTTTCTGCGGTATTCAAATCAAAAACGGGATTTCCCTTCACGGGATCAGCTTAAATGTTCGTAACGATTTAAGTTTATTTCGCGCGGTCGATGCGTGCGGGGTTTCGAACGCAGACCTAGATCGCATGCAAAACTACAACGTCAATTTAACTTTGGATGAGATCTTTCAGCGCTGGGTGCAGATTTTCAAATCGGAACTGCATTAAATCCAGAAGACCCCTATTCCCCAAGACAATAAATTAGCAACCAATGCCGCTCGTATCGCGGTTGGGGCTTCGACCTTAAAAACGTAATGCAGAACTATGGCTTCGGTCAGTGGCGCGAAAGTTTCGGCCAACAACAAGTACTGTAAATAATTAAGACCCAAGTGTTCGAACAATATTGGCATGACCAAAAAAACAATCGGATGCGTCAGCAAATTTAATATAAAATTAATTATAACGATACGTGAAAAAGACTGGGTTCGAGTTAAGAAAAAATAGTAAAAAGGAAGTTCCAAAACGCAGGTCTTTAAAAAATAAGGTAAGTATTCCACTAAACTCATCGGATCATTTGGCAGGCCGGCTTGGTACACCGATTCGCAAGCGTTAGCTGAAAAAAGGTGAATTAAAAGGCCCCACGGAGTCACGCACTGTTGGAACAGCTCCATCAGGATCTTCGATTCGAAGTTAGAAAGGGAAGGGCTGAAATTTCCATAAATCCGTGGTAGGAAGCAATCGCAAAATAAACAAGCCTTGCGGTCTGGTATTCAAAAAAAAGCCAGTATCCTAAACCCATAACGGTCATAAGTAAAAATACGTAAATGGCGCCCGACCCGAAATCTTGATTAAGATGGTTGAAGCTCCATTTGAAACTTGGCGGATAAGGCTGGGATTGGTAATTTTCGGGGATGGCCTTCATCCATAGAAAGTAGTGAATCGATTGCGAAAAAGCGTAGAGGCAAGTGATGCGGTACCAAAAAGCAGAATCCGCAAGGGCTGCGCCGTACGGAGAAAAGATATCGGTAAAACTCCAGTCCATCAGGCCGATGACCCCTTGGGGCTCAATGTATTTAAATAAAAACTGAAATCCACCTTTAAAAATTAAAATTGATAAAATGACGTACAAAATTGTAACGATGCAAAAAACTTGAATGTCTTTTCTATTCTGGCCAGATTGATACCAATTGATGAGCGGAACGTAATTATGACCTATCAGTAAAAACAAAGCCGTTTGCACCGGAAATCGATGCGTCACCAATATCAAGCCGGCAAAAAGTGAGAAGTAAATGGCCCACTTAAGGTCAAAGCGTCGACTCAGGTAAATTTGAAAAACGAATGAAAAAACCAGACATACGCTTTCAAACAAAAGAGGAAACTGAAACCCGATAAGTTCTAGGTTAAATAAATCCACGCCAAGGCGGTACGCGAAAACCAAGATCCAAACCCCGCTCTGAAAAAAAATCAATCGCTTTCGTAACTGGGTTTCCCCGAAATTGATCGTACTGTACCGCAAGCTTGAGATGAGGTGCGGAACTCCCCATAGGATCGGACCAATTAATAAAACCCACATGGGAAATAAAAGGCTGACCCCCAGATAAAAGAAAAGCGTCAGTAAAGCTAACGCAAGAATCCGACTTGATCTTGAAAAAACCAAATTCCGAAGAAAACGCAACGGCAAGGTTTGTTTCAAAGTTTTAGCTCTTAGAATATCAAGATTTGAAACCAAATTCATTCGCACCTTACTTCCCATTTTATCGGCATGTGCGGGGCTAAAGTAAATGAGTTGTTCCAAACTGAGACGGTACCCGGTGCAATTAAAAATTTAGACCCTTTGCGGCGGTCTTCTATTTGCTTGGTATTCAGTCTTAAAAAAATTAAGATTTTTAAATGCGCAAAGTCCAATTGGGTCAGTCTGGTTTAGAAGTCTCGAACTTATGTTTTGGTGGTAACGTCTTTGGGTGGACGATCGATGAGGAAACCTCTTATAAAATATTAGACGCATTCGTCGATGGCGGCGGGAATTTTATCGACACGGCCGACGTGTATTCACGCTGGGTTCTGGGAAACCAAGGCGGCGAATCAGAAACCATCATTGGAAAGTGGATGAAGCTACGTGGCAATCGCCGTAAGCTTATCGTCGCGACTAAGGTTGGAATGGAAATGGGGCCCGGCAAGCAGGGTCTTAAAAAAGATTATATTTTCACCGCGGTCGAGGCTTCGCTAAAACGGCTGCAGACCGATTATATTGATCTTTACATTTCACACCGTGAAGACGAAGCGACCGTTCCGCAAGAAACCTCGCAAGCGTACGGCGAGCTTATTAAGCACGGTAAGATTCGCGGGTGCGGGGCTTCTAACTATTCGGCAAAGCGATTAACAGAGTCAATTCATGCGAGCCACCTTTCGACTTCACCCGCGTACCAATCTCTGCAACCTTTGTATAACCTGTACGACCGCGCCGATTTTGAAAATAACCTGCGGCCCGTTTGCGAAAGCTTTAAACTTGGAGTCACCCCGTATTCTTCTTTAGCGAGTGGTTTTTTAAGTGGCAAGTACCGATCGACTAAAGATTTAGCCGATCGGGCCCGAGCGGCTCGCGTAAGCGGTTATTTAAATGAGCGAGGCTTTAAAATTTTGGCGGCGCTTGATCACGTGTCCCAACACCTAAGGACCACCCCCAGCGCGATTGCTTTAGCGTGGCTCATAAACCGGCCAACAATTACGTCAGCCATTGTTAGTGCGACAACGCTTCCCCAAATGAAAGATTTGCTTTCAATGACGCAAATAAAATTAGACGCGGCTTCACTTGAAGTCTTGAACCGGGCTAGCGATCCGGCAATAATTTAAGTTCAGACTTGTCAGGTTGCCAATTTTTATCTTAGTATTTTTCCACCAAGGAGTTTTGCATGAAATTATTTAAAACATTACTAGTGATCACGAGTTTATTATTATCGGCCTGCGCTTCTGATCAAAAGAATACCGCGAAGGGTGCCGGCATCGGCGTTGCGGCCGGGGCAGTTGCGGGTGCCATCATCGGCCACCAAAGTGGAAATCGTGAACAAGGCGCGCTGTTCGGTGCGGCTCTTGGCGGCGGCGTCGGTGCGGCCATCGGTAACCGTATGGATCGGCAAGCAGAAGAACTGGAAAAAATTGCTGAGACAAAACGGACCGAGACCGGCCTCGTGACAAAGTTGAAATCTGATATTTTATTCGATACCGGAAAATCAGATTTAAAACCAACGGCTCAGAGTAACTTAAAACAAATGGCCGAGATTATGAAAAAATATCCCGAGAATGTTTTAACGATTAAAGGATATACCGACTCGACCGGGTCTGCGGCCACTAACAACACGTTATCAAAAAAGCGTGCCGACGCCGTGAAGTCTGAACTTGCCGGAGCGGGACTACCTGGCGATACAATTTCAACCGTGGGCGAGGGAGCCAATTCTCCGATCGGTGATAATAAAACTGCGGACGGAAGAAAGCAAAACCGTCGCGTCGAAGTCGAAGTAACCGTTGATGAGTCTAAGGTTCCGGTTAAGAAATAGAATAACGTCAATTGTCGCTGTATAAGTATATTTATTGGTTTAAAAGAATCCGGCGAAATGATTATAAACCCGTGATCTTAATCACGGGTTGTTCAACCGGTATCGGCTTAGAACTGGCTAAATTATTTTCGCAAATTCCGGATTACCGTACCATCATTACTTCGAGGTCCGGCTCGATCGCTGGCCTCAAAGAAAGGTTTCCCGAAACCCAGACCGTGCGCGTGTGGGAACTTGATACCGCTAACCGCGCCTCTCGAATCTCGGTGATGAAAAGAGCGAAAGAAGAATGGGGCGGCGTCGATATCTTGGTTAACAACGCGGGCATCAGTTATCGTTCGGTGATTGAACATATGACGACCGATGAAGAAGCCCACCAGATGGCTACAAACTATTTAGGACCCATGGCACTGATCCGCGCGGCTTTACCAAGCATGCGTGAAAAAGGTCGCGGAAAAATTATTAATATCAGTTCGGTCAGTGGGATGTTAGCGATGCCGACGATGGCTTCGTATTCCGCATCAAAGGCGGCGCTCGAAGGTGCAAGCGAAGCACTCTGGTACGAAATGAGACCCTTCGGCATCGACGTTTCACTTATTCAGCCGGGGTTCATAAAATCAGATTCCTTTAAAAATGTAAGGTATTCCGAGCGCGCCTTGCAATCTGAGCAAGGGGATGATCCGTACTCGGCTTTTTATAAAAACATGAAGCCCTTCGTTGCAAAATTAATGGGTCTGTCCCGGACGACGCCGAAGAAAATTGCGGAGCTTGTTTTAAACGTTGTTCAAACCGAGCATCCGCCGCTTTGGATTCCGGCCAGTTTTGATGCGGAATTTTTTTACTACTTACGTCGGTTGATGCCAAGACGCCTACTTCATCCGTTTTTATATTTCTGTTTGCCAGGAGTTCAACATTGGGGAGAAGGCTTCACGAAAAAACGTAAGGAATAAATTCGGCAATAGCGAAATCAAATGCTAAGAGATAGCTGAAAAAGTCCCGTCGTCACTCGCACCGGTTCAGTTTGTTCGTTCGAGATTAGTTCAGTCTTAATGCCGGCGCCAAGTCCTAAGGGTCCAAGCTTCGCCATCGCGCCTAACCCATATTCATCACCCGCTAAGGTCACGCTGGCTGACAGGTTCGAAGTGAATTCGTAGATTCCGCCGAAGCGAAAATGTTCGGCGAAGCGCCGCACGTCGGGTCGCGCGGTGAAGTGAATTGATGTCCGAAGACGATCTTCCAGGAAATCGGGCGACGTCGCGTAACCCAATTCGGGCTTCAAACGTCTTTGATCTATGTCTCCAGAGTTATAAACTTGCAATTGCGTTAGCACCAATGAAACTTCCGGAGACCACGAACTGTCCCACCGGTAAGTCACGGCGGGTTCGGCGTAAACGAGTTTAGACTGTTCGATGGCCAATTTTTTTGCGCCCGAAACGACATCTAAGAAGGCGAATTGGTCACGAAATTCATAATTTTCGACGTAACGAAGATTAAGTCCGACGCGAAAGCGGGGATCGGGCCCTACGAAAAGTCCGGCCTGGGCATCGACCTCGCGTTGGTAAAGGGCGTGGGCGGTAACCACGGGGTAGGCGGGATTAGTGACGACCGAGATAACTTGCAGCCTTGCGGGTACCAATGAAAAAGCGAACCATTCGTGTTGCCACCATGCGGTGGCCGATTCCGCAATTAAAAAAGGTTTTGATGTCTCAAGCAAACGATCGGTGACCGCAAACGGATTATTATTCTCCAAATCTTTTTGGTAGTTAGCGGCTTCACGAGCGCGGCTATCAATATTAACCCCAAGCGAAATAACGTGCTTCGTTTCGTTAGCTAGAAGTGCTGGGTTACAGTTAAGGCTTAGTTCGCTAGCCCTCAGTGAGTAGCAAGTACGACCCAGGATGAAGTTTTCAATGCTCGAAGTGCTCGAGTCGTAATGCAAATTTCGAAATGTTGACGCCACCTCGGCATTCGCAATGGACCCAATAAAAATGAATGCGATGATTTTTAGGGTCGACATTGACGGCCTAATCCACGATCTAAGGACTTTACGTCGACCAATTGACCAGACGGTATTTTCTGTAGCAATTCCCCGATGGTAGCCATCTGCGAATCGAAATCCTTCGCCACCTGGGGAAGCTTTCCTACTTTATCGGGCTGAAGTCCTAAAATAAAGTCTTGCAACAATTTTTTGACTTCAATTTGTAAACGTAAAAAGCCGGCTGCGGCCAATTCAAAATTTATCTTGCATTTCTGAAATTCGGTTAACCCATAATTTTTATCCAACTGCGCCCGCAATAGCAGTAGTCGCAAAAGGCCACGATAAAGGGACGGCCCATCACGGTAGTTGGGTTCCACGTCTAAAACGTTAACGGCTTTTTGTACGTCATAAATATTTTCGGACTTTATTGACGGAATCATCTCGAAAGTCGCGACCATTTCCTTCACTTGATAAACTGTTTTGTCGACCCGGGCTAAAGTTTCGGCCGCGTCTTTCAGTTGATCGTCGCTCATTAATTTTAACATTTCGTCGTAGACCCGACCTTGGTTATTCTTCCACGACTCGTCCGATTGCTTTTGTTTTTCCGAAACTATTTTACCGATCGCAATAAAATCTTTCATGAAAATCCCGGCCCGCGCCGCATAGGCCGAAGCCAAAATAAGCCGGGCACGTTTGTCGCGGGGATCGTGGTTTAATCGTTCGGTCATCGTCGAAATGGCCGAGTTAAAATTTCCATTTGTTATTTGTTGATTTGCTTCGTCGTATTCATCTTGCGGAGTCGGATCAGGTTGCACCGTACAACTTATGATCACTAAGGAAAAAAATGCAGCTCGCAGAAAAGATTTTAAGGGTACGGTCTTCATGCAAGACTAATTAGCAAGCTCCGTGCCTTAAAAAAAATGGAAATTATTCGAACAGGCGAATGGGCGCCAATGCGCCGTCGCGAAGAACGCATTTCTTACTGAGGTTCAGCGTTCCCACCACTTCTTGGGGCGGGCCGTAGGTCGTAACGTCGTAAATGACGAAATTGATGAGGATACGATCGGGTTCAATGAATGGCGTTCCCAAACCAAATTTTTTCGCGCCCATTTCGGCCTCCATGCTGCGCACTTCCGCGATCGCAACCTGATCAACTTAATCGGCATCGCAGGCGTAGGTTTTAAATCCGAAAGTTAAAACGATTAAAACAAAAATATTTTTCACGAGAAACCTCCGAAGGTGATCTCAGGCTACCGCAAAATTTACCAATTGGTATTTATTTAATGGAATTCATTATTTTGGGGATGCATTCCGAAAGCTCCCGCATCAGGTAGCCAAGCTCGCCATGTTTTTTCGCGAGCTTTTCACCCGCCAACGCATGAAGGTGTACGCCCCAGGCCGCAGCCTGAAGCGGGGGCGCGCCACGTGCCGCAAGCCCCGCAATAATTCCCGCAAGTGAATCCCCCGAGCCCGCGGCCGCTAAGCCTTTATTTCCGCGAGTGTTTAAGTAAAGTTCTCCTTGCGGTCCGGCAATGTATGTTTTCGCACCCTTCAATACGATGACCGCTCCGGACTTCTTAGAAAATTCTTGCGCGATGGCAGGCGCATTATTTTCGATTTCTTTTTTGGTTTTTCCGGTCAGGGTTGCCATCTCACCCGCGTGCGGAGTTAAAATTATTTTGGCCCCTTTGCGCTTGGCCCAATCCATTTTTTTGGAAAAGGGGATAAGCGCTTCGGCATCAAAAACGACGGTTTGATCTTTCGTTTTCGTGAATAATTTTTTGACGAATGCGGATGTTTCGTTACCGGCCGCCATGCCGGGCCCCACCAAGATGGCATCCGTTCGTTCTACCAGCGCGATTAATTTCGGCGACATCGTATTTTTAAAAGCGCCGGCACCGGTTGACGGGCAGCCATGGACCAGAGTTTCGGGAAGTTTCAACGCGATATCGGTGGCAACACTTTTTGGTGATAGAATTTGAATCTTTCCCGCGCCGGCGCGCATGGCGCAAGTCGCGCATAAAATGATTGCGCCCGGAATTTCGGGCGAACCCGCAACGATCAATAATTTTCCACGTGAGTTTTTATCGGCCTTTTCGTCCACTGCCGGCAAAGCCCAGTTTCGAAGAACCTTTTTAGTAAGGACCGTTAGGGTCGGTGATTTAGATTTTTGTGACATCGTCATTCCGCGTGATGGGTTGGGTAAACTCGTTCAGATGTTCGACGTTATTAAATTTTGCAAGACGAATGTCTTCGAGGTTTTCAACTTTTTTAAAAGTAGTTACTGAGCAATTGGCTAATTCGTTAGTTCGATCAATTTCCAAAATTTCTTTTTCTTGCAAGTTTTCAATGACGTAACGAAAGGCGTATATGACCACCGTGTGGGCCACGATTAAAATATGCTGGTTTTGAAAATCACGCCGAAGCATATTTACGAAACTGCGCACCCGCAATATAACGTCGCACCAGCTTTCGCCACCGGGAGGACGGTAATAAAACTTTTTAATTTTATCGTAAGACTCAACCTCTTGCGGAAATTTTTCTAAGATTCCAAGTCGAGTCAGCCCCGTCACTAAACCGAACTCACGCTCCCTGAGTCGTTCGTCAATAAGACGACGCGTAACGAGTTCCCCGGTTTTGAATTCTTCGGCAATCAAACGACCGGTGTCGATGACTCGCTTATAAGGAGACAAGAATACCGTGTATTTCTTGTGGGCTTCGTGTTCGTTAAACCATTTTCCTACAGCCGCAGCCTGACGTTCGCCAAGTTCTGAAAGCGCTACGTCCATGTCTCGTTCGTTAATACCAATTTCAGTTAAGCCCTTTTTTTCCGCGAGATCTCGTGCGACATTTCCGGCGCTTTGACCGTGCCGTACTAACGTGATTTCTTCAGGCCATCCTGCAACGTTCATTTTTTCTCCGATGTGACATGACCATCGGATGCAAAACGGACTCCAAAGTGGCGATCAACTTTCGTCGTTCGCACCGGGGTAAGCTTGGCAAATTGCCCCAAAAATATCCGGGCTAAAATAAATTGACTTGGTGCCGGGGCTCAACGCTACACTGGCGCCGTGCACTTCATCAAAAACCGCTACAATCTATTAAAAATATTATTTATTTTGCCGGTCATCATGTTTCATTCTTTCGTGGGACTTTACGGTTGGGACGAAGCCCGAAATCTTGAAAAATACCCCCAGTGGTTACGACTTTACCAATTGATCGGAAACAGTTTCTTCAGTCACTTCGGAATTTATTTATTAATGCTTTCTTTTTTCCTGGTCGGGCTTAATTACCATGACCGCTTGATTCGAACGGCTGCGGCCCCGCGCTGGAAAACTTACTTTAAGCTCGCAACGCTTTTTCTGTGTTTTTTAGGAACGCAGTTCGACCTAACCGTGGGGTGGGGGAGTGAAGGTTTTTTCATCTGGGACTTGTACTCATACATCCTGATGGCTTACTTAATCGTTTTTTTCTGGGGACATTCCATCTTTAAAAATTTGCGAAAATCGACGGTTGCTTTCGCTCTTCTTTTTTGGGCCACCCCTTTTTTACAGAATATTTTGGCCGGCCGACTGGTTGCAACCGTAGACCAAATATTTTTTCCCACGTTGCTAAAAACAGGGGCCAACGCATGGTTTGTTTTTCCTTGGATATTTTTGCCATTATTAGCATTTTGCCTCGGTGGATTAAGTCAAAAAAAGGATCTTAAAACTGTGTTCTACGTGTTGGGAATTCCGCTGTTGATGGCCTTGATCATCGTGTCGTTTGTAAGGCTGACATTTCACCCTTTTTTGGTAGACGTTAATTTATTTTACTTAAACGTGTTCTGGCAAAATACCAATTTCAACCTGTTAATGATTTTTCCATACCTTGCTTTTCTGGTGCTCTATGATCAAAATTTATTTGATAAGTTTGATTCAAGCACCCCGCTTAGATGGCTTAGCACTTTGCAATGGTGCAAGAACTTTTGGTTCAGCTTCATTTTGCACTTTGGGATTATCGACATGATGACGACGTACTACGACGATCTTTTCAAAAGTGAATTTATTTTTAATTACAGTTGGCTCATTGTTTTTATAGGCACTGAAGCCGTCATGCAGGCGCTGATGTTGGCACTCAAGTTTTACGCTTGGCTTTTTAGACTATTCGCGAAGTTGGGATTTCGGCGCTAGGGTAAAAACGTAGGTCTGGATGACTTTATCTTTTTCTAGCGGATCCGTGCAGCCCGAGGGTTTAACGCAAATCTTTACTTTGACGCATTTTAAAACGGTCGGTTGGGAAGTGCAATCGTAATGGGAATAGTCGCTCGTAAAGGCCGGATTGAAAGTACGGGTTATGTTCGTCAACACGGCCCCGGGAACCGGTTGCGACATGACGTTTTTCTTCATCTCGGCCCGTGCGGGCTTTTGAGCAAATAAGTAGCGAACAATCTCTGCCCCGAGAAAGCCAGGCGCGGTTCGTTGATTTTTATTTTCTAGCTCAAGCTTTGCAATAAAATCATCTGGCAGAACAATGCAGATCGGGACGTCCGTTATTCCCATTTTTCGTTCGCTGCAAAGTTTCTTACCGACAATGTAAAAATCCAGGCCATTGGGTGTGGTGGCGGACGGAACATTTGGGGGGATCTTACCCTCACTCGCAAGACTGTCAGGCACCGGCGTACTGAGAAGATAAGATTTGTAAAGTTCTTGACCGAAATAATCGATCGCGGTTTCGACCTCTAGACGGGATCGCATCTCAAAGATTTTCGAAACCAAAAGTTTATTTTCACTTTGTAAGTTCGTCATCAAGATAAAGGCGACAAGACCGACCATTGCGGCTAAGCCAATCACCATTTGTCCGCTATCGTTAAATCTTTTCATCGCTTAAGAGTCTCCCAAGAAATAACCGGGCTTAAATAATAAACTCCAGTTTGGATCCGCTCGGGAACTCCCTCGTACATGGGGGGAACCGTGCCCGCGATATTTTGTTTTTGGGTCGTCGAACGACCCAAAACATTATTTCGTAATCTGACATTGATAAATTCGGTTGTTTCAAAGTACGGAGCCGGATCTTCGCAACCCATGGAACTCATGAAACTTGGTGGGCACCATTTAAAACGAGTATCGTTAACGCTCTTATAACTGCGTCGCGTGAATTCTATCGCGAACTGCGAAACTCGACCCGGGACGCCGATCGATTTAACTTCTTTGAGACTAAAATCCACAATTTGATCAAGTTGAAACTGCGCTTGAGCGGGGCTTAACAAAACCGAGGTTGGGGTTCCGATTGTTAAGTAGATCACACCATATTTGTCCGTTGTCGGTTGCTGAAAGAATAGAGAAAAAGGTAAAAATCGATTCACATCTAACACGGCTGCGGGAATGGCGGTCGCGTTACTTTTTAATTGATCCAGAAAACCGGTCATGATGGTCACGGTCACGCCATTACCGCTCACGGGGATCCAACCTGCCAAATCAAACTGACGCACGAAGCCCTTTAAATTACTAGCTGCCGGAAGGAGCGGCACGACTCCGTCATAATCAATATTAATCGCGCTTGAGAGTCTGTTTTTTAAGATGGCCGAGCCATTCAGCGTCTCGATGATGTTATCACTTGAGTTAGATACCGCGACGTAGCTTTTGAATGTTTGGTTTATAAAAAAAAGACAGGCCAGCATCGTCACCGTGGCGATGGCTCCGCCAATCAGTAATTCCATCAGCGTAAATCCAGAATTATATTTATTTTTCATTAGTTTCATATTGTTATTCTGATTTAAATTAGTATCATTCAAACATCATGTCAAAAAAGATTATTGCGACCCTGAGTGATGCTCGCGGTGTCAGTATTATTGAAAGTTTAGTTGCGCTCGCGCTGCTTTCTATTATCTCTGTCACGCTGGCAACTATTTATTCGACGACCGTGGTGCAAGCCAAACGAATCGTGAATAACGGGCTCTGTGATCAACACAACCAAAAAATCTACACCAAATTGCTGGGTCAAAAAGTTAAGGACGCTGAACCCAACAACTTCATCAAACCTACTTACTCAACAAAAGTGTACCCAACCAACGCCGTCACCAATTATATGGAATTATCGTCTGCGGACCAGACAATCGCGAAATTGGCAAAACGGTTTGAATACTTCGAGGTGTTGGATAAAAGACTTTACGAGACGGTAAACTCACCTCCGCCCGTCGTTGATCTAGCTTTCATGCAACACAATGGTCTTATTTCCTACATGCCCTTACTTGCAAACAACTACATGGGCTACCTGGGTGATCTTTATATCGACGGACATAATCAGGCTGCGGGTTTTAAAGACTTACCAGTTGAACTGCAGGCGCCGATGGCCGTCACTTTCAGCCAGAAAAATACCGTAGCCTCGAAAATTAAAGTTGAACTCTACAATCGCGAATCACAAAGCACGGTTGCAGACGCTAAGTTTTGGCCCCTTCCGGCGGCCCAGTACAAGGAACCAGGCACGACGGTGGCTAGGTATTTTCCGTTTTCAAAAAATAAAATCGTTATGGCCCAATTCCCTGACTGGATGAAGGACGAATTGGGCTTTAAGGTCACCCTGCAATCAAAGGTGACCCACGGAGGCGGAGACGTTGAAACTTGCGAAACGACGCGCTTTCTTTCCTACGCTCCCGATATTCAAAATGTCATAAGCTACGGCGATTTTGCCGCGGTTAAATACACGGGCCTTACATCGACATTTGAAATTGCGAAATTGCGCGACAAAACAGAATATGCAAGTAACAAGGCCGAAGCGATCACTTCCGATGTGGACCCCCTCGCGCCGATTTTTACAAATTATAATGCCGCGTTTCCCGCAGAAGGCCGCAATCGAAATGTGTGCAGTCAGATGGGCCAGAATTTAAAGTTTTACGTTAAGTTTATAGTGAAGAATATGAATTTGGATTCAGGGGTGATTCCCCTCTGCATTGACAATTCGACGCAATGGTTGGCTAGCGAGTTAAACGGTGGAAGCGGATGGTGTACGGATAAATACGTAACCCCCATCCCGGGCGGTGGTAATAGCGGCATGAAATTAAAATATGATTGGAAGCCGGGGTCCACGGGTTGGGTGCCTTGCGAGTACTTAACTTTTTGCGGAGAGCCACCCCAAAAAGTAGAAGTCGTTCCGTCGGGAAACGATTTAGAATATCGGTATCACTACGACGTGACGCTCGATGCGGGTGAAAATCGCCTTTGGGGTTGCGAATTAAAGTACATGGCGGCGGCCGTTGATGTAGCGGGAAATTTGAGTTACCCCCCGACAAAAAAAATCGATCTCAGTTCCTTTACCCCAGCCGAAAAGACCGCGCTCGTTTCAAAATTAAATCCCGAAGGAATTCGCGAAATTAATCCGAAGATTTATTTTAAGCCACCACCCTGCTACACGTGTTCGTGTAAGAAATGTAAACGCGGAAGCGGCGGATTCCTGGGCGGGATTTTTGCGCTTTTTTTATTAATCGTTTTAGTGATCGTGACCGGCGGAGCGGCCTTGGTCGCGCTTCCGGGTTTGATCACGGCGGGCGCGGGACTGTTGTCGGTCATGTGCGTTTCGGGTGGCCTTGGTTGCCGGCACGGAGGCGACTCGGGCGCTGCGGCCATGACCGCACCCGGAAGTGGATACGCCTCGTGTAAAGATGTGGACAATGGTTGTAAATGCGGTCACACCTGTAACCGAAAAATTCCGAAGGGACCGCGTTGGTCAGACACTCTTCAAAGTGGAATTAATCCTGCAACTTATAACACTAACTTAGTGGCGAACAGTTGCGAGCTTAAGACGTTACCGCCAACCTTGCTTGGGCCCGTCGCTACGACGGTCAGTCCCACGTTCGGTTACAAAACCGACATGGCGGGACCGGTGGATCCGCTGCAGTATCAGTTGGTTCAAAACTCAACGAATATGTATTACGTCAGGTACGACGTCGACGAAGAAGGCGTAGCCCAAACCCGTACGGTTGCGCCAGGTGAAGAAGTTATCTGGCAGTCCTTCGATCGTACGACCGGGGTTTTTTGCGTATCCAGATATCGCTGTAGTGCGGGATCATGGATTCACGGAACTCAACCTTTCGAATATGACCCCACGCCGTACAATGACGTCGAAGATGTCGTCAGCGGAAACGCGAATGCGGAAGGTTGTTTCAAAGTAAAAACCGGGTACAAAATTGACTGGCTTCATAACGGAGGCGGGACAAAACCTTTAAAGGGAGCTGCCGAATGCCTCGAGCCCGATTTTCCTCCAGGGGTTTTTAACCAAACGGGCGATGTCCTTCGTGGAACAACTAATTATAATTACTTTCCGGCATCGCCGCCTCAAGGTTACGGCTGCGGTCCTGACACGGGGGATGAAAGCGTTCTTCCGAATCCATTTACTCCGAATCAGCGGATCGTCGGCATGAAGGTAGAGGACAAATGTTCAGAGGCCGTTCCCTACGACACATTCGCGGGACCGCAGAATTTCAAAATAGCGGTTCCCGATGCCATTTATGACGATACGTATGACATGGACGGATCCTTAGTCAGCCACGTATTTAGATGCTGGAAGCAATGCGTACCACCGGCCAATATGCCTGAATATTCTCAACCCGGTCACGAACAGCTTTATTACGAAAATTATTCTCCGGGGACGGACAACGCTTTACCCTTCTGCAATTTGAAACGGTCGGATTTTGATGAAATACACTAGCCAGGAGCTTAAGCATGTTTGAACTTGTCACTCGGCGCAGCAAATTGATCGTTAACGAAAGGCTGCAAGTCATGATTATCCGTACGATCGTTACTTACGGCATGATTTTATCCGCCATTTTCCTATCGGCCATCTACTTTATTAGTGACCAGTTTATCACAAAGATTTACGAAACATCGTCGATGAACGATGAATTAAAATTGAGTTTGTACCAGGACTTGAATCAAATCGTCCTGGTCTTTTTCGTGCTGGCGGTGATTTTAACATTTGTAATCAGCTATCTGAGCCTGCGCCTTTCTAACCGAATCGCGGGTCCCATATTTAACATCAATCGGGTTCTAGAAAAAAATATCGAACAGGGGACGAATGAACCCATCAAATTACGTGACGCCGATTTTTTTCATCAATTAGCAAACAACATCAATCAAATTCTTTCCCGCGGAAAAAACTAAACAAACAGGCCATCATACCCGGCAAACTTTTAGACGGGTGTGACCCAGGCTCGTCGCTGAGGTCTCAACGCACCCTTAATTCTTTAATGGCTTCGATTATAGATGGTAATGAAAGTGATAGAGCTGGTCCACAGTTTGAATCTTCAAGGGAACTATGAAAAATCTTACTTTGTTCGTACTGACTTATGTATATGCGGTTATGGCCTTTGCTGTTCCTTCGTGGAAGGACCTAGCCAGTGGAGAACACTCATTTAAAACTTTAGGACCCGGTTTTTACCAAGAAGTTCCGGTCCGGGAAATTCCTAAAAACAGAATTCAGCTTTCATTCATTAACCGTCGGCTTGTCGAACGTTTAGGTTTGGCACTGCCGCAAGATCCGGTTGCGGCCGAGAAAATGTTAACTGATCTTTTTGGTTGGGAAGTTGACCCAACGAAATCGTCACCAAAGAAATGGTTTGCCAGTCATTATTTAGATGGCTCGAAAAAAGGGCCGGGCGAAGCCATGGGAGATGGGCGGGCCCTTTGGACCGGAGAATTAAAACTTGAAACTAAAGACGGAAAAATACTTTACATCGATGGCATTCAAAAAGGCGTGGGCGCAACCCCGTTTGCCTGGTTAAAAAACCCGGGTCATAGTGATGGCGCGCAGAATACGGGCGAGCTTATTCGAAGCGGAATTAAATCGATCGCCGATATGGATAACCAACTGGATTCAACCGGCGACATTTTGGGTTTCACGATGACGAATGACGACGGCAGCAAAAGATCGATGACGTTACGGGTTGGTCGACAGACTCGCCCGGCGCATTTAGCGTTTCATGCCGATAGCGTAACGAACGAAGCTAAGATGATGGACTACATCGCCCGACGTGATCTGGGCCTACCGCTTGATGCTCCGGTAACGACCGAAGTTTTCAATCGCTGGTGCATGCAGTTTGCGAAGAACAACGCCGAAGACACCGCACGCGTTTTCACACTGAACGCATTTTTCGAACAGCCCACCTTAGGAAACAAAACAACTTCGGGCGGAAGCATTGACCTTAATGGTCGTCAATACCTTGATGCCTTTCATTCAAATCTGGGCCACCTTTACATGCGCCTTAAAGTTGAAGACATGGTCGACTACCAAAAATCATACATTGGCTTAATTCTTAATTTTTTAAGAAAAGCGAATTACGCTCCGGCTTTGGCTTTACCGGAACTTCGCCAGAAAATGGATCTTATTTTTGATCGCACTTTTGATGCGGCCGGGGCCCGTTTGCAGCTGCATCGATTGGGACTTTCGGAAAAAGATATTCAACTTTTATCTCCTCCGCTCCGTCAAAAATTTTTCAAGGCGACGACTGATTTGATGTACGCGAAAGCCGATCGTAAAGCGAATTTAGTATTCGGAAATGATAATGTTACTCCGGCGGCTTACGACACCCGAAAAATATTAAAAGGCACGATGGAGGCCATGCACCTACCTACGCCGCTCGAGCGTGAGGCCGCGATGGATAAACTTTACAAGGTCGACCGCGCGTGGGGCCCCGCAAATTTGATTCAAGCGCATCGCGACCGTTGGATTAAATATGAAACGGTTGTTGGTGAAATTATTCATGTCTTAGGTGGCGTTAAATCAGAATGGATTCACAATGCAGCGGTTAGAACCAATGCCGATCGTTACGACAGCTCAACGGATGGCCTCTGGGACAAATGGGCCGAGCCTTTGATGAGACTCGCCGAATCGGGAAAATCAAACTGGCAAGAAATTTCAGGTTTCATGGAAAATGCCGCTGACTCACTGATCGACCAGGATCTAATTCAAAGACGCGCCGGCATGTTACTACCCCGGGTAGGAGCAAAAGCGGGCGCCTTGATGTGTCGCGATTTATTTGAAAACGCCGGCTAGCCGTGCTAAACCACCCCTTCGGGGGGGGGGATTATGAAAGGGCTACAATTATTTTTAAGTTTATCTTTTATTTTGATTTCTTACGCGGGGGCGACTAACGTGACTTCTAACCCAGGCCGGCTTACGGCGCGCATTTCGTCTGACTCCAATTACCAAGAAATCCAGCCGGGTATTCATGAGCTTGGCTTATCCGCCGACGGCCGCGATGGCCTTTTCTACGTTCCCGCAAACTACAACCCAAAAACCAGCGCACCGTTGATCCTTTCGCTCCACGGAAGCCGCGGCGAGCGAATCGGTCAGCTCAATATGTTGCGCGCTCAGGCCGACCGAAGCGGGGCCATCTTGCTTGTGCCCGAATCTCGCAAACGAACCTGGGACCGCATCATCGACGACGAGTTCGGCCCTGACTTCGCGTACATTGACCAAGCGTTAGCGCTGGTCTTTAAAACCGTAAATATCGATCGCACTCGCATGGCGATCAATGGTTTTTCAGACGGTGCAAGCTACGCTTTGGCCTTAGGCCTTACGAACGGGGATCTTTTCACCCACATCATGGCGTTCTCTCCAGGTGGAGCCGATCCCAGCAGTGAAATCGGTAAACCAAAAATTTTTATCTCGCACGGGACGGCTGACGATATCTTACCGATTGGCGAGTGCAGTCGGGCCATCGTTCCCCAACTGATCCATGACGGTTACGACGTCACCTACCGCGAGTTCGAAGCGAAACACGAAGTGCCTGATTTTATCCGTGACGAAATGCTGACTTGGTTTCTTCCGTAACTGTGAAAAAACCGCAAATCATCTCGGCAGGAATTATTCCCATCCAATTTCATCAAGGCACGCCGACATTTTTATTATTAAGAGCCTATAAATACTGGGATTTTCCAAAGGGCGTCCTTGAAGAAGGGGAATCCCCGATTCAAGGTGCGCTTCGAGAACTTCAGGAAGAGACGGGAATATCCGATGTGACTTTTCCCTGGGGACAAAACTTTTACCAGACAGAAATTTACGCCAATAATAAATCCGCCAAGTACTTCGTGGCGCGGACCCAAACGGCGAAAGTGCGGCTGACAAAAAATCCCAAAACCGGGATTCTTGAGCACCACGAATTTAAGTGGTGCAGTTATGACGAGGCTTCAGAACTTGTCGGACCCCGAGTTTTGAATGCGCTTAAGTGGGCCGCGGCGCAAATCAAAACGAAGTCCTAAAATAAACCTGGTTTGTGGATCGATGTATTGCTTAACTAAACTCCTCGCTCAAGCTTCAAAGATTTCCGAGCTTCTTAAAAGCATCACCCCTGAATTTCATCTATAGACCGCTATCGGCCCCATCGATTATACCCAAGGCCGACTCTATCCAATTCGATTTTCTAGATTTTGACGCGTATTAATTTCGTTACGCCACTAAATATTAATCTTTTTAAGCTTGATCTCGCCAACCGGGCCTGCGCCGGCGCAGATCGCAATTGCAAAATAACCTAACCTGCAGTTAATGTATCAGGCGGCCGGTAAACGCCCGGTCTTTTTTGGGAGGTTGAAAGTGGAAGAGGAAATTTTAAAGCAAAAAGAAAATTTAAGTTTACCCGCGACGAGCTTGAAGACCGTTCCGGGGATCAAAGAGTTTTGTTCTCAATTTTTTGATAGTTTTTTGCGCCATGATGTCATGACCTTAGCTGCGGCTTTAGCCTTTTACACCAGCTTTTCAATGGCACCCATCCTTGTCATTACCTTAGCCGTCGTCGGAATTCTCGGCGAACATTCCCAGCAGCTCTTACTCGATCAGATTAGCGGATTGGTTGGCGAGCAAGCATCGATCGCGGTAACGGCCATTATCCAAAGCACGAATTCGCAGCCGCACAAAAGTGGCGTCGCCGGCGGCATCGGAATTCTTATTTTACTTTTCTCGGCAAGCGGGGTCTTTGCGCAGTTTGAGCAGTCCTTAAATGTAATTTGGGATGTCGAATCCAGTGCAAGCGAAAGCGGCCTTTGGATTTGGGTGCGAAAAAGACTTTTTTCCATGGGAATGGTTTTCAGTCTGGGATTTTTAGCCCTGGTTTCGCTTTTTGTCAGCACGATGCTTTCCTTTATTTTTTCTAACGACGGAAGTTTATGGGCTTTATTAAATACCGTGGTCTCGATCATGATATTTTCGGGTCTGTTTGCTTTGATTTTCAAATATTTACCCGACACCGAAGTCCGCTGGAAAGAGGCCTTGTCCGGAGGGGTCATGACCGCGGTTCTCTTCGCGATCGGTAAAAGTTTAATCGGTCTTTACCTTGGAAAAAGTTCGGTGGGCTCGGCCTACGGAGCCGCAGGATCACTAGCGGTGTTATTGGCCTGGATCTACTATTCGTCCATCATCGTTTTTGCGGGGGCGGAGCTGACTCGTACAATCAAGGCCCGAGAGCTACCGACCAAACCGGATAAAACTTCTAATATTCCTTCAAATAAAGTTTGAAAATTGGTAG
>CAXSEH010000028.1:0-22906 GCA_964236345.1 uncultured Bdellovibrionales bacterium
TTCCTTTTTTTATCTTTTTTTATGGTCTAGTGATCAATTTCATCCTTGAAATTCCTTACCTCGTGCAACTTGCCAAAAAAGAAATGCCGTCTCAATATGCGACATTTGAAAGACACCGCAAGATAGCCATTTTTTCACTCTACGCGGGTGGTCTTTGGTCACTGCAAAATATATGGTTTTCTTGATTGACATGAAAATTCGGGCTGATAAGGTCCCTTCATGTTTCAGGACGAATCTGTTTCGACCATTTCCAAGTCAAGGGATTCTGTTGTCTACAATGTCGAACAGCTGAACGCGCATATCCGCCAAACCTTAGAAGGTCAGCTCGGAGTTGTCTGGCTGCAAGCCGAAATTTCAAATTTTAAGCCGCATTCATCTGGACATTTTTATTTTTCTTTAAAAGACTCTAAGGCCCAAGTATCTGCAATTATGTTTCGCGGTTTTAATTCTAAGCTGAAATTTAAACCTCATGACGGACTTGAAGTTATCGTTCGCGGACGTATAACAGTTTACGAACCTCGGGGAACTTACCAAATTGTTTGCGAATCGATGGAGCCGGTAGGCGCCGGTGCTTTACAAAAGCAATTTGAGCAGCTCAAAGATAAATTGAAATTAGAGGGATTGTTCGATGCTTCACGTAAAAAACAAATCCCCGCCTACCCACGGCACGTTGCGATCGTCACTTCACCGACTGGCGCGGCGATTCAAGATATCTTAAACATTATGAGCCGAAGAGCCAAGAACGTGGAATTAACGATCGTTCCGGCTTTGGTCCAAGGAGCAAGCGCGGCCACTTCGTTGGTTGATGCGCTCACATTAGCGCTGAAACTTCCGGTAGAAGTCATTATCATCGGCCGCGGTGGCGGGTCGATGGAAGACCTGTGGAGTTTTAACGATGAACGACTGGCTCGTCTAATTGCTTCCGCGAACATCCCGATTATTTCGGCGGTTGGACATGAAGTTGATTTTACAATCTGTGATTTTGTTTCAGATTTGCGCGCACCCACTCCGTCGGCGGCGGCGGAATTGGTGGCGAAAAGTTCGATCGAGATTACGCAAAAACTGAATCATGCCGACCGCATGCTTTTCATCAGCTTGCAGAAGATATTTAAACTAAAAACTCAGAATTTATATCTAACAACGAAACGTCTTGTCGACCCAAAGAAGAAACTTCAAGATTACGCATTTCGAAATGATGAACTTGTGTCGCGCCTTGAAAACGCCGTGCTGGCCTACCTGAGTCATTTAAATAAAGACATTCGTCTTCTTGAAAAGAAATTAATCTCTCCGGTGGATGTCGTTAAGCAATTGATGACTAAATTAGAAAAGACAAATTTACGGATGAGCTCGGCCACGCAAGCCTTGTTAAGCCGATCACAGTTTCGATTAAAAAACAGCATGAGCTTACTTGATTCATTAAGTCCACTTAACGTCGTTGATCGTGGCTATTCGATAACGACGATCAATAAAAAAGTTTTGAAGTCTATTAAAGATGTTAATAAGAAAGATAAAATCGAAGTAAAATTAAAAGACGGAATTATTTCTGCTGACGTCACTGACGTACAGAAGACTTAAGGCCGCAAGGAGATATGATGGATTTCGAAAAAAAATTAAGTCGCTTAGAAGAAATTGTTCAGAAAATGGAACGCGGTGATTTGGCATTAGAAGAATCGTTAACCCTATTCGAAGAAGGCGTCAAAATATCTAGGGAATGCCACGGTCAATTAACAAAGGCGGAAGCCCAAGTCAAAAAGCTGGTCGGCTTTGATTCAAGCGGAAAAGCCTTGACCGAAGACTTCAAAGGCGAAAATAGCGAATCGTAAATGACTAAAAAAGATTTTTCTGACCTTTTTCAAAATTGGCTTTCAGAATACTTTGAACGAAGTGCCGCTAAAAAAAACTACGTCGATCTTTTATTTCGAAGTAAAGGTTATAGCCTACGTAACGGCGGAAAAAGATTTCGTCCCTACTTAGCCGCCGAAGTTTTTCAAATTTGGCAGCAGGATCTTACATTAATTCGTCATTTTTGTTTAGCGATCGAAATGATTCACACGTACTCTTTAATTCACGATGACCTACCCTGCATGGATAACGACGACTTCCGGCGTGGCGAACCTTCGAACCATAAAGTTTTTCAAGAAGACATCGCCCTATTAGCGGGTGACGCCCTACTGACCGAATCTTTCTATTTAATCGCAACCGAACGAAATCTGCCGGCAGAAGTTCGTATTCGATTAGTCGAGTTGGTTTCAGAAATGATCGGGTCTTTTGGTATGGTTGGTGGCCAAGTGTTAGATATGAAAGCCACGTCGGATATAAAGATTGAACAGCTTGAACAGATTCATCAATTGAAGACCGGCTGCTTAATTCGGGCCGCCGCCGTTGGCGGTGCGGTGATGGCAGGTGCGACCGAAAAAGAAGTCCAACACATCGCTCAATTTGCCGAACATCTTGGAATGGCTTTCCAAATAAAAGACGACTTATTAGACATCCGAGATAACGAACAAGATTTCAAAAATTACGTGTCGATCATCGGTTTGATTCCAGCCCAGGAACAACTTGATCTTCACTCGCAATTAGCACTTGAACGACTTGAATATTTTAAAAACGATTCAACAGCGTTGATCCGGCTTAAAGAACTTGTTAAAGAAAACCAACGTAGGATGTCTTAATTGCGACTCGATTTGTGGTTGGTTCAAAATAAACGAGCGGCATCAAGAACTCAGGCCCAGGAATTTATTAAGAATGGCCATGTATTTCTGCTGTCACAATCGAATAAGCTGCAACTTTTGAAACCAAATTACGACGTAGATGAGTCTAAGGCCGATTTTATCCATGTTGAACAAAATGAGTTTCAAAAATATGTTTCCCGCGGCGGTCTGAAGTTAGAAATGGCTTTATCTCATCTAAAAATGCCCGTACGGGGAAAAAAGGTTTTGGATGTAGGCCAATCAACGGGCGGCTTTACCGACTGCCTACTGCAGCTAGGAGCCGACCGCGTTGTGGGGATCGACGTGGGCCGGGATCAAATTCACGATCTGCTTAAAGAACATAGCGACGTAAAGTACTTTGAATCTCTGCACGTTAATGAGCTTGCCACCCGAAGCGAATTTCTGGCTGAGGTGCCAAGCCAAGGGTTTGACTTAATTGTTGCCGACGTGTCTTTTATTTCATTAACAAAAGTAATGCTTCTACTTAAGCCGTATTTAAAAACAAATGGGGACTTTTTGTTTTTAGTAAAACCCCAATTTGAACTAACGTCTAACGCATTAGATAAAAACGGAATAGTAAAAGATGAAAAAACCTACGTCCTCGTACAGAATAATGTAACTGCCGAGGCGGTGCGAGTATTTGGTCAGGTCATAGATTATTTCAAGTCGGGCCTTCAGGGGAAAGACGGAAATCAGGAGTTTTTTATATATGGGAAAAAGCAGCTTTAAAAGTTTTATCTTTGCCACTCTTTTCTTGGTCGGGTGTGCCCAAAAAAGAATTCAACCTATTGGCGGATTAAACGGAACCCAAACTTCGAACCCCGAAATTGCTTACTCTAAAAATGCGAACGAAACGGCGACTGGCGTAACGACCGCGCCAGAAGCTTCGGTACAACCACCGCCTTCCGTTTTAAATAACAAGGTTCTTCCTAAGTTCGGCTTTATTTTTTCAGGGGGCGGCGCTAAGGCCTGGGCCCACATCGGATTTTTAAAAGAGCTGCAAAAATTAAAATGGCCCGTGCAGTCGGTAGCGGGCTTCGAATGGGGCTCGGTGGTTGCAGCCATTTACGCGCAAAATTTATCTCCCAATGAAGTTGAATGGGAGATGTCAAAATTAAAAGAATTTGCAAAGACGGACGCGTTTCTAAAAACCGTATTTGAGCGAAAAAGCACGACCGAGTTAAAGGTACCCTTTGTTTGCCCTTCGCTTAACATTAATAAGCAAAATTATTACTTGCTTAACCGAGGACAATTGCAGCAGCTGATTCCATTTTGCGTTTCACAGCCTTCGGTGACTCCGATATTTTCGCAAAGCGTAGCCGTTATGACCGATGTTCCAGGACTGGCGCAACATCTACGATCTACCGGTGCTAATCGAATTATTTTAGTTAACGTTCTTTCGCAGCAAAAGATGCGTTCTTTTGTCAGCGACTACGGCTCGGCCGAAAATATTTTGTGGGTTGAAGCGGCGGCGCTGATGGCGAAAAAGCCTACGGGCGTTGATGAAGTCATTAATATTAGCTTGGACGACTACGGAATAAAAGACCTCGATAAGCGTCGGGACCTGATAGCCAAAGGATCCGAGCTCAGCTATGATCAACTAAAGAAATTGGCTCAAAAGTACGGTTTGTAAACGCAAAATAAGGATCCTGATCAATGAGAAAATCCACCGAAAACCCAGAAATTTTTAAAAAACGTCGTAAAAAAGTATTGGCTGGTTTAGGCCAGGCAGCGTTGATCGTTGCGGCCCATCCCGAACAAATCCGAAATGACGACGTCCAACACTTTTATCGCCAAGATTCGAATATGTATTACCTGACCGGTTTTGAAGAGCCGGAAAGTTTTTTAATGTTACGGCCAGGTAAAACTCCCGAAACGATTATGTTTGTGCGACAAAAAAATATCGAACGTGAAACTTGGGATGGATTTCGCTTTGGTCCAGAAGGAACCAAAAAAGAATTTTTAATCGATGAGGTGTATCCCATCGAAGAGTTTGAAGCGAAGGCCGTCGAACTTTTAAAGGGTTACGATACCGTTTATTACCGTTTATTTAAAAACCCAGAAGTTGATCACAAAATGCAAACGGTCTTGACCCAGCTTAAGCGCGCATCGGGCCGCACCGGCTACGGATTATTAACGATTAAAGATGCGGATACTTTTTTAGGCGAGTTTCGTTTAAAAAAGGACAATGATGATTTAGTAAATCAGCGCAAAGCCAGCCAAATTTCGGCAGAAGCGCACGTTGAAGCAATGAAGTTTACGAAGCCCGGTGTTAATGAACGACAGGTTCAAGCCGTATTATCGAATGCATTTTACATGAAAGGTTCGGCCCGCGTCGGCTATCCACACATCATCGCTTCCGGCGCAAACGCAACGACGCTCCATTATAATTTCAACGACCAAGAATGTAAGAATGGCGACTTATTGCTGATTGATGCCGGTGCAGAATACAACTATTACTCGGGCGATATCACGCGAACGTTTCCGGTCAATGGCCGCTTTTCCGTCGCGCAGAAAAAAGTTTACGAGGGTGTTTTAAAAATTCAAAAAGAATTAATATCTTACGTAAAACCCGGCATATTCTTTAAAGATCTTCACGAAATGGGCGCCGATCGTCTAACGGACTTAATGTTTGAGTTGGGACTGTTAAGCGGCCGAAAAGCCGACGTCATGAAGGCGAACGAACATCGAAAATATTATCCACACGGCATTGGTCACTGGTTAGGAATGGATGTTCACGACGCAGGTCTTTATTTCATCAATAATGAGGCGCGTCCGATCGAAGAGGGTATGTGTTTTACAATCGAGCCCGGTCTTTATATACCGGCCGATGATATGACCGCCCCCGCAGAATTGCGGGGCATAGGTGTCCGCATAGAAGACAATATCGTCGTGACGCGCAGTGGATCAGAGAACTTAACCGCGGGCGTGCCCAAAGAAGTCGACGAAATCGAGAAGCTCGTGGGCACTGGTATATAACATACTATTTTGCTTGATAAGGCTTCTGATTACTCGCATGCTTTTATGATGAACATTCATTTGAGTAGGGGAGAACAATGAAATATTCGTTTCTGACCATCATATTTGTTTTATTCACATCCATCAGCAACGCCGCAACTACTCGCTGGACACCCGAAGCTGCCCAAAAATGGTCTCAAAGTCAGGGCTGGCGCGTAGGTTCAAATTACACTCCCATGACGGCGATTAACCAATTAGAGATGTGGCAAAAAGATACTTTCGATGCCGCACTCATTGACCGTGAATTAGGTTACGCCGAAAAAATGGGTATGAACACGATGCGCGTTTTTCTGCACGACTTACTTTGGGATGAAGATGCGAATGGCTTTTCAGAACGTATTGAAAAATTTTTAGAAATTGCCGAGCGTCATGGAATACGCCCTCTGTTTGTATTATTTGATTCTTGCTGGGATCCAAAGCCTCGACTGGGCAAGCAACGCGACCCTGTGCCAGGAGTTCATAATTCAGGATGGATGCAAAGCCCCGGAGTGGATGCATTGTTAGATGCTTCGCACAAGCCACGACTTGAGGCTTACGTAAAAGGTATCATCGGTCGTTTCGCGAATGATCAAAGAATCTTAGGTTGGGACTTATGGAATGAACCCGATGGAATCAATTCGGGATATTACGGAGATCCCGAAACCAAATTGAACGCGGTCGAAGAATTATTACCCCAGGTTTTTGAATGGGCGCGGACCGTGAATCCGATTCAACCTTTAACCAGCGCCGTCTGGGCCGGAGATTGGTCGTCAGATGAAAAATTAAGACCGATCGAAAAAATACAACTGCATTTATCAGACATCATTACTTTTCACAATTACGATGAAGCGGCCATATTTGAAGTTCGCATTCAATGGCTCAAGCGTTTTGATAGACCCATTTTTTGCACCGAATACTTAGCTCGCGTCTTGAACAACAATATCCAAACTATTCTTCCCTTGCTGAAAAAATATAACGTTGGAGCCTTCAACTGGGGTTTTGTGTCAGGAAAAACGCAAACGATTTACCCTTGGGACAGTTGGTTGCAGCCGTATCCAGCTCCCCCTGCCGTTTGGTTTCATGATTTACTTTATCCTGACGGAACGCCATTCAACCAAGATGAAGTTGATATTTTTAAGCAAGTAATAAACGGTGCAACCTTAGCGCCTTACGCGATTCGCCGCGCTTCGATTTAATTCGAAGGTACCAAAACGGTCGGATTTTCGCCCGTTTCCGCTCGGTAAAGTTCGCAAACGGCGGCAGCCATTTCAGCACCTTTATTTTTCTTCGTTATAGCTACGATCGACCCGCCAAAACCGCCTCCGGTTAATCGCGCCCCATAAGTCGCGCTATTTTCCCGACACAGATCAACCAATGTATCGATTTGTGGAACCGATATTTCATAATCATCTTTCATGGATTGATGGGATTCGTAAAAAAGAACTCCCAGCTGGTTGATGTCTTTATTTTTTAAACTTTTCACGGCTTGGTGAACCCGCTGGTTTTCGGTAATAATGTGGCGGGATCTTCTAAGCAAAACATCTGGTAATTCACCGATTCGAGAAAGCTGTTCAAATTCGATTTCACGTAGACTGTCGATTTTTAAAATTTTGCAGGCTTCTTCACATTCAGCGCGACGGCGGTTGTAATCTCCGCCCGCGTGTTGATGGGCTACGCCCGAATTGATGACAACTAGGTCCATCAAATCAAGCGGCAAATCAATCCGTTCGAAATTAAGTTTTTTGGTATCTAAAAAAAGAGCTTCGCCGAATTTTGCAAAAGCGCAGGCCATTTGGTCCATGATTCCGACCTGGGCCCCGACGAATTCGTTTTCGATTCTTTGACCTAACTGCGCCATTTCGACTTCACTGAGTGGAAGTACAAACATTTCTTTTAAGGCTTTCAAAAAACTTATTTCTAAGGCGGCACTTGAAGACAAACCACTACCGGTTGGCACCGTTGATTCAACTTCGACATCAAAGCCACGTAGTGAAAATCCTTTTTGACGTAATAGAAAAGTGGCCCCTTGTAAGTAATCAATCCAAGTGTTCGTGCGCCGTTCAGCTCCTAAAGAATATTCAATTTCGCTTTCAGAGGTTTTGGCCGTGGTGCGCGCGACAACTTTTTGGTCTTGGCGTGTAGTTAAAATTATTTTTGTCTTTTGGGGTATCGCGGTCGGTAAAACCCAACCGCCATTGTAATCGGTATGTTCGCCGATAAGATTAACGCGTCCGAAGGCTTCCGCCATCGCTTTATTAAATTTCATTTTTTAATCCAGACGTACGGGCGTTGAAGGCCATTGACGGTTTTGGTCGGCCACGTTGGATCCACCGTTAGCACTTCCAGTCCCATTTCACTTAAATAAACCGTATCTTCGATTTTACGGCCCGGTAAACTTGGGTTCCACGCAAAAACCATCCCTTTTTCGATAACTAAATTAGAACTTTCTCCGGTAAAGCCGGGCGTCGCGACCAATTCGCGGGAAAGGTAGCCCGTAGGTCCCCCTTGGTGGTGACGATTTATTTCGTCGCCAAATCCGTTTTCAAGGTAAGCCTTCTCTAAGCCTTTATAAACTTCCGACAGCGTTTTCCCGGGGGTTGAATTTTGCAAAGCACTGCTTTCAATGGCATACAACTTTTGGAAATCCGACTCTTCTTGTTTGGTTAAATCGCGAAAGAATATAAATCGCGTTAAATTTGCGTAAAGGCCCCACCGGCGGGCACAAAATACCATCATCGCGTAGGCCCCAAGTTTTTTGTCTTTCGGAAGTGGGTGTCTAAATATTTTTGAGCGCTCTTCGCCGGCAACTAAAATTAAAGTTGGTTCAAGGCCCCTTCGCACAAGCTCGTCCGCGCCGGATGCGGCCAATTGATGTTCGGTCCAGTTAGCTTCAGCCCGCGATATGGCAACCGTCATGGCTTCGGCCGCCTGGCGACCTAAATCGCGGTACCGGACAACTTCTTCAGGTTGCATTCTAAGCTTATAGTTTTTGACGACTTCCGGAAGGTCAGTCTCATTTTTCGAAGGGCGATCGCTGCATACAACGCCTTGGGGTTTTTTCTCACGAAGCCATTTTTCGACTGCATCCTTTTCTTGCCAAGGAAAAGCCGAGACTTCGAATTCACTGGAAAGTTCCTCGGTCTTAAGTCGTTCGCTTTCGATCCGGTTGGTTAATACCCAAGATTCGGTGGGGGTAATAACAACCTCCGCCACGCCAACTTCGGAAGTTAGAATGACGACGCTTGAGCCACCGCCGGTTATCCAACTGAACCAATCAACGCCTTTAAAGTGAAATGCGGATAACTTATGTTCGGCCAATACGGTGCGCAGAAATTTAATCTTATTTGCGACTTCCGACATGCTAAACCTTAACGCTTCTGAGCTCGGCGGCTTTTTCTTCGGGGAAACTGTCATTTACAAAAATTCCAGCGCCCAGTTCGGTGCCGGCTAAATATTTTAATTTATCTTTTGCGCGGAAGGCCGGATAAATTTGAATGTGCGCGTGACAATCAGCATTAGGCAATCCGTCGGTTGGCGCTTGGTAGAAAGTCATTAAATACGGAAACGGGCGATTCCACATTTTATCGAACTTCGTTAACGTATTTTTGAGAACGATCGCCATATCTTTTATTTCTGCCGAGGTTAAGTCGAAAATCCAGGGTACTGGTCGTTTCGGGACGATCCACGTTTCGTAGGCGTAACGAGCGCACACCGGCACGAATGAAACAACGCTCTCGGTGACTTCTAATAATCTGCGTCCATCGCGCTGTTCGGCTTGCACCATCTCGCTCATCAGGGTCTGTCCCGTTTTTTCAAAATGTTTTTTTTGCGACGCGATCATCTGTGCCGGAACCGGCGGAATAAAAGGGTATGAATAAATTTGTCCATGAGGATGGTGTAGCGTCACCCCAACTTCAACGCCGCGATTTTCAAATGGAAGCACGTACTGAATGTTCGGCCGTTTACTTAATTCTTTCGTTCGATCGCCGATCACTTCTAATGCTAAGGCGATTTGATCAAGCGATAACTCGCCTAAAGATTTTTTTGGATCTTGCGTAAAAACGACGACCTCGCAAGTTCCTTGCCCCGATTGCGACGGGACCGAAAGTGAAGCCTTACTTTCATCACTTAATTCAGTCGCGAGCGGAGTCAGGGATGGAAATAAATTTTCAAACACGGCCATGTCGTAATCTCCTGCCGGAAGTTCGGTAGGAAAATCCATCGAAGTCGTCACGGCAAGCGGAGAATATTCTGGTGGGGGCAAAAACGTGCGATTTTGACGGTGAGCCGCGTAGATGACCCATTCGCCGCGAAGCGGATGCCAGCGCATTTGGGGATTGGGAATAAAGTCATCGTGAAGTGGATTCGTGCTAACAATATCGTCTGAAATGGGCCGTCGAGAATAAAGCTGAAGTTTGCGACCGTCAGGCTTCGTAAAATCTTTTCGAATCATGTTTTCCTCGATAAAAACTTAGTCTTTGTCCGGTCACGCTGTCAAATCCTCCGTGACAATAAAAATGATTCTACTTATAAAATGCTTATGAATATTTTAATTACCGGGGGCGCGGGGTACATTGGCAGCCACGCCGTTAGATGCTTATCCGAAAAAGGTCACGCCGTCGTCGTGCTTGATGACTTGTCGAACGGGCATCGGGAATCCCTGAACCCTAAGATTCCGTTTCACGAAGGTTCGATCGCAAATGCAGGATTGGTCGAAAAAATACTGGTTGAGCATTCCATCGAAGCGGTTATGAATTTCGCAGCTTTCATCGAAGTCGGCGAAAGCGTGTTAGAACCCTACAAGTATTACGAAAATAATTTTTCGTCGGCGGTTAAGCTGTTGCAAGTGATGGGTAAATGTAACGTTAAAAAATTTGTTTTTTCCTCAACGGCCGCCGTTTACGGAACGCCGCAAATGGAAGCAATTACGGAAGATCATCCTAAAAATCCGTTAAGTCCCTATGGTCGATCGAAATTAATGGTTGAACAAGTCCTACCAGATTTCGCGCGAAGTTTCGGTATGGGTTACGCGGTCTTACGATATTTTAACGTTGCCGGCGCCCATCCCGATTCAACGATCGGTGAAGCCCATCACCCCGAAACCCACCTGATACCGAAAGTTTTATCTGCAGCTCAGGGTAGCGATTTGACGTTACCCATCTACGGAACAGCTTATCCAACCCGAGACGGGACTTGCGTTCGGGACTACGTCCACGTGCAAGATATTGTGGCCGCACACGCTTTAGCGCTGGAAAATATTGTGGAGGGCGAAGGGAACTTTTTTAATATTGGAAGTCAGAAAGGCTTTTCGGTTCTTGAGGTGATCGAAGCGTGTAAAAGCATCACCGGCAGAAAGATCAACGTGGAAAACCACGCACCTCGCGCGGGCGATCCGCCGACGTTAGTGGCAAACAGCACAAAAATCCGTGCGGCCTTGAAGTGGGTTCCTGAATTTCCTGATCTTAAAATAATCATCCAACATGCGTGGAATTGGCATCAGGCGCACCCCCGTGGCTACCAAAAATGAAGCAAGTTGGGTGACTCACATGGTTATTGCCCTTCGCGGTGTAATCAGCTTATCTTATTCGCAAACCCTTTACTCGAGGAACTTATGAAAAAATTAATGAAAACTTATTGTAAAATGATGATCGCGTTGGCGTTGACCGCAATAGTTTCTTGCACGCAAAAAAGTGCTGAAGCCCCGACGTCTACCGAAAACGGTACGAATCAAAATAAAATCGTTGTCGGCTTTTCACAAATTGGTGCCGAAAGCGCGTGGCGAAGTGCCGAAACAAAATCAATTCAAGAGGAAGCTAAAAACCGTGGAATCGATCTTCGTTTTTCGGATGCCCAACAAAAGCAAGAAAACCAAATCAAAGCCTTGCGTACATTTATTTTACAAAAAGTAAGCGCAATTATTTTGGCGCCGGTCGTTGAAACGGGATGGGAACCGGTTTTGCGCGAAGCAAAAGCGGCGGGAATTCCGGTCATCTTAGTTGATCGCGGAATTAAAACTGACGATGAATCTCTTTACTCTACTTTAATTGCCTCAGATTTCGTTGAAGAAGGAAGAAAAGCGGCGACGTGGCTTGCCGAAAAAACGAAGGGAAAAGCTTATATCGTAGAACTTCAAGGAACTCCAGGAGCGGCGCCCGCCATCGACCGAAAAAACGGTTTCGCCGAAACTTTAAAAAAACATCCAGAAATGAAAATCATGAAATCGCAAACTGGTGAATTCACCCGCGCTAAGGGAAAAGAAGTCATGGAAGCGTTTTTAAAAGCCGAGCCGAAAAAAATTCAGGCGGTTTACGCACATAATGATGACATGGCTTTAGGAGCCATCCAGGCCATCGAAGAAGCGGGATTAAAACCGGGCCAGGATATTGTTTTAGTTTCTGTCGACGGGGTTAAAGAAGCCTTTCAAGCGATGGTAGATGGAAAACTAAACGCAACGGTCGAATGTAATCCATTATTAGGTCCTGCGGCTTTCGACGCAGTTGATTCAATCATGGCCAAAAAGACCATCGAAAAGAAAACCATCATTGATGATAAAGTATTTGATTCAGCTAGTGCCAAAGAAACTATTACGACTCGTCATTACTGAGTAAAACGTGCGGCCTACTTTAGCAGCCCATCACATTTCAAAATCTTTCAACGGAACACCGGCCCTAACCGATGTTCATTTGAACTTATATGCGGGTGAAATTCACTCTTTGATGGGCGAAAATGGCGCGGGCAAATCAACTTTGATTAAAGTGATCACGGGCTTTTACCAAAAAGATGTCGGCCAAATTGTCTTATCCGGAAACGAAATAACACCAGAATCAAACCACGAAGCGCAAAAGTTAGGGATCAGCACGGTCTTTCAAGAAGTAAACTTAGTTCCGACATTGTCGGTTGCAGAAAATATATATCTGGGTCGAGAGCCCACCCAATGGGGCCGCATCGATTGGACAGCGGTCCGGACCGGCGCTGGAAAAGCCTTGGCGAAATTAGATGTGAACATTGACGTCGACGCTTCTTTAGATGAGTTTCCGATCGCAATTCAGCAGATGATTGCGATCGCGCGCGCTTTGGACATGTCGGCGCAAGTTCTTATTTTAGACGAAGCTACTTCAAGCCTTGATACCCACGAGGTTGCAAAATTATTTAACGTTCTTCGAAGATTGAAATCCGAAGGTTTAGCCATTCTTTTCGTATCTCATTTTTTAGATCAAGTTTATGAAATTTCTGACCGCATCACGGTGCTTCGAAACGGAACTTTCGTTTCGGAAGATAAAATTTCGGAAATTTCTCAGAAAGAATTAGTTTCTAAAATGATGGGTCACGATTTGTTGGAACTTAAGAAAATAGAAAAATCCAACTTATCAGTCCCGGCGCCTAGCAAGCCTTGGCTGCGATGCCTGGGTATCGGACGAAAAGGCAGCATGGACCCTTTTGATTTAGATATCCGTAATGGGGAAACGCAGGGGATAGCCGGCTTATTAGGGTCGGGACGTACAGAAAT
Source organism: uncultured Bdellovibrionales bacterium (assembly GCA_964236345.1). Taxonomy (GTDB): domain Bacteria; phylum Bdellovibrionota; class Bdellovibrionia; order Bdellovibrionales; family Bdellovibrionaceae; genus Pseudobdellovibrio. The sequence goes on from CAXSEH010000028.1 coordinate 13,216, forward strand.
TGCACGTTTATTATTCGGTTTAGATGAGGCGACGACGGGCGAAATTGAAATCGATGGGCAAAGATATCATTTTAAATCTCCAAGGCAAGCTATCCAAAACGGCTTTGCCTTATGTCCTGAGGATCGAAAATCTCAGTCGGTATTTCCAGGCTTAAGTTTGCGAAAAAATATTATTTTAGCTAAGCAGGCTCGCATTGGTTGGTTTAAAAAACTAACCACTAAGCAAGAGATGAAGATTGTTGATCATTTTATAAAGGCTTTAGGTATCCGAACGAAAAACTCGGAACAGCCGATCGAAACCTTAAGTGGTGGAAACCAACAAAAATCAGTCCTTGCACGTTGGATGGCATTAGACCCAAGGTTACTTATTTTGGATGAGCCCACTCGCGGCATCGACGTTGGCGCCAAAGCAGAAATTCAAAAATATTTTTCCCAAATTATCAGCGATAAAAAATCGATTCTTTTTATTTCTTCAGAACTCGAAGAGGTTGTGCGAAATAGTGATCGGGTTACGGTTCTTAAAGATCGAAAGAAAATTGCCGAACTTTCCGGTCAAAATATTTCTCAGGGAACCATTATCGATACGATCGGAAACGGCTAATGAAAAAAACATTCCTTTCATTTTTTAATCAGCCTCAATCTTTATTTTGGCCGTTCGCGATTTTCATTTTATTATTAATTTTTAACGCCGCGATGAATCCAAGTTTTTTCACCTTCGTCATTAAAGATGGCCGGGTTTACGGAAGCTTAATCGACGTTGCGTTGCGGGCCTCCCCATTGATATTAGTCGCGCTCGGAATGACCCTAGTCATCGCCACCGGAGGAATTGATTTGAGTGTTGGAACCTCGGCCGCATTGGCCGGATCCGTCGCGGCCTTATTTTTGTCGCATGGGCTCCCCTTCGCGGTAGCTTTACTACTTGCACTTTTTAGCGGCGTGTCAGTTGGTTTATTAAATAGTTTCTTAATCGTCAGCCTAGGAACTCAACCGATCATCGCTAGTTTAATTTCGATGGTTACCGGTCGTGGCCTCGCGCAGTTGTTTGTCGAGGGCCAGATTATTCCATTGAAAGAACCGGCTTACTTGTGGATCGGATCGGGATATTTTTTAGGCTTACCGGTAGTCATTTGGTTAACCTTACTTATTTTTGCTGGCGTTTTCATTTTAGTAAATCGCACGGCGGCTTCACTTTTTATCGAAGCGCTAGGAAGTAATGCACGCGCCAGCCACTTTATCGGTCTAGATACCAAACTAATTTCATCTGCGGTTTATGTGGCCTGCGGTTTGTTGGCCGCGGTGGGCGGGATTGGACTTAGCGCAAATATTCGGGCCGTCGATGTAAATAGCTTGGGAGTTTTTTTAGAGTTAGACGCCATATTAGCTGTCGTAATTGGCGGAACATTTTTGACTGGCGGTCGATTTTCTCTAGTGGGTTCTGCACTGGGAGCGATCATCATTCAACTAGTTACAACCACCATTAATACGCAGGGGATTGCGATCGAGGCGATGGCTATGGTTAAAGCCGCGGTCGTCATCATCATATGCCTGATGCAGTCGGAAAAAATGAAAAATATCTTTCGACGTAAAGGTTTAGCTCGTGAAGCTTAATTTGAATACTCAGAATAAAGCCCTTTACGTGTCGATTACGGTCGCATTTATTTTATTTGCCGGTGCGGCTTTACGCTATCCGGGTTTTTTTAGCTTCGGACTTATTTCCAATTTAATCGACGATAATGCCTTCTTAGGAATCGCCGCCGTCGGAATGAGTTTCGTTATTTTATCGGGTGGAATAGACCTTTCGGTTGGATCGATGGTGGCCGTGACCGGGGTGATGACCGCTCTTTTGGTTGAACGTCTGCACGTGCACCCGATGCTGGCGTTTATAATCGTTGTCGCGTTCGGCTCGACCTGCGGCGCGCTGATGGGTTTTTTAATTTCGTTTTTTGAAATCGCCCCATTTTTAGTAACCTTAGCCGGAATGTTTTTTTTACGAGGCCTAGCCTATACGCTAAGCCAAGAATCAATCGCGCTGAAGCATCCCTTTTTTGAATGGATTTTAAAACAATCAATCAACATCGGTACCTTTCGCTTACAACCCACTGGCTTGGTATTCTTGCTTATCATGTTCTTGGGAATTTTCGTCGCGGCGTCAACAAGATGGGGCCGTTCCGTTTATGCGGTCGGAGGTAATAGTTTATCCTCAGCGCTGATGGGGCTTCCCGTTAAGCGGACGGTCGTCGGAGTATACACCGCAAGCGGCTTTCTATCTGCGTTGGCCGGAGTCGTTTACGCCATATATACAAGTTCGGGAAATGCGACAGCCGCCACGGGCCTTGAATTAGATGTCATTGCCGCCGTCGTCATCGGAGGCACGCTGTTAACGGGTGGCCGTGGAACCATTTTCGGAACGTTCATCGGAGTTTTTATTCTTGGTTTAATCCAAACCATCATTTCTTTCGAGGGTACGCTTAGCTCTTGGTGGACAAGAATCTTAATCGGCCTACTTTTATTAGGTTTCGTGGCGCTTCAAAAAATACTGGGTTCTTTAACCACGGTACGGGCCTTTTTCAAAAATAGAAATTGGGGCAAAGTCATTTTTCGAAATGCGTGTATCGTGTTGGCATTTGTTGGGCTTATTACCGTTATTAAGGTCTTTTTCGCAAAGGCAACAAACACGCAAATTTGTGGGCCCGGCCAAGGCAAGGGAACCAGGTTAGAAAAGGGTCTGTATCAAATGACGGGCGCCGAACTTAAACCCGGCCAGACTGTCTTTCAAACTAAAGAATTGCCTGATCCAACGCCCCCATTTATCAACTCGAAGGGACAAGTCGAAATATTTGGATCGGCCAGCCATTTCATTCGGTACGCCGATTGGAAAACTTTTTCAAAGGGGGGTTGCTACGACATCATTCATCTTAACTTGCGAAGTCCTAAAAATTTCCCCTACTCGCAGAATTATACCATGCCCTGGGATATTCGAAAATTTCGGTTAATTGAGCCCAATAATAAGTCGACAGAAATGTTATTGGCGGGTGCCATGAGCGCATCTGGAAATCGTGACGTGCCTTTTTGGCCGGACGATAATAATAATCGGCGAGTGTATATTTTTCGGCAAAATTCTGCCGACTCTTGGATTAGGGACGTTGTTCCATTAAGCGCGCCGTTAACCACCAGTTGGGTAGGCCATTCTTACGGCGGAAATCTAATCCAAGAAGATTCCGAGATGGACGTAATTAACCCTTCGTTGAAAAAGCAGATCGCCTTGTTCTACGAAAAGGTAAGTGCCGAAAACGCGAATTTTCCACTGAAGACCGAGCTATTTGCTGTCGAAATTGATTCATCCTTAAAACCCGTACCGGGAACTGAAACAAAAATCTTTGATGTCGGTACTAATTACGTTTCTCTTAGACGGACAATTGGGGGACAGCTTGCGGAAGGTCCGCGACCTCTGCAAGTTGAGATCAACGGAGAAAAATTTTTCTTGGTTGGGTTTAGCAGTGGCGATTTTCCTTCAGACCAATATACTTTAAATTTCTTATGGAGCAGAAATTTGATGGGCCCTTATCATCCGATACTAAATTCGGACCGCACTGATCTTCTAGATTATGGAATTAAAATTAAAAATCGGTATAACTTATCTTGGCTGGGTCGCCCGTCGCTGTTTAAGAATCCAGATGGCAACTACGAAATTTTATTTCACGCAGTTCGCAAAGACGTCATTCCCGAAAACGATTATTCTAGATGGCCGGCCCAATATAAGCTTTGGGATTTTCACCGAAGCATTTTCAAGGCTAATGTGAGCCTTAATCTTAACGAACAGCGTGAGCCCATCATTATTCTAGATTAAGGCTTTCTTCTTTGATCGTATTACCAGATTTTATCTCAACGAAACGAATTTGCGCAATAAGCGGAGCCTTTAGATCATTTTCATCGGTGAAGAATTGAATCGAAATATAAAAATTGGCGTTTTTATCCTGATTAATTTTCAATTTTTTTATCAGTTGAACATCTTTTTCAAAACGCGAGGACAGATTAATAATTTCAATCCGTTGTGGCTTATCATTAGACATTAGAAACTTTTTTAACGTTTCTGATTTGCGGTCGAAGGTTTCCGTGGGGCTGGTTTCTACTTGAGCGCGTTTATAGAAATTCTTAAACGTCAAAAATGCGCCGATGGTAAAGCAAATTACGACAAGTAACTTGACGGCTTCAAGTATAATTTTTTTCATACAAAACGATGGCTCAGCCACCCGAATTCGTTGGCTTTTTGCTGAAGCTCGCTTTCGGTTTTAAACAAACGATCGTCCCGTGAGGCAGCGCTGACCGCCAATTGAATATGCGAGGCACTCAGCAGTAATTCAAGATCACCCGTCGTATTGCCCGCTGCTAAAAAAGGACGGACGTTTCCCGTTTTTTTAAAAAGGGCTTCGGTTTTACCGTTTCTATAAGTAACGGGATAAACGGGTAGGTCGGTTATGATCCCTTCCTTTATTTCTGTCTCGACTCCGATAACGTCATCATCCGCTAATCCCAAGGCTCGTGCGCCGGGTTCAACGGCCCATTTGATCGACGCGGTCACTATAAAAATTTTCACGCCGTGACTTTGAAGCATTTGAATCAGCTTTTTTTGTTCTGCGAAAATAGGATTGGGTTCAATTTCGTCAAAGGCTTCTTGCGCCCACGTTTTAATTTCGGACGTGGACTTACCTTTGTTGATCTGTGCTAACCACAAGTAGGCGGCGCGCGGATCATTATTTACCTGCTTCAATTCCAAATAATAATTAAATGGGTCTGAAGGTAGTTCAACTTTTTTATGTTCGACCTGATAATTAAAAAAATTTTCGCCGAGATCGGTGTCCCATAATGTTCCGTCGGCATCGAACGCGGCGTAAATAGGACTGCCCTTAGATTTACACTCGGATATTGCGGCTTCGATTTTTTGCCAATAAACATCGGGAAAACTTTTATAATTCATAGTTCCGATCTTAGTCGAGAACGAAAGAAGTGTCATCTTCTACTTGGCAGAAGTTCGGATCTCGGGTGAAATAAGGTCATGAGCGCATACACTTACCAGATTGCCCAACTTGATGACGTCGAACAAGTCCATCAATTTGAAATCAAGTTGCAATTCCCCGACGACCCCGAGTCCTTCGAAAATAAAATGCAAGTCTGGGATTCCTGTTATCGAAAAGAATCGCTGGAACACTATTTCAAATTGGGTTGGAGCTTCATCGCGTTTGATAACGAAAACAAAATTGCCGGTTTTTTCTTAGGTCAGCCCTTCTTATTCGTAGACAAACAGACCCAGTCATTATGGATCGAACACGTTAGCGCACTAAATGATGAAGTAAAGACAGAATTAATCGACATCGCTTACCGTCTTTCTCGGGAAAAACATTTTCAGCGTGTCTTATTATCTTCCAGTTTCGAAAAACAAAGCCTAACAAAGTCGTTTCCTTTTCAAAAATGGGATCGGCAAATTTCAACATTGAAGACCACAAAATAATATGAAGAATTTTTCGGCTGAAACAAGAAAACAAAATATTAAGCTACTTAAGAAAGAACGATTTGATCTTTTGATTGTAGGCGGAGGTATTACCGGGGCGGGTGTCGCGCGGGACGCCGCCATGCGGGGCATGAAAGTCGCGCTGATTGAAGCCAATGATTTTGCTTTTGGAACCTCTTCTCGTTCAAGCAAACTTGTTCATGGTGGAATTCGCTATTTAGAAAATTACGAATTTCATCTTGTTTTTGAAGCTCTATCAGAACGCGCTAAACTTTTCAAAATGGCTCCCCATTTAGTTCATCCCTTACGTTTCATGATTCCGCTTTTCAATAATAGCCGAGTCGGACCTTTCCTAATGGGACTTGGAATGATTCTTTATGATGCTTTAGCCTTATTTCAAACTCCCGAGATGCATGAAAAATTAACCAAGATTGAAACCTTAGATCGAATGCCCATTGTGCGCGGTTCTGATTTAGTTGGATCGTTCGTTTATTCAGACGGGTATATGGACGATGACCGCCTGGTCCACGAAACGCTTAGGTCGGCGAACGAATACGGCGCCTGTGCCGTCAATTACGTCGAAGTCGTCAAGGCTCACTTTTCAGAAAATCACGTGACCGGTGTTCAAGTTCGGGACAAAGAAACGAAAGAACTGTTTGATATCGAATGCAACCACGTCGTGTCGAGTGTGGGCCCTTGGACCGATTTGCTGGGTGAAAAAATGGTGAATGATTGGAAGCCAATTTTACGGCCCACAAAAGGAATTCACCTGACCCTACTTAAAGAACGGCTTAATTTAAGCTCAGCGGTAGTGATGGCGGCACAAAAAAGTTCGCGCATCGTATTTGCAATTCCCAGACACGAAATGATCATCATCGGGACGACCGATACCGATTTCCAGGGTGCCCCCGAAAAAGCCGAAGTCACCGCGGATGACGTGTCTTACCTACTTCGCGTGACTAACGAGTATTTTCCCGGCGCGAAGCTAACCGAAGCCGATATTCTTTCAACTTACGTCGGCGTTCGCCCATTAGTTAAAGATCAATCTGACAATGAAGGTAAAACCAGCCGAGAGCATCTTATTCTGCCTGATAAGCGTGGCTTCACGTTTGTGGCGGGCGGTAAGTACACCACGTACCGGTTGATGTCGGAACAAATTGTTGATCGAGTTTTAAAAACCCTTCCGATCGAAAAAAGACTTGGCTTTGGCCGGTGCGAAACTAGCCGACCGCTGAACGATTGGACGACGCCCGATAATTACGAAAGATCGCTTTATCAAGCTACTGAAGAAAAAGAAAAATTCTTAGCGCAACGTTACGGCATGGAAGCGTTTGAACTTATGGCCGAAAACGACGAACAACTTTCAATTTGGCAACTTGAAGCCATTCAAGCCATTCGGACAACGATGTGTTTAAACCTCGTCGATTTTTATGTCAGGCGAGTACCATTAATGCTGGGCTACAGAAACCATGGCTTACAATATCTAGATGAAATCTTGGCTGTGTTTCGTAGTGAATTGAACTGGACCGAAAGCGAAACCGAAAAGCAGATAAACGATTTAAAAAAGTTTATTAATTTGGAATCGGCTTGGCGAAATCGTTAGTTTCAAACTGACTTAACTTTGAAAATTTGAAGTCTTGCAAGTTGTTCATCCAATTTAAATGCTGAATGGGATTCTGTATTAATCCTAAATAATCGATAATTTCACAGTAAGTGATACCCAAACCCAGAAGACCCCGAAGTGAAGAATAAGCGTAATCTTCTACCCTTTGACTCAGCCCTGCTTCAACTGGATTTCGATATATGTATTTATAGGCATTGATGTACTGTGCGTACGTCGGAACGGGCTCGCAGTGGCATTCGATACTTTGGTTTGGCATTTTCAAAAGTGATTCTAAACTAGCACAGAAAAAGTTTTCTTTTTGATGGTCCGACTGAACCAATAAATGCAGGTGGGTATCCATCATGACGAGGGCGTGCAGATGCACTTCGTGCGACCGTAAGGCGTGTTGCACCTTTTTTTGAACGAAGATCCAATCCAAATCTTTAAAAATGGGATGAATGATGAAATCAATATTGATGTGAAAATAATTTTGGCCCGCGCGGAATAGACTTTTCTTCATACTGAAGAAGTCTTCAAATATTGCGCTACAAGGAAAAACAATCAGCCGAACGTGCGGTGAAACCCACGTTCGGCATCCGAACTTAAACCATAGTTTTAGTTAAATCGCGTACTTTTTTAGAAGCAAAATTTTCGGAAACAAAGTTCCAGTTAACAAAACCCCAGAAAGTTTCTAAGTATTTCTGACGGGCGTTACGATAATCAACGTAGTAGGCATGTTCCCACACATCGGCAACCATCAACGGGGTAGGACCATTAGCGGTAAATGGCACGGCCGCATTCGAAGTCGAAACCAATGATAATTTGCCGGCAGTATCAACGCACAACCAAATCCAGCCAGAACCAAAAGTTTTCACTCCGCCGTCAACAAATTTGGCCTTAAGCTCATCAAGGCCGCCAAAATCACGTTTGATGGCATCCATCAAACCCGCAGAAGGCTGAGCACCTTGACCAGTTGGCGCCATGTTGAACCAATAAAAAGTATGGTTCCAAGCTTGGGCCGCGTTATTAAAAATTCCACCTGATGAAGAAAGAACGATTTCTTCTAAAGACTTTCCTTTTAAAGAAGGATCCGTTTCGATAAATTTATTCAAATTATCGATGTAGGCTTTGTGATGTTTATCGTAATGAAAAGACATTTGCTCTTCATTTAAAAATGGAGCTAAGCCCATTTTTGGGTAGGGAAGCGTAGGCAGTTTAAACATAGATTCATCCTTTTCTTAATGGTTATTATCTAACATTTTCTTAACAAACGTAGGCAGGACAAAAGCCGCTGAATGGAGGTCTTCGTTGTAATAGCGCAAATCTTTTGTGCTGGTAACGAAGGCCTGGGCTTTGTCTTTCTTAAAATCTTTTACCGGATGGTACTGGCCTTTGATGGCCATTTGCAGACTCCACATTCCCGATGGATAAGTGGTCGCGTGAAATAGCATCGTATGCACTTGATTGGGTTGAAAAACTTTTTTTAGACAGTGATTTAGTTCTACAAATGTTTCCGCATGAAACATCGGAGATTCACCTTGCGTCACTAAAATGCCGTTTGGCTTCAGGGCCTTTTTGCAATTGTCATAGAAGGCTGCCGAAAAAAGTCCTTCCGCAGGTCCTGCGGGATCGGAACCGTCAACGATGATAACATCGTAGCTTTCCATTTTTGCTTCGGCCACAAACTTTATGCCGTCGCCAATGATCAGGTTCACTTTTTGATTCGAAAATTCACGCGCAATGCCGGGCAAATGTTTCTTGCACGCCCGAACGACGGCTTCATCAATTTCAACCATTGTCACTTTTTCAACCGAGCCGTATTTGCATATCTCCCGAATAGTTCCGCCATCTCCGCCGCCAATAACTAAAATATTCTTAGCGGGCCCGCTAACCGATTCGAAGGCTTGCATCGCCGGGTGGGTAATCATTTCGTGATAATGGTATTCATCGCGCTCCGTGCACATAACCATGTCATCGATGGCCAGCATCTTTCCGTATGAAATCGAATCTAAAATACGAACCCGTTGAAATTCATTACGCTCGTCGAATAAAACTTCTCCGGTATAACGTAACGATAAGGCTTGGTTATCGTCCTTATCGGTAAACCAAACGTTGCGATTAATTTTATGCCCGTCTTTGCTTTGATAGTCGATGGCATCATTGGGTTTTACTTTTAAAGACTCGCCCTTTTTAATCACCGAGGTCGAACCCCGGTTCATTTCTAAAGCCGAATACGAAGCATCAAAAGCTTTTTTCAGGTATTCAAAAGAAACCCAAGGATCAACGGTATCACCGCAGGTAAACAAATCGACGGCCGCATAATGATATTCTGGCCAAGTGTGAATAGCCAAATGGCTTTCTTGAATAACCACAACGCCAGAAACTCCGTAAGGTGAAAAATGATGGAATGTAGAATTAATAACCGTAGCGCCAGCGATTCTTGCGGCTTCGACCATGGCATTTTCGATAACCGATACGTCGTTTAGCACGTCCGCTTTACAATTCATAAATTCAACAAGGATATGGCGACCCAAAGCATTCATATTTTATTACCTTTACTTAGGGGGTCAAAATAGGGCCTC
>CAXSEH010000029.1:0-22501 GCA_964236345.1 uncultured Bdellovibrionales bacterium
GTTATTATTTTTAGCTCTGGTAAAATAGCGCCTTTTGATTTAAGACAATGCTCTTTGATGAACTTCAGCATCCCATCAAATTTCTTGCGGTCATGAATTTTACTACCAGTTTCGACAAATCGAAACGATTGAAGTATATTAAAACCTTTGGTTTTACAGTACTCGGTTCCAACACGTTCTTGTGCGTCCAGAGAATAGCCATCCTTTTGCTTTTCATCTGAAATCCGATTCAACATCACTGCATCTTCTAGCCTACTCATTTTGTTCTCCTTTGAAATTATCGAGTCGAATAAGTTCGCGGTAAAAATCAACAAGTTCCAAAAATGCTTCTTCCGTAAATCCCAAATCTTTGTAAGAGCGCGGGCGCTGTGAACGGGGATGGCACGAGGGTGCCATCGTAAGAAACTTCAACGTGCGAAGCCGCGCTTTCAATTGGCTGTTGATTTACCACCGATATAAAATTTAGATCGCAAAATGCAACCAAAATTCTTCACCGTGTAATATCCAAGACGAGTTCTAAGGCCGCCGCCTTCACGAGCAGGCTTTATTCGGTAATGTTGTTCGTTGAGCCACTTGGCCGCATTTCCAAGTGTGCCCTCAGCGACGATGGCCTTAAACGCCGCTTTCACAGAGGGAGCCCACTCTTCGTCAATTTCTAAAAACCCAAGCTTATCTTGGATTCGCTAATATCCAAAAGGGATATTCTTAAGTTTAACAGTCATGGGAAGACGCTCTTCTTGGATGGACCCTTCAGGATCCGAAGCTTGCTCTTCCGTTGAGACCCTGATGTATAAAGAAATTCTTCTAGCTTTAGAGACTTTCATTTTTAGCCTCCATGATATTCCAAAAAATTGAATCAACATTTTCATGAATGCTTACAAAACCAAGTTGATTATTTGTTATCAGTTTGAAAAAAATTGAAAGGCCTTTTGATGATCTCGAAATTCGATTCATTCTAGAGACAAAAACAAAATTTATTTTACCATTGATGACGTCATTTTGAAGTCGCAATAATTCTGGGCCGTACCCTGACTGTTGCGAATCAATGTAGTGCTAACATCTGATTTTGCAAAACCAAATCTCTGAAGACCATCGGGCCTACGGCCTTTGTCATTTTGAAGCCCAGGGGCAACACCAGTTAGATCAAGCGACAACAACTCTTGCTCTGTGATGATGGTAACACCTCGCGGGAGTTTTGCAAACCAATCGCCGAGTAAAACGCAGGACACAAAATGATCATGGTTAAGACTTTGTGGTGCAAAACCCATTGTTTTAAAAATTTCTCCCTCGGCTTAACAAGGTAAGCCATCCCGCGCTTATCAAGTCCCCAGTATCTATTTTGATTGCCATCAACCCCGCGCGTAAGGATTAAACTTTGTCGTCTTAGTTTATCAAGCGATATATATATATAAACACTTGGCCTTTTAAATGATTCTTTAGTTTTACAGAAAAGTAAATTTACTCGATTCTTGTCTAGTCGGGGTCGTGGCTTTTATAGCCTCGCACTTTTTACTGTGATTATTCGATGCGGGTTTTGTTATCGGGGCCGCAATTATTAAGATATCTTCGCACCTCGTATCATTATGAGAATAGGCTTAAGTTTATATGTAAATTGACGATAAGTTAAACATGCGAAACTTTATCTTAGCTGTAACCCTTCTGTTTACTACATTCAGCCAGCTCGTAAATGCGGATGTTCCGACGATGACGACGTTTCAAGCGCGCATCATGTCCCCAAACGGCGCACCGCTTGAATCAGGCAGCGTTAATTTTCGCTTCACCGTTTTAGACACCGTAGGCACGTGCATTCTTTATGTGGAAGATTACGCAAACGTCAGTATGGCGGGTTCGCAAGGTTTAGCGATATTTGGTTTAGGTTCAGGCACAAAGGCGTACCCGAACAATGCCGCCAAAATGGTGGATATTTTTAATAACTCGGCGACCTCTTTTCCGTGTCAAGCGGGCGGCACGTACATGCCAGGGCCAAACGACCGACGACAACTCGTGATGCAATTTAATGATGGAACTTCAGGCTGGCAGACGCTTCCGCAGATGGCAATCAACAGCGTGCTTTACGCAAACTACGCAACACGCGCCGAGAACTTAGGAAATTACACCGTCAGCGACTTTTTAAGACCCTCGACCCTTCCACTCTGCACTGGTTCCCAAGCTTTAAGCTTTGATGGTGCGACGTTTTCGTGTATCGCAGCCGGCGCTTCGGGCGGCGGCGTCGTCACAAGTATTAGTGCGACTGCTCCCGTTTCTGTGGGCGGAAGCACCTCGACGCCGGTGATATCAATGGCAAAGGCTTCGGGGGCCGCGAGCGGCTACTTAAGCTCAGCCGACTGGACGACGTTTAATAATAAGGCGAGTGCCACGCTATCAAGTGGGCAGCTTTACCTAGGAAACGGCAGCAACGCAGCGACCGGTGTCAGTTTAAGTGGTGATGCGACTTTAGCGAATACCGGTGTGATGACTTTAGCAAACTCCGGAGTCAGTGCCGGCACTTACGGAAGTGCAAGTGCGGTTCCGTACCTAACAGTCGATAGTAAGGGCCGCGTGACGACTGCAAGCTCTGGCGCCTACCAAGACGCAACGGGTTCAGCGAAAGGCGTCGTGCAGATTGGCAGCAACTTAACGATTGCTTCTGGCGTTTTATCGATGCAATCTTCGGATATCACCGCGGCACTCGGGTACACACCGATGAGCGGCACAGGTTCAGCGTTCGTGAATAACGGAAATAGTTTCTCGGGTGACGCGACTCTCGGGACAAATGATAATTTTAAATTAAATTTAAAAACAAATAACTTAAACCGCGTAACGATCGATACTTCTGGTAACGTCGGGATCGGAAATGCCACGCCGACGTCAAAGCTCGCGGTTACGGGTGACGTGAACATCACGGGTACCTATTACGTGAATGGTGTGGCGATTGGAAACGGCAGTGGAACCGTCACGAACGTCAGCGCGACGGCACCCCTTGTAGCCAGCAGTGGCTCAACGACGCCGGTGATTTCGCTCCCACAAGCGACTTCATCTGTAAATGGATTTTTAGCTTCAGGTGATTTTACGACGTTCACGAATAAGTTAACAAGTGCCCTGACGAACGCTTTTATCTTCGTCGGTAACGGCAGTAACGTTGCAACTGGTGTTGCCATGAGCGGCGACGCAACTATTGCTAACTCTGGAGTTTTAACTTTAGCAAATACGTCCACCGCCCGTAGTAATTTGGGCTTAGGTACTTCAGCGGTTTACAACGTACCTGTCACGGGCGACGCGCTGACCGCGCAAGTGGTCAAAGGTGATGACTCAAGACTAATCGACTCACGTGCTCCGATGGGAGCTGCATCCGGCGATTTAACGGGTACGTATCCGGGACCTTCTTTAACTACAACTGGCGTTAGTGCTGGTACATATTCAAAAGTAACCGTCGATACGAAAGGCCGCGTGACGGTTGGGTCAAGTATCAACTCAAGCGACGTGACCACGGCCCTAGGTTACACGCCAGCGAACTCAACTTCAGGATTTGCCAATGGCGGAAATAGTTTTGGCTCGGGCGCAAGCCTTGGGACAAATGACAACTACGCCTTAAGTTTAAAAACGAATAATTTAAATCGAATGACGATCGACACGACCGGAAACTTTGGTTTTGGCACAACGACGCCTGGTTATAAACTAGATGTTTCGGGTGACGTCAACGTCAGCGGAAATTTCAAAGTGAATGGTGTTAATATCGCGACGGGCGGCGGTACGGTGACAAACGTAAGCGGATCGCCTCCGGTTATTGTAAGTAGCGGTTCGACGACGCCCTTGATTTCTATGGCTCAAGCGGCGGCATCTGTAAGTGGTTACCTCGCTTCAAGTGATTTTACGACATTCTCAAGTAAGCTAACTGCCTCGCTCACTTCGGGATTTATCTTCGTCGGTAATGGAAGTAATGTTGCAACCGGGGTTGCATTAAGCGGTGATGCAACAGTTGCGAACTCAGGCGTGCTCACTTTATCAAATACGAGCACCGCGCGTAGTAATTTGGGACTTGGAACTTCAGCCACTTATAATGTGCCAAGTTCGAGCGACGCAAGCACCGTGCAAGTGGTTAAAGGCGATGACTCAAGGTTAACAAACTCACGCGCGCCCTCAGGGGCTGCGTCCGGGGACTTGACCGGAACTTACCCGGGCCCAACACTTGCGACGACCGGAGTAAGTGCTGGTACTTACACGAAGGTAACGGTTGATATCAAAGGCCGCGTAACGACGGGCGCGAGCATCAATTCAAGTGATGTGACAACAGCGTTAGGCTACACACCCTCGAATTCGACCTCAGGTTTTGCGCAGGGTGGAAATAGTTTTGGCTCGGCCGCAAGCCTTGGAACAATCGACAACTTCAGTTTAACTGTAAAGACAAATAACTTAAATCGCATGACGATTGATCCCACCGGAAATATCGGTGTCGGGTCAACGACACCTAACTACAAATTAGATGTTGCCGGTGACGTCAACGTCAGCGGTAATTTTAAAGTGAACGGTGTTAATATCGCAACCGGCGGTGGCACCGTCACAAACGTGAGCGGATCGGCTCCGGTCGTGGTCAGCGGTGGTTCGACGACGCCGGTGATCTCGATGGCGCAAGCGACCTCGTCCGTCAATGGGTACCTTGCATCGAGCGATTTTACGACGTTCACGAATAAGCTTACGAACGTGCTTACTTCCGCATACCTGTTTGTCGGTAACGGAAGCAACGTCGCAACCGGCGTTGCAATGAGTGGGGACGCAACGCTTGCTAACACGGGCGTGTTAACTTTAGCGAATACGGCGACCGCACGCATAAATTTAGGCCTTGGCACTTCCGCGGTCTACAACGTACCAGTTACCGGTGATGCCGGTACCACGCAAGTGGTGAAGGGCGACGACTCACGTCTGATCAACTCGCGCTCGCCTGCTGGTGCGGCCTCTGGAGATTTAACGGGTGCCTATCCTGGCCCTACGCTCACCCCGACAGGCGTCAGTGCAGGTACTTACTCGAAGGTTACTGTAGATACCAAAGGTCGCGTGACAAACGGTGCTTCGATCACATCCAGCGACGTAACAACGGCCTTAGGCTACACGCCGACGAATGGAACTTCAGGTTTTATCAACGGCGGAAATGCTTTTGGAGCGGCTGCAAGCCTCGGAACAACGGACAACTACAATTTAAGCTTTAAAGCTAACAATTCGACCGCAATGACAATTTTGCCGAACGGTAATGTCGGTATAGGAACCACGTCCCCGGGATCAAAACTAAGTGTTGCGGGTGACGTAAATATCACGGGAACTTACTACATCAACGGCGTTGCGCTTGCTAACGGTAGCGGCACCGTAACGAGTGTCAGTTCCGCGAACGCCGACATCGCGGTCGCAACCGGATCTTCGACGCCGATTTTAACTTTAAATTCCGGAACGGGAAATAATCAAATCGTGAAGTTAACTTCCGCCGGAAAGTACCCGGCCGTTGATGGCTCTTTAATTACAAATTTAAATTTAGGTGCCGGAACGGGAACGTTACCTATCGCGAACGGCGGAACAAATTCAAATACCGCACTTAATAATAATCGTCTCATGGCCTCGGTCGGCGGTAAAATTGTGGAAACCGCCGCGATGACTAACGGACAGATTTTAATCGGTTCAACGGGGGCCGCTCCGGTCGCTTCCACCTTAACTGCGGGTAATGGTATTCTCATAACGAATGGTGCGGGCACCATAAGCCCCGCGGTTGATGTGGGTATCGGTGTCAGTAAAATCCCGCAAGTGGGCGCCATAGCGCTCCCATTAAATTCACTTCTTATGTCGAACGGTACGGGCCTCGTCGGAAAGACTTGCTCGGTGAACGAAATCTTAAAATGGAGTGCAACCGACTGGGTTTGTACAGCAAACACGTCTTCGCAGTGGACGACGAATGGCAGCAATATTTATTACAACAGCGGTAACGTTGGAATCGGAACAACCACGCCAAGTGCTCGCCTTCACGTGACAGGCTCGGCGCAGTTTGAATCCTCAGATCAAAATATCACCCTAAGTCTACAGAATAATGCGTCGAGCAGTAATATTTATCCCCAAATTAACATCATTAATTACCGGGGTTCGACGGGCGGCGCTCCCGTGCTCAATCTGCAAAATAGCGGAGGCAGTAATACCTCGCCCTCTTCCCTTCCGGCCTACAGCACTTTGGGTTACATTAATTTTTCGGGCCACGATGGAAGTTCGAATGGGCAGGTCGGCGCGGTGATCAATGCCGAGACCTATGAAAACTGGAACTCGGGCGGACATGGCGCCGCAATGATATTTCGAACCGTAGCGAATGGAAATAGCTCCTATCCGGTTGAGCGCATGCGCATCAGTGACTCCGGAAAAGTAGGTGTTGGTCTTAATAATCCAATTGTGCCGCTGGACGTTTCCGGAATTTTGCATGTGTCCGGTGATACGGCCCCGACGCTCACGAGTCAGGGCGCCTATCTGGGTTGGAATGCCCTCACATCGGGGACCGGGGAAACAGACATCATTAACAACCGAGGCGGAGGCAGCGGCGGAATAGCTTTCATGCTCGTTGATGGAAGCGGTGGCAGTCGTACGACTCCCCTGTTTATCAATGGAAGCGGTAACGTAGGCGTGGGGACGACGGCGCCCGCAACCACGTTACATGTTGTTAAATCTGGCACTATTCTTCCTACTATGCAAAGTGGTGATTCTTTAATCGTCCAGAGAAATGCGTCGACCTCTGACTGGGGCGGCATTTCAATTATTGCCGGCAATGCGGGCGGCTCTTATATTGATTTTGGTGACGAAAATTCGAAGAATAGCGGCTCGATTTGGTACGACCACTCAGTCGATGCTCTCAGCGCCTCAACGAACGGGCTCGAGAGATTGAAAATTACCAGCAATGGTAACGTGGGTATAGGTACGACGGGCCCTAACTATAAACTCGACGTCGCGGGCGATATCAACACGTCAAGCTGCTTTAGAATCGGTGCAACCACAGTGAGTGGAACATGTACTTCGGACGCGCGCTTAAAAGAAGATATCGAAGATTATAATGGTGGCTTAAAAGAACTGCTCAATATTCGCCTTCGTACCTATAAATTCAATGGTCTCGGAGAAATGCCAAAGACAGGCGAAGTTGCAGTCGGAGTGATCGCACAAGAAGTTGAAGCGACGAATCCCGAGCTTGTGAAAACTCGTATGGTGAAAATGCACCCTGAAGACGAAGAAAAAACTGAAATCAAAGTCGTCGACTATTCAAAGTTTTCATACATGCTAATCAACGCAGTTAAGGACCTCTACCATGGCCTTGTCAACGTTCGGGCCGAGGTAACCGGTCTAAAAGAAAAAGACGGCGTTAACGAGCGGCAGATTGCGTTAGTGACCGCTTCGAAGGCAGACAAATCGGAAGTGGATCGGCTGAAGGTAGAGAACTCACAACTCAAGGTGGAAAGTGCGGAGCTCAAGGCGCGCGTCAGTCAGCAAGAAAAAGAATTAGCATCGATAAAAAGAAAACTCGGACTATAAAAAATAATTGCCTAAGAAATATTCAAAAGCACTGTTTATTACCATCCTTCATTCGTCATTCAGCAACGACTACAGTAGCTTAAATATGCAGGGACTAAAATAGTGACTCATGTTGGCCCGTTTTCAATGGTGACTACGCTAAATCAAGCGTTTTGGTTGACTCATTTGATATGTATGAAAAAAATACAGCTATAGCTATTCCAGGACAAGGCACCCTCATTGTCAAAGGCGTTGTAGTTTTCAAAATGCGCTGTCTTGACGAATTATATTTATTTTAAGGAAGCCCTAATTCGATCCACTGTGTGATGCCCGTCAGTTCGGTTTCTGAAAGGCGCGGGATTTTAGAAGATATCTGGGGCATTGGCTCGTCTTCGTTTATTAGAATTTGCAGCAAGTAGCTTTCTTGAACTTTATCAAAGTTAATCAGTTTGGCACCGTTGCCAAACATGCGATTCCGATTTGCAAAAAAGGCTTGGCGATTTGATAAATCTAAGAACTTTGCTTGTCCTTGAGGATTATGACAAACCAGGCATTTCGGAAAAACAATATTTTCTGAAACTGATTTCCAAGTCCGTCCTAATTGAGGCGGAATTGTCGGCGCTGTTCGCTCACCACTTTTTTCTGGGGCGCCGCTTCGATCCAAGCGTATAACAAGGTTTTTTGATTATCTGGGAGTGGTCCACCCGACTTCGGCATGCGATTTGTGGCTACCTTTGCTTGATCCAGCCCAGGTTAAGGGCATTGGACCCCCACGCGAATATAGCTTTTGCATCCGCACTCTGCTATAGATCAATCATGGCGCCTTCTAAATTAGCTGAAAAATTTTGGATTCACTTCGCGAAAAAAATTTGGGAGCAAAAACCTTTGCTTCTTAAAAACGTCAAGGCGCCGATCCTAAAAATAAGTGAGGATGAAATTTTTCAACTTCTGCTAGCGTACAGCGATCGCTGCCGAAAACTGAAGGATTCGCAGGGATTTAAGTTTTTCATCGACGGTCTGCAAGCGACGCCCCAAGACGTTCTGCAAATTCTACCCTTAAAAAAAGATAAAAACTTAACCGGGTACCATAAACGTACGGCCGCCCTGTTTAAAGATTACTGCTTGGTTTGCGACGAGCTTTTAAAAGTCAGTGCTGAAAGTCAGTCCCTTCTGACTGATTTCACGGATCAACTCTTTCGCCATGTCGGGTGGCCAAATCAATTTTCCGAGATGGGACTTTATCTAGGGAATTATCGACAAACGCCTTTCGGAGTCCACGTTGATCAATGCGGAGTTTTTAGTTTTCCCGTTGTTGGAACTAAAAAATTTCGAATCTGGAAACCAAGCTTTGCCGAAAGAAATCCAAAATTGGATCGGGCTTTGAAGTACGATCAATTTAAAAAATCCTCGACGGTCTTGACGGCGAATTCAGGCGATATGGTTTACTGGCCCTCATCGGCGTGGCACATTGCCGAATCCGACGGTTCGTTCAGTGCCACCTGGAGTTTGGGAGTATGGGTTAATAAATCCCACCAAACTTTTTTTAACGAAGCCCTTTCTGGCCTTCTTCACGATCAATTGGGTCCTGCGGGAAAAACCTCGACAATCCATTTCTCGCTACTGCATGCAGAATCTGGTGAAATGACCGAACTGCCCGATGCTTTCAAGGATTCACTCAAAGTACTGCGAAATTTAACTGAAGCTGAATTGCATGACGCTTTGGCGACGAAATGGATGCAGCACGTTTCAAAAAAAGGCCTTAAAAATAACCCAGCCACTGCGGTTATAATTCAAAAAAGTTCTTCGGTGCGCCTTCGTCAAGCCAACGCCAAAATTTTATGGAAGCAAAGCCCTATTCAGAAAACGAAAATCTTGATCAGCTTCGGGGGCCAGTTAATCAACAGCTCTAGTTCTTCTGGTTTGTTGAAATTGATCAAATCTTTGAACCTGGGAAAAATTTGTTCATTAAAAGAATGTTTGAAGGGACCACACGGCCCGCAGAATCTTCAGGCGGTTAAGTTATTAGCGGCGGCCGGCGCGTTGAGGCTCGTTACTCATCCAAATCACCCCTAAGGGCGTGGGCCTGCCAATACTTCGCCGGATCTTCTTCATCTTTGAAATAGTCGACTTCCACACCATTTTGCAAAAACGCCCAATCGCCCGACATCTTTTTTGAATCGGGGTAATGGCAAATATCTTTATCGGTTTTATTCGAAATCGCTAAGAATTTAAAGGGCTTATCCGTATGGTTATACATGTTGTGGGCCGAGTGGGGGCCTACCTCATAAAAAATTAAGTCTCCGGGGCCCACTTTTCTAAAATTATTATTTTGGCGAACGATCGCTTCCCCTTCAAGAACTAAAAACATTTCTTCTTCTTGTTCATGATAGTGATAAGGGGCGGAAAAATTTTTTGGATCCATCACTTCAAGATGGAATCCCAATTTCTTAGCACCAAGTTGCTCAGCAAGTTTTAAAACCGCGCCACGATAATTTGGCGGTTCATCGACCCGTTTCAATTCAATTTGTAATAAGTTTACGATGTCCATTCTGCAATGATTACTGAACGGGCCACTTTTGTAAAACTTTTTTTAACGAGCCACGTTCCACCAAATATCGTTGTGCTCCGCAAGGCGCGTGATGAAAGACCATATTTTTGCGTCGTAATACTTATTCGATGGAAGCGGAGGAAGAATTTCGCTTTCTTCATGAAACGATAAATCGCTTCGGTAAAATTCAACGTTCGAAAGGTTTTTAATCTGCGCGATTCGTTGATCGCTTGACGGCAGAACTCGCACGTCAACGCACTTAAGAATAATGTCAGTGGGTAGAACTTTTCGGAATAAGCGGGCCAGGGTTCCGCTTCCGATTGGCAGCCACAGAACTTTCGGCGAAAAATCCAGCTTCTGTTTCAAAACCTTAAATTGGGCCGAAAGGGCTTCGCTGTAGTGGGCCAAAAAGATTTCGTGATTAAATCCCAAGGGTAATAAAAAGGCTTGATTCTGCCGAGCGTAAATCTGGGCCTTTTGTTCGGCATCCGCCAGGTCATCACACGCCACAAGGTGTGCCCCAAGGCTTTGTGCGAATAAGCTAAACTCATGAAAATAGTCTGGCTTACCGGCATCCCCCTTCACGGTTTCGCAAAAAAGGGTGACCTGTTTATTCAAATGCCCGCCGGCAAAAGCTAACGCGATCTGGGCAAATCCGCAAAAAGGGCTCGCGTAAACGAACTGGTGATGGTCTTTTCGAATAAGGTCCTCAAGGAAAGGGATAATGGCCCGCTGCTTTGTTCCCCCGGGAAGCAAATCTTCGCGAATGACGTGCACGGCGTGATCGTTAAAAAGCTGAATCCTAGAAATTTCAATGGGAGGCGAAAATGTATTCATTCAGGCAACTTAAAAGCTTTTACACCCGAAGACCACTGAGCCCATCTGCCTTTATTGACGGGATTCGACGGGGAAAAAAAACCGTTAGCTCTTGGCATTCTGGCAGATTTTTTGTTATGGTCGGAGCAAATTCCACGGGAGACACGATATGAAAGTTTCTACAGTTTTACAAATGATCTGCGCGCTGATCCTAACTTGGGGAGCAACGACCACGGCGCAAACCTTGATTGATAGCGACGTGAAGCCGCCTTACGTATCATTACTTTGCGGACGCAATGAAGGGAATCTGGGTACGCTTGACGTGACCGTTACATATCTAAACGTAACCGAAAACGCGGATCAGCTAATTCTTCAAGTCCGTAGCGACCTGAAAATCTGCACCGTCGATACTAGCGAAAATTTTTTTTGGAAAGAAGCGGATCCTTATGCGGGCTTCGACGTGCAATATTTCAACGACGTAACGAATGCGATAGCCACGCGTAAGGCTTACATCGATCCGGCCAAACCTTATAACCGAGTCGCCTTATCGGCTTATGATGATTCGGAGAATGGCAACGGATCTGCGTGGTCAGGACCAATGCAGTCTGCGGAAGGTAATAAGTTAAGTGGGACCGTTACGTTAAAAAAATCCGAACTTTTTGGCCGCAAAGAGCTCGCTCAGTTAGCTCGCGGCGAAACCGTAATAAAAACCATTGCGCTTTTTCATCTTGCGAACTTGACGAATGAGGTTGATGGAACAGATCTGCAGCTAGGTGACCAAGGTTTGGGTGGTAGGAACATTTTGCTCAAATTTAAACAGAGTAACTCTAAGTAGGAATTAATATGGACTCAAAAAAAGTAAATGATTTTGTCGAAAATATAACCGAAAACCTTTCCGAAACCCTGAAAGAGACTTTCAACCAAACCCTGGGGCAATTTGCGGACAATGAAGACATCGACGCCATGAAAGACGCGATGGTAAAATCAACAAAAGAAATGGCGGATGCGGCATCCGATTTTATTCGCAAATACCCTGTGCAAACGGTAGCAGGTGCGGTCGTCATCGGATTCATTATCGGAAATTTAAATTCAAGAAGAAAGTCATTATGATTAAATTAATTTCAACTCTACTTCAATTGGCCTTATTAAAAAAAAGCTATATGCCCAGTTCAACACCCAGTGATTACATGGAGCGGACTGGTGAAAAAGCGCGGGGTTACTTTTTGTTTTGGGTCGGCTGTTTGATCGGTATGATCTTCTTGTTGATCGCACTGGTCGTCGGGATTATCGGAGTGGGCCTTCAGATCGAACAACACGGCGCCGTTAGCTTCACGGGCCTTATGATTTCTGCGACTATCTTTGCCGGAATTTCGATTTTAGTTTTCATCGTTAGCGCAATCCTAATGGTGGCGCAAAAGCAAAAGTTGCAAGAGCGCCAACGCGCTCGAGAACGCCAACAGGCTACCGGTTCGCACATTGCGCCACTGTTTGAAGACATTTTAAAACAAATTTTGATGAATCTGGTTCAGAAAAAGAAAGCCCCAGATCACGAAAGATCTTCCGATTCTAATTAGTTATTTTGAATAATGTCGCATAATTAATTTAACATCCATGGTGTCGCCCGGCGGGATGGTGACCTTTTTTTCGTCGTATAAATTTAATTTTTTATTATAAGCGGTGATCGTCGTCAACTGGTTCGCATAGACTGGAAATTTCTGAATGGGCGCTCGCTGGTAAAGTAGTTTTCCGTCGATAAATATTTTAGTGTCGGCCGTTGGCGAGTTTTCAATCGAAATGTTCGAATACGCCAGGTTGTTAGACTCTTTCAGTTTGCGATATATGTCTTGGGAAAAATCATTAGTCTTTGCGGGAGCGCGGCTTAGGTCTTGTGCATGGGCCGGCGCTTCGGGTTGTACGGCGGGCGTTGTCTGCACTTGGTCGGCATACAGTGGATAATTAAAAGCCACGCTAGTCGCAAAATTCTGTTTGTAAAAAGAAAATCCGGCGTAACCGATCAGGGCCATAATCGCTAAGTGTTTAAAATTCGTGAAAAATGAAACGTCAAAGAACGAATCGACATCGAATTTTTTTTCCTTGTCGATTTTAGTATTTTCTTCGTCTAGCTGTTTGTTGCTAAAGAACTGCGCCGCCTTCTGCTTTGTTTGTACTTTCACTTCACTTACGAAAGGATTTTCTTTACTAAGATGTTCAAAATTAATATTTTCATCGTGGTTCGGCGGATTTTTTGATTCAAAACCTTCCGGCAGCTCGACTTTAATTTCCGTCCCCGACGATGTTGACTTTCGTCGATCCCGTCGGCTTTCGGGCAATCCCGCCAAAATGGTGTTCGTTTGAAATTTAACTTTTGAAAAATAAAGTAATTTTTCAACGCGTGATTTTATTAATTCGGCATACATCCCACCAACATAGGCAGCAAAATCCGCGGGTCTAAATTCGGGGAAGTTTGTCTGCAAATATTGATCAAGTTCAAATTTAAAATCTGAAATCTTTTGGTAACGTTTATTTAAATCCTTTTCCAAAGCCTTCATCACGATTCGTTCAAGTTCACTCGGAATGCGGGGATCAAATTCCCGAGGAGGTGGCACTGGGCTATTTTTAATTTTGGTTAAGGTTTCAAGATCGTTTTTACCATCATGAAGCCGGCGGCCGGTCAATAGTTCCCAGAACACGACACCTAACGCGTATATATCAGCGCGGCAATCGAGGGGCTGTGCAGAGGCCTGCTCCGGACTCATATAGCTAAACTTCCCCTTGATCGTTCCGACCTTTGTAATGTCGCTACGAGAATCTGCTTTGGCGATGCCGAAGTCGATGATCTTAATATTACCGTCGAAGGCGACCATAATGTTATGGGGATTAATATCTCGATGAATAATATTTAATTTTTTCGTCGTGATGGCATCCACGCTACGGTGGGCGTAGTCCAAACCTGATGCAACCTCGGACACGATAAATAAGCATTGGGGAAGATTAAATTTAGTTTTCTTAAATCTTAAATCAGCCATTAAGCGCAGCAGATTAAATCCGTTGATAAATTCCATCACCAGGTACATCTGATCATTTTCGTGAATGAAATCAATAAAACCAACAATGTTCCCATGTTGCAAATTTAGCGAAACTTTAACTTCTTCTTTGAACAAATTTAAATATTCTGGAGTTTCTGCGTGAACCGGTAAGATTTTCTTTAGCGCGACGAGCTTATCGCTTGACGCCATCTTCGCAAGATACACTTCGGCCATTCCGCCCGCGGCTAACTTCTCAAGTAAAATATAATTACCAACTCGAAGAATTTGTTCAGACATTCTAATCATTTACCCCGTAAATTCCTATCGGCATTTCTGACATCAAATGAAGTCACGTAGGTCTGGGTTTAGAAAATATAGTTACGAACCAGACCATGGGTTTACTTTTGCGCAAGATTTGGGTTCTTAAACATCTGTGAAACGTAAATTTGGCGGTAAAAAGATTCGTAAAACTTAATGACCTTAGACGAGTACATTTTAGGTCGTTCTTGCCGTGCAATACTTTTTCGGACGTTTCCTGGACCCATGTTGTATGCCGGAACATATTTATAAGCCTGGTTTGAAAACTTTTGGCGTAAGTAGTCAAGATACGCGACGCCCAGTTTGATGTTTTTAACCGGATCTCTTAACGTCGCCGCACCCTTGTAATTTTTCATTTTGATTCTTTTTGCAATGTATTCGCCCGTTTTTGGCATAAGCTGCATCATTCCGATTTCGCCAGAAGTTCCAACCGCTAGATGGTTAAATGCACTTTCGGTACGAATAATTGAAGCTACGAAGACCGGGTCAATGTTGTACCTGTTAGATTCTTCAAGAATAACTTTGGTTACGCGATCTACTTTGTTTTGATTTTTCTTGGCGGTGTTTCGATAGACTAAATTGTAAACTTCAGCGCTCAGCGAAGTGTCGTCAGTCGGATCAGAAGCTAAGCTTTTTTTGAAGTGCTTACCTAGAAGTTCTCTTGCGTGAACCCGTCTAGAATCGTTATTCACTTTGTATTTCGGATCGAAAGCAATATCGAAGCTGATAAAGTTTTGGAACAAAAAGACCATTCCAAATAAAGCTAAGATAATATATTGTTTTCTCATTTTAAGACCCCTATCGGTTGTTCTTATAATCTATATTACAAGAACTATTCCTAACGCTCATAACTGCCGTATATCAAAGGGTGAATTTTGTGATTCAAGACAAGACAAAGTCTTATTTTAGCTCGTCAAAAGTTTAGTGAGAGGGCGTATACCATGACAAAGTCCGTCAGCCCTTGCGTGTATTTAAATAGAGCGAAAAAATAACAAGCCCGGCACCGCCGACCTGAAGTAAACTTAGATTCTCTTTCAAAAGCACCCATGCCGCGATAGCTGCAACCACCGGCTCGATCATCACAACCACCGAGGCTTTCGAGCTAGTCGACTTTTGTAATCCAGCCAAAAATAACGTTAACGGAGCTACGGTACAGACCGTGGCTAAACCTAAAACAATCAGCAACTCATCACTTCTAAAATGCAACAGCCTATCAAAACGGGGTTGATGGAAAAGGAACAAGCCCGCACCGGCTGCAGTTATAACGTAAAGACTTGAATCGATTGGCGCAACTCCCCTTTGGTATCGACCGCTTACTAGCACGTAAATCGAATAGGCAATGGCAGCCAGTAATGCATAAATGACGGCACGAAACGATGTTATGAACAAGGGCCCCCACACTAAGCTTGCAATTCCAATGGAAGCGATCACTAGGCTGATCAACTGGATTTTCGTCATTCTTTCTTTCAGAAAAAAATGTGCACCTATCGTCACGAAAATCGGGAATGTAAATAGCAATAAGGCTGCTAGTGATACGGAAATGCCCTCGATCGACATGAAATACAAAGTAGAAAATAAAGAATAACCGAATAACCCCAATACGACCGAGATTAGAATCTGTGCCCGACTTAGAAAGATTAATTTTCTTTTAAAGATTAATAAATAAGTCCACAAAATGATCGAAGCAAAAATAAAGCGCCAGGTTAAGATCTCGCCAACGCTTAAACCTCTTTGAAAGGCAAAACGCCCAAAAATTCCTAGGAATCCAAAGCCTATGCCCGCAAGTAAGACGTAAATGAATCCGGTCATGTCATTCATTAGATTGGTACAAGCTTCCGGATCCAGAAAATCCCACGGTCAAATTCATCAACAATAGCAGCCAGCCGAGCCAAGAAAATCCCATTAAACTTAGTAGCAAAAAAAAGCCTGTCCACTTCAGACGAGTCGCCCCCGCGAAGAATAAATAACAACCTAAGTAGGTTCCGATGAGCTGATTAAAACCCATGAATTGGGCTAAGCTTGCGCCGAAATGCAAGCCACTATAGATAAGCGGAATAAATTCTCCGCCCCAGAAGCCCAACGTGACCGAAAATAATGTCAGGGTCAGTTTAATCAACGGAATGTGAAACCCGATTTGCAGATCATTTAAATTTTCTAACTGCAGAAGCCCTAAGCTTTGGTATTTTCTAAACTCTGGAACTAGAAAAATTCCGACCAAGATAAAGGAAATTAAGATTCTGGTCGTAATCGTTGTACCCTGAAAGAAAGTCGATGCTCGCAAATAGACCCATTTATAAAGTCTCATCAGAAAACCACTTGTTAGTGCTAACGCGAATATGAATCCAAATTTTGTTAAAACCCCCACATCCTGTTGAATATCAATCGGTGAAATCAGGTGTTGAACTTGCAACATCTGCATTAACAAATAGGCAAAATAAGAAGACATCAACACGTATATTTTTTGGCGAACGTTTGTCGAAAGAAGTTCCCAAACGAAGATCAGCCCAATCCAAGGGTTACCTAAAATCGCTGAAAAACCGCAACCCATCGCGACCGGCCCCCAAAAAGACCAATTCAGTTGAAAGGCTCGCACAAGGCCCGAGGCCATCAGCAGGACGACTCCTTCACGGCCCACACTTGCACCCGCCATGTGACTTATGACCGATCCCAGAAAATGTAACGGGGTCATCCATGGGCTCCAATGCAAACAAGAATCGGAACGCCAACTAGTTAGTTCCGAAATCTTGGTTGGAAAAAATAAGGTACTTCGTTTAACCAAGTATAAAAAAAATAAGACCACCGGTAGAAAAAGAACGTGCGCCGGCCAATTTCGTTCATTCAACGAAAGTTGCTGAATTTCAATAATTCTTAAAAAATTAATAAATAGACAGGTGGAAAGTCCGACCAGAAGGCCCAGGCAAATCGTGATCAACAGTTCTTTAAATGGAATAGGATCCTGTACAGAAGTTTGCATAAGTTAAAAAACATGGTACACCCAAAAGCATGAAAACAGAAAACGAATTTTCCGAATATTTTCTGCGCTCGGCCGGTCTTCAATTTGCCTTCGATTCAGAAGATGGCATCTATCTTCAAAAACTTGCGGCGTCTTACTGGGCTGATTTAACTTCTCATCTGTCGTTTTACTATAGTCACGAAGATCGATTAAAAATTACTGAAAAGGCGGCGCAACTTCTAGCAAAGGGCACTGTGGAACTGGGCCTCGATGAGGCTTGGAAAAATGTGCTTCGTGATTTCAATAAAAATCAATTTTGGGGTTTCAAATCGACTTTAGCCAAACCGAAAAAAATCCGCACCGAAGAGCAAAAAATATTTTGGAAACTTTTTAATTACACCTGGGCCTTTTTTCAGGCGATGGTTATTCTAAAAATAGCCGTTTACTATTTCGGACTAGAATCGGCCGATCATCCCGACCAAACGAACGTCGGTTGGGTTTGGTTTTTTTTCAGCCTTTCTTTTTTATCGTTAGTATTTTTTGCTTACCGAAATCGAAACGACAAAACTTAAAACTTATCGGTTTCGGGCGCAGCCTTGTCCTGCGACGTCCGCTTCGCTTCTGTTATCGCCATATACCCAATCGCAATCCAGTAGATGCGGTCGGCGATTCCCCCCAACGACAGATGAATATGGTAGATCAGCAGAATCGGTATATTCACGATCATATAGATTGCCAGCAATTGCATGGCTCGGTTATTTGAAAATAAAGATTTAATCGTCGCGATCGAAAGGGCTAAAATCGCGACGAGGGTTAACCCAACGAAGCCCCATCCGCCCAAAACTCCAGCTGAGACAAAGATATTATGCGGATCTTTATTGGCGTCGTAGCCGGCTACATCTGCATCTTGCCCGTTTGAAAATTTCATAAGCAGGCCAGATCCTAACCATTCATTCTTTTCGAATAATAAATAGCCCCGTTCAATTTCTTCAAGCCTTGATTTAAGACCATCTTGCGCGGCCCGATTACCGATGGCCTGCTGTCCGCGTGCAAGTCCTACCGAATAGTCTGCAATATCATGCCCGAAAAAGAGTACGATCAATAAACCCGTTAGCGCGAAAGAAACTTTTAAAAATCGGTTCGCCCAGGATGAGGCTCTTAAAACGAACAAACACAGGCAGTACCCAAGTAGCACCGCCGCTAAGGCAGACCTGGTTCCGGTTAATAATAGAACGATAAAACAAATAAGCAGGCAGAAATAGTAAAGCCCTAACTTCGCTCGGGTCGATGAATAATTAAAGATTGCATCGTAAAGCGCAAAACAAGCTAAAGTCGCGCAACTCACCATATGCGGGATATGCTTAAACACCCCGATAAACCGGGAACCCTTAAAGCTAGTCCCCGCAGAAACAAATAGTAAAACGAAGCTAATCAAGCAAAGTGAAACAGTGACCAGTCTTAATACAGAAAAGAATTTTTCTGGTCGAAGCAAGGTCGGAATAATCCGACCGTAAAGAAAGATTGTGAAGACCGCCATCATAACGGAGGCCATTTGCAAAAGCGCCGACTCTTGGGGATTAACGAAATAGCATTGCAATAGCGTTACAAATATTAAGTACGAACAAGTTAAAACTAGAAGCAGGCGGTAAAACCGGCTCTGTTGAAACAAGGGCGAAGGCTTCCAGAACCATTTTAAGAAAAGGAATCCTCCCACGACGAAGTTAAAAAACATATTCACGTAAGGGTGCATTCCGTACTGATAAATGATGGGAGAAATCTCTTTCGGAAAAAAGCCCAAGAATGAAGCTGATACCTTAGACACAAAGATAAGGATTAATAGAAAACTAATCACGGGTTCCGCATCGCCTACTTCTGATTCTTTTCAATCAACACGGCGGTCAGAACAATACTTGTCACCAAAGAAACCAACGTGATCGTTCGTGACACGTCGTTTGAAATCCACGGCTCTTTTTTGGGGATATAAATAAAATCATCTTGGGCTAACTTAAAAGCCTTAATATCTGCTGATGACTTCATCAGTTTTTTCACATCGAGTTCGTACACTCCTGGCTGAACCGGATCTACTTTTCGAACAACGATATTCGAAAGGTCAGCTTCATCGGTTCCTCCCGCAAGGGTAATTAATTTTAAGATATCCGTGTTAAGTGGAACATAATAAAGACCCGGCTTCTGAACGGCGCCGATTAATTGAACACCGATCAAACTTTCTTTCGGAGCTGAACGATAGATGTATTCGGCCGCCCGTTGCGGTTCTTTCATTTCGAAATAACCTTCGGCATGAAGAGTACTTGATTGAATAAAAAATAAAAAACTAACAAACGCGGATAAAAATTTGTTCTTCATCGAAACCTCGCCTTACCTATTATGACTTTTTGGAAAGAAGGGTCAATCTAGACTAAAAGCGAGTTTTGTTCGGTGTTCTCTAACACACTGGTCAATGGTCTTTGGGTCGACTAGACTAAAGTGAACAAATGGAGCTCAACATGGAAGTTACGCAGATGCCCGAACACGAAAAAATCTTTAATGAGATTTGTAGCAAACTAAATGAACTTTCACAGGTTGAAGAAACCAAATCTTCACGTGACCGCGTGACCCAGCTTGAAAAAATGCACAGCCAAATTAAAAATTTTCAATTTGATCTGATGGCGACGCACGAAGATATGCAATCCAAAATTCACACCCTCGAGCAGATGACCACTTCAAATTCTGATTTAACGATGCGGGTTCAAGAATTAACCGAACTTTTGAATCAAGAGCGTGCGCATAATTCAAAATTATCGACTGATCTAGCCCGTTCTTTAGATCTTTCGTTAAAGTTGCAGCTTGAAATACAAGAAATCAAATCGCGGGCCTTACAAGCGCAAATCGAAGATCGAAAAATTTATCAGGAAAACTTTGAAACTTATAAAAACAAAGTGACCCACGAAAAAAATGAATTGTACCGAACGCAGGAAGAGCTTTTACACCAATTAAAAACTAAAGAAGCGCAAATCGAAACGCTAAATCAAAAAGCTAATGATCTAGAAGCTGGAATGGGTGATCTTGATAAAACGACCATCGAGCAAGGCGAAACCATCAAACACTTAATGTCAGTTGCCGAAAATAAAATCGTCGAATTGAAACTTTCTTTTGACCGCGCCCAGAATGATTTTGTTAATGCCAGTGGTGAACTGACGCAGGCGAAGACGCAGGTCGATCTTTATAAACAAGAAAATTATTCTTTAAAAGATTACATTAATAAGATGACGGTTTATCAACAACAGATGTTAGCGCAACAGGCCCAGGCCTACGGCGTTAATCCATCTGGTGCATTACCATCTTAAGGTAGTATCCTTCCGGAAAACTCATCAGGGTTGGATGATCCCAACCTTGTCCTCCAAAAGCCACGCACCTTGCATTGCGCCCAGAACGAACAATCGCTTTCCGTAAAGACTCTTTAAAATCTTCCATACCGACTCCGCCCGAACATGTGCACGATACAACTAACGCACCCGGAGCGCACAATTTAAAAGCTTGCGCGTTCAGTTTAAAATAGGCGTGCAGTCCTTGAGGTAAATCCTTTTTATTTTTCACGAACGCGGGCGGATCAGAAATAACGATATCAAATTTTTGTTCGCCGAGCTGTTCGATGTTTAACACATCCATTTTCGAAGTTATGATCTGAACTTTATAATTTTCATCCTCGTAACTTTGTAAATTTAATTTTGCCTTTTCTAAAGCCAAGTCCGAAATATCGACCAGGTGAACTTCGGCTTCGATTCCCCATATTTTTAAATTGGCGACAATTTGCGAAGACCATTGTCCCATGTAACAACACAAATCTAAGATGCGGACCTTCTTGTTTTGAAATCGTTGTTTATTATTTTGAAATTGCTCAAGTAGAAGTCGCATGTTGAACGTTTGATCCAAAAAAAATCCAGTTTTTTGGCCTTCGATTAAATTTACGTTGAAGCCAATTGTTTTTTCCGGATGCAAGACGTTATGAACAACGATTTCCACCGAAGTTAAATCTTCACTTTCGACCGTCTTCAAGATCACAGGTGGTTCTAAAACAAGGCCTTCAAGCTTCCGGATATTCACATCGTTGCGTTGTAAAACCAAAGTTTTGTCCCATCCAATTTCGCTAAACCCAAGCTTAATACTTTGATCCACCAGACCCTCAAATATCAATTTCCACTGATCTTCAGTTTTAAATGCTAAATCCATTCCGGCCGTTAAAAGTTGAAATGAAAATACCTGGTAGTTTTTGGAATTTTTCGTAAAAACATATCTGTCCAAAATAATCCCCGGCATTTGATCGGCCTCAGAATAACAAAGACGAAAACTTTTTTGAAAACCTGATCGATGTCGGTAGGTCCAGGCCTGAACAAGTCGCTCGGTCAGAAAGGAAACCGCCATGGGGACCTCATCCGCCCGATTGAAGCTAACCGCTCTAAATGCGATCAGCGAATGTGGGTTTCCGTAACCTCGTGCTAAAAAATGACCCTGAACATCATGCACTTCGACGGGCTCTCCGGGTTTTACACTTTTAGGGCTATCTAATAACTCATTTGAAAAGACCCACGGATGCCGGGATCTCAGTCTAAAGTCGTGGCCCTTTTTCAATTTCCATATTTTCATGGGGCGAACCTAACATGGTCCCATCCGCAAAGTTAAGCAGATCTTTCCCAAACTGAGACACGCAAAATTTTTATAGACTTCATTTTTTGACGAACAAGCCGAAAAGTTCCTAAGGGCCATAGCCTTGAAGGAGCAGACATGAAATCAATCACTTTAAGTCTTTGTTGCCTCTTACTTTCGAGCCTAGCTTTGGCACAGTCCGCCCTGACGGACGATCAAGTCAACGAAGTGGCCCTGAAAGAAGCGCAAGAGCAAATCACCGATCCCGTAAAAAGAATCGAAGTCATTAAAGTAACCCCGCAAGGGAAGACGGTCGATCAGCAAGTGAAAGAGCTTATGGGAAATAATTCCGAAGCCATGTACAAAACTGCGGCCGATTTTCTTCCGTACGTATTACAAATGGGTCATGGAGATCCTACTAAAATGGCCGAGATTTTACGAAAAGCAAATCGAGATCCCGCCTCTTTCGCCGAAAACTTACCCGCCAACTTAAAACAGCAAGTTAAAAATCTCAGCGAACAGGTAAAGCCACTGCCAGAGCAACGTAAACCTTAAATTAACTTCGCCAAGACAAGATTGTATCCGAAACCGGGTTTTTAAAAGGCCGATTTTGTTCGACACTTTCGTTCCATTCTTTTTTCAAAGCGTAATACCACTTCGCTTGAGTGTCTGAATCATTAA
>CAXSEH010000030.1:0-22201 GCA_964236345.1 uncultured Bdellovibrionales bacterium
AATCAAGAATCAAACTAAGTCACTACTCAACCCCATTGATCGGAATCGATGAGGTTGGGCGCGGTTGCTTAGCTGGCCCGGTTGTCGCGGCCGCCGTTATCTTTAAATCTAAGATCGATATTAAATTTTATCGCGATTCAAAAAAAGTTTTAGAACCCGAGCGGGAAACCCTTTCGCTGAGTATCCACGAGAATCACTGGGTGGCCGTCGGTTTTGCCAGCGTCGAAGAAATAGACCAAATTAACATACTCCAAGCTAGTTTCTTGGCCATGCACCGGGCGGTCGAGCTGTTGTTAAAAAAGATCGCTTTAAACGAAAGCGAAAGTCCGACCTTGCTCATCGATGGACGCGATCGTATTCCGAGCTTGGGACACATGAACCAAGTCCCCATCATCCAGGGGGATGATAAAGTCAGACTGATTTCTGCAGCTTCGATTGCGGCAAAGGTCGCGCGAGATCAATTCATGATCGAGCTTGCGAAATCGGGTGATGACTATGGATTTGAAAAACATAAAGGCTACGCCACGGGATTTCACCGTGAGCAAATTCAAAAGTTTGGTGTTAGCGTCTGGCACCGTCAAACTTTCTGCGGCGTCAAAGAGCACGTCACTCAGCCCACGCCACCAGCGGAACCAGAACTCGGGATTTAATTCCGAAAATAAAGTCATCATCGAACGCGCCGCCGCTGGCTGGATACTTTTGTTTCATCGAGTGAAAACCGCGATCGGGGAAGTCGACTTGATTTTTCAGAAGCAAAATCAAGTGCAATTGATTGAAGTGAAAACGCTTGATGATTCATGGCGATCATTTCAAAGAATTTCTCATCGACAAATTCAAAAATTAGTTTTGAATCAACTGCATTTTTCAAAAGTAGATCGAAACTGTGAGTTAAGTTGTTGGGTCGCGTGGGTCGGGCCAACAAAAATCGATTACGTTGCAATCAACTGATTTAGTTGATGTTAAGTTCAGCGGGTGGAATCACTTTTGTTGGCTTACCGTCGAATGAAAAGTCAAATCGCACGTGCCATTCCGCTTCGGCCGCAACTTTTTGGTCTCTGAAAAAATTAACGGCCCAACATTCGCCAGGCGGCTTAACTTGCGTGATCAGTGAAAACTTTTTTAACCTAGATGATGAATCGCGGCCGGCACTGGCATCAAATACAAACCCCGTTAGAACGTTGACGTAAGAAGAAACGAAACCGATCGCGAACAAAAAATCATCTTGCTTTGGCTCTTCGGTACGTTTGCTGGCCCAGCCCACTTTGAAATACTGCTGATTTTCATTGAGGTAACTGACCGAAGTTGAAGTATTAGTCGCTGATAGATACGGGTAGTAATTCACCTGCGTGTAACTTTGGATTTGGTCTAAATCAACGGTCAACGTCGCGGAGGTATCTGACAGGGGTTGATCTTTTTTTGAACCGCGCGTGGATTGATAAATATCGTAAGACTGGGTCAGGCGAAAATTCATCAAGGTTTTATATAAATTGTCGGCCGTTTTTTTGCGAACCAAACGATCCAACAAAGAAAAAGTAAGAATGTGCCTATCATAGACCCGATCTTCGTAATCGAATAGAACGCCCCCCGGGTTACTGACGTCACTGTCTGAAATTATACTTCGTGACGAATACTGCGAATCAAGATCATTCGAGGGGCCGAAAAAAGAATTCTGCTCTTGTTCGATCCAAGGAACCCATGAATATTGGAATTCCGGAATGATTTCGTTTTTATATCGATGCCCGGTCAGTTTTTCATCTTCTTCGTAAATTTTGTAAAACTTGGTTCGCGTATTCAGATCGAATTGCAAGTACCGACGGGCGGTGGCATTTTCGGTTTCTTTTCGAAATAAATAGTGGGCTTCATTATAAGAAAGTGTTGGGGTTACGTTGAGTAGATCAGAAACATTGTAAGTTTCCGTCGTAATCGAACCTTTGAATGTAGCTCGCTGTCCTGATCGGATAATATCGTTTCCTGAATTGTAAGTTCCATCCTCTGCAAGGCGGCAGTCGGGGTCACCATTCTTTTCACATGTAGGGTCGTTCTTGTTATTCGAGACGTATTTTTGGGAAGCGCCTTGGTTTGAAAAGACGCTCATGTCGTCGTAAAATTTACCTCGATAAAAATTCGCCCAGCTGGATTCGATCTTGTAGTAAAAGGGTGTGCTGTCGACTTTCTTATAGGTCGAATCAAAGCGAATCTCGGGAAGCCGATGAACGCTGGCGCTGTTGTTGCCCGTGGGATTCGCCTGCAGCAGATTTACGTAGTAGGAAGAATCTAAACTCACTAACGAGTGATCAAAAAAGTGCGAATAGGTAAATCGATTTTCAAGCGCCGGATCTGAATAATTTTTAAATTCATCAGAAAAATCTTTTGGGTATTGTAGATCGCTGACCAGTGAAAGTTGCAATTGAACTTTATCACGCTTGTCCCAAACATACTGGTCCGTAGATTTGATCTTCCAGCGATTTAATATTTTATTTTTATCACCAGGGTCTAAATATTTGTTGTAACGCTCTTCGCCCGCAAAAACGGTGTCGCGAATATGGGATGCGTTGATTTGCCCAAATGAGTCGTCATTTAAAACGTAACGATATTCTACCAAGGGTTTCAAACCACCATGTTCGTAGTTTTTAAAGGTGATCGTTGCATCTTGCGAACGCGAGATCGCCCAGAAAAAATCCTCAGTTAGAACCAAGGCACGGTTGTTGATGTATCCGATCTCGGGTGGCAACAAACCCGTTTGTCGTTCCGCTTTAAGCGGAACAATTAAATAGGGAAGCCAGAAGACGGGGACGGCGTTGACTTTTAAAAAGCTACTTTTAATGTAGGCGTAGCCGCCAAGTTCTGCGCGGATTTTGCTGCCTTCAAAACTCCACGTGGCGGGGCAATTCGAGCACGTTGTGAATTCGGCATTCGTTACGTTGAATTCGGTCTCGCTTAATTTTTCAATCAGATCGCCCTGAAAGCGCACGTTATTGGACTGGACGTATCCGATATAAATGACACCCTGATTTGATTCGTAGTCCAAAGTGATTTTCTGTCCGCCGATTTGATAAGTCGTATTCTGAATTTTCACTTTTCCCGTGAACACGGCTTGTTTTTTTTTCAGATCAATAAAGACTTCATCGGCTTCAAAATATTGCAGTTGGTAGATGATCTTCACATTTCCACGTAACGTTACCGTGTCGTTTTCAATATCGCGGTCTAAATCGTCAGAGGTAATTGTAAAACCTTGAATACGCGAGCTGTTCGGCAACGTGGATGGGCTCGACGTTTGGGCGGTCGAGTACAGGCTAGAAAAAGTAAGAATAAGCAGAATTATCAAACGCATGAAGGTTTCATCGTAACAATTTTGGGATGAATGTCACGACTCAGACTAAAGAAGGATTTACTTTTTTTACAAACAACCGATAGAAACTTTGGAGGAATCGTATGCAAGCTCATTTTTATGAAGTAGGGGATCTGACCGTGGTGGAAGTGACGGGTCGTATCGAGGCTGATCAAAACAAACCATTTCGTGATGTGTGCGAAAGAAAACTTCGAAATAAAAAAGTCGTCTTTTGTTTATCGCAGCTTAACTTTACGGCATCGGCAAATATCACGACCTTTTTCGAATCGATTCGTCTGATCGATAACGTAAAGCTCGTGGGCCTTCAGCCTGATTTTTACAAACTTTTGGATCTAAAAGGAATGCATGAACTTAAGACGTACCAAACTTTATCGGACGCTCTTAATTCGAGTGGGACATTTCTCGACTAAGTTGATTGTTCAATTTTTCAAGGCGATCTAATCGCTCATTGGCCAAAACGGATTCATCTAGTTGTTTAGCTAGCTGTTTCCGGGTCACATCAAGCATGTTTTCTTTTTCATCAAGTCTTGATTTAATTTGTCCCAATTCGATTTTTAATTGGGTCATGATCAGTTCTTTATCAATAACTTGAGTCTCTAAGTAGTTCTTTTGGTCACGAACGTGTTGCAATTGAGTCTGATCTTCTTCGTGAATCCTTTTAAATTTAATCACTTCATTTTCATAGTAATTTTTAAATTCTACAGATTTTTTCAAACGCGCGATTTCTTTTGCCAGCGAATCATTTTGGTTTTGCTGGTCCAATATTTCTTTTGAAAAGACGTGGATTTGTTCTTCGTAAGAATTGATCATTTCGTTCTTATCAAGTTGGTAAATTTTGGCGGTCGCATCCCTTTGCTCTATTAAGTCAGCATTTTGTTTTTCAAGATCTTGGTTTAACTTTTTGAACATTTTTAATTCGTTGTGAACCGAATTAAGTTCCTTCTGCGAGTTGAACAGCTGCTGTTTTATTTGCAGGATATACGGCTTAACCACATTTTGTATTTTAAGGTGAAATTTCGAAAAACGTTTGATTTCGATGAACTGAGTTCGGTTTATTTTTTCTAAAGTGTATACTTTTTCGTTGAGCAGCTGCAGCCTTTGTTCGAATTCACCATTTTCAGTTTCAAGTTCAGCATTTTTTTCAACCAGCAGTTTAGCTTTTTCGATCTGCGATTGAGATTCAAAGAAGTACTTATTTTTTTCTTCCATCAGCTTGTTGTTCTCAGCCTCGAAAAGAAGAAGACGACGATAATTCAACTTCATTTTGTTCTGAAGTTCTTCGTTTTCCTTTTGGACTTCATTCAAAATCAGTGAATGGCTTTTCATTGATTCGTGGGCGTGGACCGTCAGATTCGGTGAGTTTTCAACCATTTCTAAATTTTTGAGCTCAAAATCCATTAACTTCCTCCTGAAGTAGCGGTCCTAGTGTTTATTTTGCCATAAAAAAGTCTAGGACAAATCACATTGGCTCAAAACTAGACTATGGCCTTGTTTTAGGAAGGCCCGGGAAGCGCCGATAAAGTTCTATGGGTGAACTTAAATTATCGGAAAAATCAGCGGGTAGTCACGCGTCGGATTTCGGCGGGATTGACCTCGGCCGTCCGGACACCCTTCGTTACAACATTCTTTCTTACGTGAGTAAGGAAGAATACGACCGCGCGATCAAGATGTTTAAAGAGTTTATCGAGAAAGATTCTGAATATCCCAATTTTCGGCTGAAAGTTGAAAGGTACTGTTTACATTCGATTGATTTAATTTTTGCGATCCGCACCAAACGCAATTTCCCGGGGTTAAGTGGGATGACTTTAACTAAGCAGCAAGAATTGAAAGTAAAATGTAAAGAACATTTCAGCGAATTAAGCATGGTTTTGCAAAAAATTGAAAATTGCCTTGAAGAGCTGCGTTTGGATGACGTTAAATCAACAAAAATTGTCGTCAAATCTATTTGGTTTTCATTAGTTACCGTATTCGCCGCGGGCCTGTTCTTAGAATTTTCTAACGGTATGTTATCCACTTTTTTTCTGATCGTCAGCGATCAGTGTGATAAAATCGTTCAGATAATGATCGAAAAAATATTCTAGTTAATTTCATTTACCGCCGCATTCAGAACCTGTAAAACGTGCCCCGAACCTAGCTTTTTGCCATTCAAATAAATCGTCGGCGTTCCGCTAACTTTCGCATTGTGCCCCTCGGCACTGGATCGTTTAATTAAATCGTAAGTACTTGATGCGTCGGCGCAAGCGTTCAATTCGTCGGGCTTGATTTGGAATTGCTTTTCAATTTCGGGTAAGAGAGACCGCAGATCAGAGACCGCACTGATTTCTTCTTGCTTATCGAAGATCCAGTGGTGCATGGCCCATCCTTTTTGGCCAATCTGCTCGGCGCACAAAGTCCAGGCGGCAAGGGTGCATCGGGTGCCGTCTCCCTTTGACATCTGGTCGTCGGGATTACAAGTTCCGTCCAACGGAAAAGGTTTAAAAATAAACTGAACATCGCTTCGGCCTTTTAAGAATGTTTCAATCGTTTTCGAGGCCACACGGCAATGGGGGCATTTGAAATCAGCGAATTCCACTAATACAA
Organism: uncultured Bdellovibrionales bacterium; assembly: GCA_964236345.1. Classification (GTDB taxonomy): domain Bacteria; phylum Bdellovibrionota; class Bdellovibrionia; order Bdellovibrionales; family Bdellovibrionaceae; genus Pseudobdellovibrio. The sequence goes on from CAXSEH010000030.1 coordinate 5,930, forward strand.
TTTTGTCAGAGGTCACGCCGTTGTTTAAACCCAATTTTTTATCGAATTCAAAAACCGGCGCATTTTTCCACTGCGAAATTTTTTCTGGTACAACTTTGTTTAACTCTGAAAGGCCGTAATTTTCATCGATCATTCGCGAAACAATCCAAGCGGTTGCCGGAATTAGTGCAAGCATAATTAGATGAGATCGATAGTGAGTAAAATAATTGGAAACCGCAAATCCACGATCTTCCGCCGAGACGTAATTCCAACCCAAAGCCAAATTTATGAAAGAAAATAAATAAGTGGCAAAGCAGAACGGACAGACGACTTTGACAATGAATAAAGAGATCACCGCCATTACAACGGATACCGCCGCCGCAAGTAAAAGTAAGCCCTGGACCGTGCGCTTGAGGTAAATAGAGTGGTCGACCCATCGAAATTTGTAAAACAGTAAACAACCGAGTAAGAAAACGTGAAAAACAACACCTAAGAGGGCAATCGGGGTTTGGAAAAATTCGGCAAATCGGCTGGTCGCCGCAGCATCGCAATTTATTTTTTCGCTGATACTGCACAAGGCATTTCCGCCTAAACCGAGCTTAATCGAATAATGATGGATGGTTAGATAGATAAATAAAGCAACTGTGATCAAAACGCTAACGAGCAAAGTATTTTGTTTTTTTGTCATAGAGATATGGTTTTTCTTTTCTGGTTTGAAATCAACAATTGTTTTCATAAAATGCTTACCTATATAATGATGAAAATGGATTCGACGCAACTGATTCAAATCAGAAAAGATTTTTACAAAACGATTCGTAAGCGGGCCGAGGCCATTACGGGCCTTGAGACGAAAGAGCTTCTGGAATACCGACAAGCGTATGAAAAAGAACTAAGCCATTTTACTTGGTCATCCGTCGATAAAAAGCACCTCTTTTCTCGTCTGAAGACCGCCGATATCGTCCTGGTCGGAGATTTTCACGCCCAAAAACAATCAACCCGCGGGTTTCTACGGGTTGTTCGGAAAATCAAAACCTCGGTCGTGCTGGCGTTAGAGTGCCTATCTGAAAAAGATCAGGCGGCCATCGATTCGTTTATGCAAGGACAAATGTCGGAAAAAGACTTCTTAAACCGGGTTGCGTGGAAAAAAACTTGGGGCTTTCCCTGGGAAAACTACCGGCCGATATTTAAATGGGCCCAGATAAATAAGGTACCGGTTTATGGGATTAATGAAAGTGCGGCGAAAAGAAATCTAAAAAATCGCGACGTTCACGCCGCGATTCGAATTCAAAAGATTAAAAACAAGTACCCGGGAAGAAAAATCTTCGTCCAGTATGGAGATTTTCATATCGCGTCGGCCCACTTGCCGAAGCAAATCAAAAAAATAGCTCCTCAACTAAATCTGTGCACCGTCTACCAAAGCCCCGAGGTCATTTATTTTAAAATAATGGAAAAACAAAAAGATTTAACCACCGACGTCGTTCGCTTGACGGACGATAAGTGGGCCTTAAATGTTTTGCCTCCTTGGGTAAAGTGGCAAGATTATTTACTATACCTTGAAAGCGGTTACGATAAACGGATTCGGATCGGGGACGTTGATCCAACCGATAGCGTCTGTCACAGCGTGGACCTACTGGCCAAATCCTTTGGGTTAAAAGTAGACACGTCCGCACTTTCAATTTACACCGCGCATGACGATTCGTTTTTTGAAAAAGTCGATGGCCTTTCAATTGCCGTTAAAAAGCGGGTCCTTGAAAACGTGCAAGAAGGACTTTCGTTCTACATTCCCGAAATTGAAATTGGCTACTTATCACGCCTTTCGGTCAATCACGTCACGAAAGTTGCCGCACAGTATATATATTATAAAGAAAAGGGCTTTCGTACGACGATCACCGATCCGCAGAAAGATTTTTTAAAGCTTATATGGTTAGAAGCGGTGACGTATTTTTGCAGTAAGGTCAGCAATCCGAAGCGAAAAACGGATACCCTACAGGACATTCGGGAAGCATTGCAAAAAGAACAGTTTGATGATCGTGGTAAAGAGGCGCTGATGCTATCACTCGCGCAAAAACTTTCAGAACTTCAGTTTATTTCGCAGAACAAACTTGGAAGCGACGTGCGCAAAAAGAAATACGGGAAAAAAAGCTACATGCTTTCGTCGCAAATTTTGGGGGGCATCCTAGGCGAGAAATTTTTCTATGCCTTAACAAAAAGATTGATTCGATTTCCACTGAATAAAAGTTTGCTCTTCAAAGATTTGCAATCAAATCAATTTCATAAAGTGTATTACGAAAGTCTTGAGATGGTTGAATCTTGGCCCGTACTTTTTAAAAGCAAATACGATAAAATGTAATTGATCCTTATTTAACCGAGTCTTTAAATTCTTTACCGGGCTTAAAGCGGGGGACGGTCGTTGTCGGAATTTTGTAAGTTTGGCCGGTCTTGGGGTTGCGGCCGGTCTTAGGTTTTCGTTCCGTTTTACAGAATGTGCCAAAGCCCACAATCTTAACTTCTTCACCACCCGATACCGTTTTTAAGATCACCGCGAGGGTGGAATCAAGGCATTGCTCGGCCATCGTTTTGCTTAATTTAGATTTTGCGGCAATGGCACTGACCAGTTCAGATTTGTTCATTCGAAGACCCTTCCGGAATAAGGGTAGAGGCTAAAAAAGACGATCAGTTTTGTCACTCGATTTCGTAAGGGGCTAGGACCTTCTGCGCGGTGTATTTTATGACTCAAATTGAAACGATTAAACTTTGAACATTTAACCGCCGAAAAGTCCAGTATGAATAAAGTCGACTCCTTTTTTGTCTTGATCTTGGTCCTGTTAAGTGGCCTGGCCGTTACTTATAAATCGGCACAATACGATTTGGGTGACGCACAATTGTTGACGTCTGAAAATCGATTTTTGAAAAATAAAATTCTATTGCTCGAGCTTAAACAGAAAGATTTAGAATTAGGTGGCCGCGGTTTAATTAACCGGCGAAGTTTAGCCAGTATTCCTGATAATAAAAACGCGGTTGAATTAGACCGCACAGTGTTGGCTGAAGGCCTTTTCAAAGAGGCCAGTTCGCAGTGCGGGCAACTCGGAAAAAACATTTCTTGTCTGGAAAAAATTGACGCTGTCGTTACGCAGTTTCCCGAATCTAAATGGGCGGGCCAGTCACTGGTTTTACTAACTGGAATTTACATTAAGCAAAAGAAGTATGAACAGGCGGCAGAGCTTGTTAAAATCGTACGAAACGAGTTTAAGGATGAGCCCGAAGTTCTTAAAAAGTTAAAAGAAATCGAGAAAAAGCAATTTTGAAAAGCCTGAAGTTATTTTCATTCGCACTCGTGCTATCGCTGGCAGCCCAGGGCGAAATTTTGTCGCTACCGGAAGACTGCGTGGCAAAAGAGATTAGTCCGTGCCTGGTTCGGGCGCTTAATGCTGACATATTACAAGGTCGATCAGATCGCTTCCAGTTGGTCCTTGGAAATGGGGCCATCGTCAAATTGACTTCCTTTACCCCGGCTTTACGAATTGATTTGCTTCAAGGTGAATTAATCATTCAAAGTAAAAACAAGAAACCTATGGCTTTCAAGATCAACGAAGTTCCCTTCGTTTCTAAAATGGTGCTTGTTCATATCCGCGAGCGTAATATTAAAGCTTTTGATACCAAAACCTTTATTTTGTCTGAATATCAACAGAGCAGTCAGTCCGGACAGGATACCGTCATCAACAAGGCCGAGTTTTTATCAAAGCTTGATATGATTAAATTTGTTTCTATTTTTTATCCCCAGAAAACCCAGCTTTTAAGTTTCCTCAAAGGTATCGAACCCGCTTGGGAAAAAGAGTTTGCAACCCAAACGTCGCACCAGACCAAAGCCCTGAAGCGTTCGGTTGCATCGGTTGAAGCGGACGAAGCTGAAACCCAGCGCCAAAAACTCCGGCAAGAAGAAGAATTAAAAAAGTTAAGAAACTTATTTTTTTACAGGACATTTTACCGTTAAATCATTAGTCTATTGCCATGTTAGCATTAAGACGCGCCAAAATAGTTGCCACAATAGGTCCCGCTACTCGAGATTCCGAGAATTTAACTAAAGCAATTCAAGCCGGTATGAATGTGGCTCGATTGAATTTTAGTCACGGAACCCATCCTGAACATTTAGCGGTCATCGAAAATGTTCGTCGCATTTCGATGGAACTAAAAGCTCCGGTTACGATTCTACAAGATCTGCAAGGCCCCAAGGTTCGAGTGGGCCTTTTCGAAAAAGGATCTATCCCCCTTGTCCCCGGCCAAGTCGTGACGGTGACAATTGATGATGTCATGGGACGCGAAGGATTAATACCTAGTGACTTCAAAGAGTTGTGCAAAGCGTGCCAGCCCGGAACCCAAATTTTACTAGATGATGGATTAATTGAACTTAAAGTTCTGAAGGTCGGAGAAAAAGCTCTCGAAGCTGAAGTTATTTACGGCGGTCAGTTAAAAAATCGCAAGGGCATGAACCTGCCGGGAGTTAACTTACCGGTAGATGCAATGACGCCGAAAGATATTGAAGATTTAGCTTTCGGATTAAAAAACAATGTCGATTTCGTCGCGCTTAGTTTTGTTCGGCACGGAAAAGATATTCGAAGTTTACGCGAGATGATCGAAAAAGCGGGATCGCAAGCAAAGATCGTCGCGAAGATTGAAATGCTTGAGGCACTTGATAACTTGGAAGAAATTGTGCGCCTAAGTGACGTCGTCATGGTCGCGCGCGGTGACTTAGCAGTTGAAATCGGGCAGAGCCGATTACCCCGCGCCCAAAAAAGAATTATCGCACTTTGTAACGAACTTGGAAAACCCGTGATCACCGCCACGCAAATGCTAGATTCAATGGTTGAAAACCCGCGCCCCACCCGGGCCGAGATTACCGACATAGCGAACGCCGTCTTGGATGGATCGGATGCTTTAATGCTATCGGCGGAAAGTGCTAGTGGAAAATATCCTTTTAAAGCTATTCGTACGATGCACGAAGTGATTTTGGAAGTCGAAAAAAGCGAAGAAAGTTATTACAAAATTTCGCTCGATAACGAGTTGCTCAGCACCCCTGCCGCCATTGCGGCAAGTTCCGCATTGACCGCGCTGAAACTCAACGCCGCGGCGATCGTTTGTCTAACGACGACCGGTAAAACGGCCCAGATCATTTCGTCATTTAGACCGAAAGCGCAAATCGTCGCGATCACCACCGAAATCGACGTATTAAATCGCTTAGAAATTACGTGGGGCTTGCAAACCCTTTTACTTAAACCGTACACGTCATTGAATGAAGTTCTGCAACAAGTCGAAAAGTTATTAATCGAAAATGGTTTAGCCAAAACGGGTGATCGCATCATCTTAACTTTAGGTCAGCCAGTTGCTGAAGGCGGAAAAACAAATTCGCTGCACGTACATATATTGGGTGGGGAATCTTACCAAAAAGCGGAATCTGTTAAACTTCCGCTTCGGTTCAAACCGATTAATACTTTCAATTATTAGTCGTTTTAATTAAAGGCTCATCTTCTTGCATTCGGGATGAATCGAAATTTTACCTTCGGTCGCTTTGACAACCTGTTCGGCCGTCATGTCGGGCGCGTATTCCAAAAGCATGAATCCATTCGGCGTGATTTCGATCACGCCAAAATCAGAAACAATCTTTTTGATGCATTTGACTCCCGTCAGCGGCAGCGTGCATTTCGTTCGAAGCTTTGAATTTCCTTCTTTATCGGTGTGTTGCATGGCTACGATTACATTTTTTGCACCGGCCACTAAATCCATAGCGCCGCCCATTCCCTTAATCATCTTGCCTGGAACCATCCAGTTCGCGATGCTTCCTTCTTGGTCGACTTCCATGGCCCCAAGGACCGTTAAATTAATATGCCCACCGCGAATCATCGCGAAACTATCGGCCGAACTAAAAAAACTAGAACCTTTCGCGGTCGTAATGGTTTGCTTACCGGCATTGATCAAGTCGGGATCTTCTTCGCCCTCGAATGGAAATGGCCCCATCCCTAACAGGCCGTTTTCACTTTGTAACATAACGGTTTTTGTCGGCGGGATGTAGTTCGCAACCAAAGTTGGAATGCCGATACCAAGGTTAACCGTGTAACCATCTTGAACTTCTTCGGAAATGCGTTTAGCAATTTGTTCGCGAGTCAGTGGCATAAATCACGCCTTCTTTCGGACGGTACGTTGTTCGATGCGCTTTTGATAATTAACGCCTTGAAAGATTCTTTGGACGTAAACGCCGGGAGTGTGAATCTGGTCGGGGTCAAGCGTTCCGGTTTCAACCAGCTCTTCGACTTCTACCACCGTGATTTTCCCGGCGGTCGCGATCATGGGATTAAAATTTCTGGCCGTTTTGCGAAAAATTAAATTGCCGAATTTGCCACCCTTCCAAGCTTTAACGAAAGCGAAGTCGCCGGTGATGCCTTTTTCTAAGATGTATTCTCGGCCATCAAATTGGCGCACTTCTTTTCCTTCGGCAATCTTTGTTCCGACTCCGGTCGCGGTGTAAAAACCGGGAATGCCGGCGCCCCCTGCCCGAAGGCGTTCGGCAAGAGTTCCTTGCGGACAAAATTCTAATTCCAATTCCCCAGACATATATTGTTTTTCAAACGTCGCGTTTTCGCCAACGTAAGACGACATCATTTTTTTAATTTGCCGGGTTTGCAAAAGTAAACCTAAACCAAAATCGTCAACGCCCGCATTATTAGAAACGCAAGTTAAGCCTTTGACGCCAGAGTCTCTTAAAGCTTCGATGCAATTTTCGGGAATACCGCAAAGGCCGAACCCGCCCACAAGGAGGGTCATGTTATCTTTGACGCCTTCAATGGCGGCTTTCGCATTTGCGAATACTTTAGATGACATCGTTAGTTTCTTTCAACGATCAACGAAACCGCTTCACCGCCACCGATGCATAAAGTTGCAAGACCGCGTTTTGCGTTGCGGGTTTGCAAATTATGTAAAAGAGTCGTTAATAAACGCGCGCCGCTTCCGCCGATCGGGTGACCGATCGCGATCGCGCCGCCGTGAATGTTTAATTTTTCCATCGGTATTTCTAACGATTTCTGGGCCGCCATCGCAACGTTCGCGAAGGCTTCATTAATTTCGAACAAATCAATATCGGCCATGGTAAGGCCTGCCATCTCGACCGATTTTTTAATCGCGCCAACGGGAGCGGTCGTAAAGTATTTTGGATCTTGGGCGTAAGTCGCGTAGGAAACAATCGTCGCCAATGGTTTAAGGCCACGCTTCTTTGCTTCCGATTCGCTCATCAAAACTAAAGCGGCCGCGCCGTCATTAATTTTAGATGCATTAGCCGCAGTGATCGTTCCGTCTTTTTCGAAAGCCGGTTTCAGTCCTGGCATTTTATCAAACATCGCTTTTCCAGGTTCTTCATCCGTATCCACTACGGTCGGGCCTTTTCGGCCTTCAATCGTGACCGGCGTGATTTCGTTTTTAAACTGGCCATCGACGATTGCCTTTTGCGCTTTCTTGTACGACTCAACCGCAAATTGGTCTTGGGCTTCTCGGGTAAAGGAATATTCACGCGAACAAATCTCGGCCGCATTTCCCATGTGAAAATTATTGTACGGATCCCAAAGTCCGTCTTTGATCATTGAATCGGTAATAGATTGATTTCCCATTCGGTATCCACCCCGTGAATTTTCAAGAAGGTGCGGGGCAAGCGACATATTCTCTTGTCCTCCGGCCACTACAATCACATTTGTTCCAAGGCGAATGGAATCGCTTGCTAACATCACGGCCTTTAAGCCGGATCCGCAAACTTTATTGATCGTCATGCACGGAGTAGAATTTGAAATTCCCGCGTACAGGGCTGCTTGACGAGCGGGAGCCTGACCCACGCCGGCCGTGAGCACTTCGCCCATGATGACTTCGTGAACATCATCAACGCCAACATTCGCCCGCTGAAGCGCGGCTTTAATCGCGATCGCACCAAGACGGGGGGCGGGTACCGTTGAAAGACTTCCTTGAAAACTTCCAACCGGGGTACGGGCCGCCGAAACGATGACAACTTTTTCCATAAATAAACTCCTTTTAAAAAACAAAATCTTAAACGATTTTCCACCCGTTTGAGTAGAAGAAAGCTATTGACTATCAACTGTCGTTCAATCAAAGGTGAGTTCAAGGTGGAATATGGCAAAAGCGAAACCCGCAAAAAAAGCGACTAAAGATAAAGCAAAGCCCGCAAAACACGCGGCCCCTGCTAAAAAAGATAACAAAAAGCCCGTTAAGAAGCCGGCGGCTCCTATTAAAAAAGCGCCCCCCGCTAAGACGCAAAAGGTCGAAGCCAGCGCGAAAAAAGAAAAAGACACTAAAAAATTAGCTGCGAGCCCCGTTAAAAAAGGGCCGCCCGAAAAAAATAACGCAAAAGCGAACGAAAAGGCTGCTCCGAAGCCGGCGGCCAAGGCCCCAAAAGCTGAAGCCAAAGGTAAAGGTAAAGGCAAAAAGCCCGAAAAGAAATCGGAAGAAGATTTCGATGACGACATCATTGGCGATGACTTCGGCGAAAGTGAAATTGCCGAGTACGAAGAAGATTTAAAGGCCGTCGAAGAAGACGACGAAGACATCAATATTGAACTGGGCGATGACGAAGACACGGAAGTGAAAGATGAAGAAATTTATCTGACCGATTCCGAAGGCCGCAGACTTTGCCGCGTGCGCGACTGCGATCAAGTTTCAACTGTTGAAGGTTACTGCCGTTACCATTATTTATTATTATGGAAAAAAATCCAAATTCGAAAGCACATCCTTATCGATGGAAAATTAGAAAAATACGTTGAAGATTTGATGGCCCGATATCCAGATAAGTTTTTAGAAGTGATCCGCAAAGATCTTAAAACCGAAAAAGATTTCTCTTCGGTTATTCAAGAACTTGAAATTGACGAATCGGCCTTGGCGGAAAACGAAGACGAAAACGAACAGCAATCGTTCGCGGACGAAATTCGCGGTATCGGCGAAGCGCCGGCCATGGAAGACGACGGAGATTTTTAGGAAATTTGTTATCTTATAAGAAATCGCAAAAGGTCGTTTGGAAACAAATGACCTTTTTTTTTGGTTTTTTTCTAAGACGCATTAATGCATCTCATCCTTCTTCTTTTTTTTCTTCGCGCCGCTAAAAATTTGCGGCTTACTCATGTCGATATTTTCTTCTTCGGTTGACCCTTGTTCTTCTTCGTTAAGGCCTAGAGCTTGCATTTCGGCTTCGGTTTCTGCAAGCAAAGCATCTTCAGCGGAAAGGCCAAGAAGTTTATTGGCCTCGGCCTCTAAATCAGAATTTTCGCTTGAATACTGCAACCAAATTGTCTGTTTATCGAATGGATATTTTTGCCAGATCAGCGGCATTTCGTGTTCTTCTTCGTTTTCAAAGTAGTCCACCATTAAGCTCGCGACGGCATCGACCCCGATGTGAATTTGCGCGATCGCGTTTTGTTGTTCTTTCGAGTGATCGAGCGAAACTTCAAAATTATTGAAGCGCAGTTCGCCTTTTTGGTTAATTCCGACGCGTAGCACTATTTCGGACGGATAAATGCGTCCCTCGACGGTGAGCTTTTTACCCTGTAAATGCGGTTTAAAATTCTGCTCAAACACAGTTTTTATTTGGTTTGCAAAGTCGGCGGGTAGCTTCGTCCATTTTTTCGACTCTTTTTTGCGCGGATTCATCAGATACCTCGAGCTTTTGTTGACGGATTTCGGTGTTGTTTCTATAACTCAAAAACATTCTTTCACACAATGGGAAAATCATTAAATGACCGAAAATCCGTTAGACACTGCAGTCGACACTGCACTTCAAATTAGCCGACCACACGTGGACCACGATCTGGGAAAAGGACGGGGAGTTTATATTTCAACCTACGGTTGCCAGATGAACGTGAACGATACCGAAAGAATGTATTCCCTTCTAGAGATGTCAAACTTTGCGGTCGTCGCAACGCCGGAAGAAGCCTCGGTCATTATTATCAACGCGTGTTCAATTCGCGAAAAGCCCGTCCATAAAGTTTACTCCGAAGTCGGTACCTACCGAAAGATGAAAGAGAAAAACCCGAATTTAAAAATCGGGGTCGGCGGCTGCGTCGGGCAGCAAGAAAAAGATAAGCTGATGAAGACGCAACCCATGATCGACTTCGTTTTCGGAACCGATAATATCGATACGCTACCGACTTTGGTTTCGGACGTATTCGACACCGGTTCAAAAATGGTGAACGCCGGTTTTAAACACAAAGCTCCGTACCACGTTGAAACTTTAGTTCGTAATCCCGGAGTTTCGACTTTCGTGAATATAACGAAGGGCTGCGATAATTTCTGCAGTTTTTGTATCGTGCCGTTTACCCGAGGTCGCGAAAAGTCTCGTCCGATTTCGCATATTTTGATGGACGTTCGAAATTTAGTAAATCGTGGAGTGAAGGAAGTTACGCTTCTAGGTCAAAATGTAAATTCATACTCTTCTGATGACGGTGCCGACTTTGCTGATTTACTACGAAGGGTATCGTCAGAAACCGATATCCAGCGCGTGCGCTACACGACGCCGCACCCGAAAGACTTCAACGAAAAACTTTTTCAGGTGCTAGCGGACCATCAGCACAAAATCGGCGAGTACGCGCACATGCCGGTGCAAAGCGGGAACTCGCGCATCTTGCAAAGAATGAATCGCGGCTACACGCGCGAAGAGTATTTAGACAAAATAAACACGATGAAAAAAATAATTCCTAACTTAGTTTTATCAACCGACATCATCGTGGGCTTTCCGGGGGAAACCGAAGAAGACTTTCAAGACACCGTGTCGCTCGTGCAAGAGGTCCAGTTTGAAACAATTTACGCCTACAATTATTCCCCACGTCCGTTTACGAAAGCCGCAGAATTTACGGATCAAGTGGATGAAGCCGTTAAGAGTGAAAGGCTAAACCGACTTTTTGATACGCACGAGGCGATGTCGTTTCCACTGGCGAAAAAATATGAAGGCCAAATTTTAAATGTCTTGGTTGAAAAAATTAACGATCAAGGTAAGGCCCAGGGCCGAAGTACGCAAAATAAACTGGTCTTTTTCATGGGAAGTGAAAGTCTGATCGGACAAACGGTTCCGGTCAAAGTGACGCAAGCATTTCCGAACACCATTCGCGGAGAATTAGTGCAGTGAAACAAATAAAAGGCGATTTTTTATTTTCGAAACCGCAAGACGAGCGAGTTGATTTTGTCGAAAAAGATTTAATCGAACTTCTTCCTTACGGACTTTCATTATCGAACGATGCCGACCGTCCTTTTCTGATTTTGAAGGATTCAACGGGAGAATACATGCTGCCCGTTGGGATCAACCAATTAGAGGCCGGCGTGACGCTGACCCAGTCGTCCCAAGCGGCACTTCCGGTGACCTTGCATCGGTTTTCCGAAGAACTATTACGAAGCTTAGATATAAAACTTGAACGCTGCGTGTTCGTCGAAATTAAAGGGGTCCACCAGTACGTGCGCCTTTACATGGATGGACATCCTAGCAACGTTAGTCTGAAATTTCGCGCCGACGAAGTGATGAGCCTTTGCATTCATTTAAAGATTCCAATCTTTGCGACCAAAAGTTATATCAATCGTTCAAAAGATATGAGCGCCGAAATTGTCGGGATCGCCAAGGGGCTTGCGAATCATCCGCTGACTTTAATAAAACCTCATCAATATTTAATGTAACATAAGGATTCTTCATGAAACTGATTAAGGCGCGGGGCCAAACTCCAAAAATCGGCCGCGACGTTTTCATCGCCGATGGCGCCCGCATCATTTCTGACGTGACGATTGGTGATCGTTCGTCCGTTTGGTTTAACACCACCCTTCGCGGAGACGTGATGCCGATCGTGATCGGAAAAGAAACGAACATTCAAGACGGCAGCGTCGTGCACGGCACCTTCGGTAAATCAGCCTGCACCGTGGGCGACCGAACCACGATCGGCCACGCGGTCACGTTACATGGCTGCAAAATAGGCAATGCATGCTTAATCGGAATGGGTTCCATCATCATGGATAACGCCGAAATTGGTGACCGCTGCGTCGTGGGTGCCGGAAGCCTCGTCACCGAAGGAAAGAAATTTCCCCCGGGTTCTTTGATCGTCGGACGGCCGGCCGTTTTAAAACGTCAACTCAATGACGAAGAATTAAATTTTTTGGAACAGTCCGCCGACAATTACCTTCTTTATAAAACATGGTATGGTGAATAAACAAACGAAGGGGACATCATGAACGCCGGAAATTCGCCATTTGAGCTTGCCCTGACCTTCGACGATATCTTGCTGATTCCCCAATATTCTGAAATCGTTCCGACCGAAGTTATTCCAAAAACATTTTTTGCACAAAATCTTTATTTAAATACTCCCCTTATATCGGCGGCGATGGATACCGTGACCGAAAATAAAATTGCCCGCATCATGGCGCAAAACGGGGGGCTCGGAATCGTTCACAAAAATATGAGCGTTGAAGCGCAAAGTTTTGAAGTCGAAAAAGTCAAAAAATACGAAAGCGGAATGATTCAAGATCCGATTACATTATCGCCCGATCACTACGTCAGCGAAGCGTTACAGATCATGGCTAAGTACACGATCAGCGGCGTTCCGATCACCTCGCAGGGGAAATTGGTGGGCATTTTGACGAATCGTGACTTACGATTTGAAACAAACACCAATCAACCCATTAGAAATATCATGACGAAAGAAAATTTGGTGACGGGACCTGTAGGGACAACGTTAGAACAAGCCAAAAAAATACTGCAAAAACACCGCATCGAAAAATTATTGATCGTCGATGCATCCGGCCAGCTTAAAGGTTTAATTACGATTAAAGACATCGAAAAAGCCGAGGCCTACCCAGAGGCCACTAAAGACCTGAAAGGTCGGTTGGTTGTTGGCGCGGCGGTCGGGGTCGGTGGTGAATCTTATGAGCGTGCCGATAGCTTGATCGCGGTCGGCGCCGATGTTTTATGTATCGATACGGCCCATGGGCATTCAAAAAATGTGATAAGCATGGTGAAAACAATTCGTGAAAAATACAAAGACGTGATCATCGTTGCCGGAAACGTCGTTACCGGCGAGGGCACCGCCGAACTGATCGCCGCGGGTGCCGACGTCGTTAAAGTTGGCGTTGGTCCTGGCAGCATTTGCACGACCCGCGTCGTTGCGGGGGTTGGCGTTCCGCAAATTTCTGCCATCATCAATTGCGCGGCGGCGGCGCAGAAAAAAAATAGAACGATCATCGCCGACGGCGGTGTCAAATACTCGGGCGATATCACGAAAGCTTTAGCGTTAGGCGCGAACACCGTAATGATCGGCAACCTTTTAGCCGGCGCCGAAGAAGCTCCGGGCGAAACGATTTTGTACCAAGGCCGCACTTACAAAATGTACCGTGGTATGGGTTCACTAGGAGCCATGGAGCAGGGATCAAAGGACCGTTACGGCCAGCGTGATGTCACCGACTTAGATAAATTAGTGCCCGAAGGGATCGAAGGTAAGGTGCCTTACAAGGGTAATGCGAGCGGAATCATTCACCAACTAGTGGGCGGTTTGAAATCGGGAATGGGTTACATCGGCGCCCGTAATATTAGTGAACTACAAGCCCGCGCCAAGTTCGTCCAAATCACGGGTCAGGGTTTGAAAGAATCTCATGTCCATGATGTCAGTATAACGAAAGAAGCTCCTAACTACCGTCTTGAATAATCCGAAGGACATATTTTGCAAAGCCAACCGACTAAAAATGGATTCTTAATTTTGGATTTTGGTTCCCAGGTCACCATGCTGATCGCAAGACGATTGCGTGATCTTGGCTACTATTCTGAAATCAAAGCTTATAATGTTTCGACGGAAGAAATTAAAAAATTTAATCCCGATGCGATTATCTTAAGTGGTGGACCGAATTCGGTTTATGACGAAAAAAGCCCAAAGCGTGACGTGAATCCATTACTTGAAATTGCGCCGGTGCTGGGTATTTGCTACGGCATGCAACTTTTAGCGCATCAAAAGGGTGGTAAAGTTGAAGCGGGCACAACGCGCGAATATGGTTTGACCGAAATTAAGTGGAACGAAGATGTCCACGCGAAATTAAAGTTTCCGTGGCCGATGCAACATAAGATTTGGATGAGCCACGGTGATGTCGTCACCGAGATTCCTAAAGATGCGAAAGTTCTTTTACGAAGTGACAAGCACCTGGCGGGATTTATTTCCGAGACCGGAGCGGAACGAATGATGGGCCTTCAGTACCATCCCGAAGTTTCCCACTCGGAACACGGAACTGATTTTTTAAAATTCTTTGCCGACTGGGTGGGCGCGGTTCCTACCTGGAAGAATCAGCAGATTCTTGATGCCGCAAAACAAATGGTGATCGAAACGGTTGGTCCCAGGGCGCACGTTCTTTGCGCGCTAAGCGGCGGCGTGGATTCTTCGGTCGTGGCGACGTTGTTAACGAAAACCTTGGGGCCCAGTCGGGTGCATTGCGTGTTCGTGAATAACGGCCTGCTTCGCATTGGCGAATTTCAACAGGTCATGAAAGATTATAAAGCGTATGGCTTAAACGTGATCGGCGTCGATGCCGAAAAACTTTTTATCGACGCGCTTGCCGGTTTGATCGACCCCGAAAAGAAAAGAAAAAAAATCGGTCAATTATTTATTCAAGTTTTCGAACAAACCATCGCGAACGAACTTTCGGATTATAAAGACCAGATCCAATTCCTTGCGCAAGGAACTTTGTATCCGGACGTCATTGAAAGCGTTTCATCGCTGGGCGGAAGCGTTACGATTAAGTCACATCATAATGTAGGTGGCCTTCCCGAAAAAATGAATCTGAAACTTGTTGAACCGGTTCGCAATTTATTTAAAGACGAAGTCCGAAGGCTAGGGGCCGAGTTAGGTTTGACAAAGGATTTTATTTCTAGACACCCATTTCCGGGACCAGGACTTTCAATTCGCGTCATCGGCGAGGTGACCGAAACCCGCTTGGAAATTCTAAAGAAGGCGGATCACATTTTTATTCAAGCCCTTCGTGACGAAAACTTGTACCACCAAATTTGGCAGGCGTTTTGCGTGCTGCTTCCGGTTCAGACCGTGGGCGTGCAGGGTGACGGGCGCACCTACGAAAGCGTGCTGTCTCTGCGCGCGGTTACTTCCGTCGACGGGATGACGGCTGACTGGTTCGAATTTGACTCGAAGTTTTTAAAAAAAGTTTCGAATAAAATCACGAATGAGGTTCGCGGAATCAACCGGATCGTCTACGATATTACCAGCAAGCCACCAGCGACGATTGAGTGGGAATAACGCTAATTGACTTTGTTGACGCGGGTTTTGAACCCAAGTAACTTTGAAGGATGAGCTTCGTTCATCTTCACACGCATTCCGAATATTCCTTGCTAGAAGCGGCTTGCCGGTTAAAAGCCCTTGCGAAAAAAGCCGGTGAAGATCAAATGACGGCGTTAGCTTTAACCGACAACGGCAACATGTTCGGGGCCATCGAATTTTACTTCGCTTGCTTAGATAAAGGGGTCAAACCGATCTTAGGTTTAGATGCTTACATGGCGCCCGCTTCTCGATTTGAAAAAAAGCAAGATCCCAATCAAAAATTTTCAGAAGTCTCTTTAGGCCCACGCAGACTTGTCTTGTTGGCGCAAAATTTTAAAGGTTACCAAAATCTTTGTCAGCTCAGCACCGCGGGCTTTAAAGACGGATTTTACTGGAAGCCACGCATCGACGTGGATGTTCTTAAGGAATTCGGCTCGGATTTAATTTGTTTAACTGGCGGATACCGGGGCGAAGTGGCCAATACCTATTTGAAAGAAGGACCTGAAGCCGCGCTTAAAAAAATTCGCGAGCTTAAAGAAATTTTTGATGATCGACTTTATTTAGAAATGTGCCGCACCCGTCCTGAGTGGAATCAGGTTAATAGCTTTATCATGGAGGCTTCAAAAATTGTCGGCGTACCGGTTGTTGCGACGAACGACGTTCATTACATGTCGCCCGATGAACAGATTGCGCAGGAAGTTTTAGTTTGTATCGGATCTAATAAAACTTTGTCTGACGATTCTCGATTTCAATTGGGTAGTTCTGAATTTTACTTTAAATCGCAGGCGAAAATGGAATCGCTTTTTAAGGATATTCCCGAGGCGATTGCGAACACGGTGGAAATCGCCAGTCGTTGTGAAGTTAAATTTAAACTAAAAGATGCAAACGGAAAAGCGATTTACCACCTTCCCAGTTTTCCGACGACCGAAGGCCGCACGGTTTTTGAAGAAATTAAATACCGATCGCAAATTGG